>WFWG01000071.1 GCA_015491235.1 Ardenticatenaceae bacterium
GCTTCCTCGATCCACTGATACCGTTTAACAGCGACCCCAGCCTGGAACGGGCGTTTGACCGACTTTTCGACGGCACAGAGGTGCTCCCCCTGTGCCTGGAAGAGGAGTATCAGCGCTTGCAGAAGGAGCGTCCCCTGGAGGCGTCGGAATTGCTGGTTCCCATTTCCTGGGGACGGTGGCATCAACTGCGCTTAAGCCAACGCATCTGGACAGAACCCGGCCAGTGGCCTCCCATCGTAGACGTCTCTTATTCAAAAACGTTGGGGTTGATGCTTGACGAATGCTCATGCTAAGACTCATTACGCGGAGGGAAGAGGAATGCATGTCCCTAAAACCGACCTGAAAGCCTACGCGCTCGAGTTCACGGCGGCGGCGAAGACACCTCTTGAACTCCCAGCGTGGCCCGGTTCGGCCCTGCGGGGCGCCCTGCTGGGCGTGCTGCGCCGCCACTACTGCCCGGTGCCCGAGGGGGACGATTCGGCACACACGGCCATTTGCCCGGTCTGCTGGCTCATGGCGCGGGAGAACCCCCAGTGGCGCACCGGCCACACGCCCGTGCGTCCCTACACGGTGGCCGCCTTGGGCGGGCAGGGGCGGCCGATGGACCACGCCGTCAACGGCAACGCCGGCTGGCACCGGCTGGAACCCGGCGACACGTTCACGTTCCGCATCACCCTCTTTGGTGTGGCGGTGAACCTGTTGCCCTACATGGTGCTGGCCGTGCCCGCCATGGGCCAGCTCGGCCTGGGGCGCCGGCTGGCCGAGCGGCGCGGCAAGCGGGGCCAGTTCGCCCTGCGGCGCATCGAGGCGCTCAATCCCCTCACCGGTCAGCGGGAGCTCATCATGAAACCCGGCCGCCACGAAATCGCCATGCCCACCGTGTTCGTGGACCAGGCGGCCATTGACGCAGCCGCCGAGCGCCTGCTGGCCTCCTTGGAACGGGGTGAAGTCACGGTGGAATTTCGCTCGCCCACGCGGCTGGTGGAGCAAGGGCGCCTGCTCAAAGTTCCCCGCTTCCGCCCCCTCTTCCAGCGGCTCATGGAGCGGGTGGAAGGGCTGGCCGGCGAGTACGCCGGCGGACGGCCCAACTGGGACTACGCCGCCCTGGTGGAAGCGGCCGGGCGGGTGCGCCTGGTCCGCAACCAGACCCACTGGGTGGAGGTGAAGAGCGGCTCGCGGCGCACCGGCCGGGTGACCCCCTTGAGCGGCTTCGTGGGCCAGGCTACCTACGCCGCCGACGACTGGCGCCCCCTGCTGCCCGTGCTCCTGTGGGGTTGTGTGGTCCAGGTGGGCCGAAACGCGGTGAAGGGCAACGGGTGGATCTCAGTTCGCACGGCCCAATATCAAATTTTATGTCAATAAAGGAGCGCGCCATGCCGGTCATCCACCACCTGATCGCCGACGAGTACGGCCTTCACATCGGCAAGTATTCGGAGCGCCTGCGCGTCACCCGCATCAAGACGGGCGAGAAGCTGGGTGACTACCCGCTGCTGCACCTGGAGGCGGTGCTCGTGATGAGCAACGGCGTGAGCCTCTCGTCCGACGCGGTGCGGGCCTGTGCCGAGCGCGGGATTCCCATCTACTTCCTCTCCGGGAGCGGGCGGGCCTACGCCATGCTCTACTCGGCCCAATTGACGGGCACGGTGGCCACCCGGCGCGCCCAACTGGCCGCCTACGAGTCGCCGCTGGGCCTCCACCTGGCCCGCACTTTTGCCCTGGGCAAGGTGCAGAACCAGATCAACCTGCTGCGCTACTTCGCCAAGAACTACCGCGAGCGGGAACCCGACCGCTTCGCTCAGGTCCACGAGCGCGTGCGGGCCATTCAGGACGTGCAGGCCGAGTTGGACCACCTTCCCACGGACGGGATGGACCTGGAGGAAGCGCGCGGCATTCTGCTGGGGCTGGAGGGGCGGGCTGCCCACCACTACTGGGCTGGCGTGGGGCTGCTGCTCCGCCAGGAACTCGATTGGCCGGGCCGCATGACGCGCGGGGCCACCGATCCCTTCAACCAGGCCCTCAACTACGCCTACGGCATTCTCTACGGCTGGGTGGAGCGGGCCCTGCTGTTGGCCGGGCTGGACCCTTACGGCGGCTTCCTCCACGCCGACCGCCCCGGCAAGCCCAGCCTGGTGCTCGACCTGATTGAGGAGTTCCGCCAGCAAGTGGTGGACCGCGTGCTCATCGCGCTGGTCAACCGGGGCACGGCGCTCACCCAGGAGGGACCGCGCCTGGACCGGGAAACGCGGCGGCGCATTGCCGACCGGGTGCTGGAACGCCTGCGGACCAACGTGCCCTACGAGGGGAAACGGGTGCAACTCCAGAGCGCCCTTCAGAGCCAGGCCCGCCACCTGGCCACCTTCCTGCGAGGTGAGCGGGACGAGTACGTGCCCTTCGTGGGCCCCTGGTGAGGTGAGCCATGCGCTGCCTGGTGGTCTACGACATCCCCGACGACCGCGTGCGCACCAAAGTGGCCGACGCCTGCTTGGACTACGGGTTGGACCGCATCCAGTACAGCGCCTTCCTGGGCACGCTGACGCCGACCCACCGCCGGGAACTCATGAAGCGCCTGCGGCGCCTGCTGGGCCGCAAGCCCGGCAAAATTCAGCTTTTCCCCCTGTGTGAGCGTGACTGGGAAAACCGGGACGAAATCATTCAGGAGGAGAAGAAAGGGGAAGACTCATGACGAACCGCCATCCAGCTCCGGGCCCTACTTCCCACGAGGACGAGGCCGATCCCCCCGAAGTCGCCCTCAAAGACGGCCCCGACCCGCTGGTTCTGCCCGTAGTGGACCTGCGCCAGTGGCACATGTGCAAGCGGGTGGTCTACTACCAGCACCTCTTGGGGGCCTTCCGGCCCCTCACCTACCACATGCGGGCCGGAACCGAAGCCCACGGGGAGACGCGGATCAAAGAACGGCGCCGCACGCTGCGGGCCTACGGGCTTCCCGACGGCACGCGCCACTTCGACGTGGTGCTCTACGCGCCCGACTTGGGCCTTTCGGGCGTGGTGGACATGGTCATCGAGCGGGAGGAAGAACTCATCCCGGTGGACTTCAAGGACTCCTACCGCGTCAACGCCCGCCACTTTGCCGTTCAGGTGGCGGGCTACGCCCTGCTGCTGGAGCACCTGTGGGGGCGTCCGGTGCGGCGGGGCTTCGTCTACAGCATTCCCCGCCGACGAGCCCACGAAGTGCGCCTGACGCCGGCCCTGCGCCGCACGGTCAAGCAGACGGTGGAAGCCATCCAGCAGGCCGTGCAGCACAGCACGTTACCTCCGCCGCCCTCCAGCCCACGCCTGTGTGTGAGCTGCGAGTTCCGCCGCTTCTGCAACGACATTTTTTGAAGTGTCCACCGGGACCCATCACCGGGAGCGCTTCTGCGGCACCGCTTCGCACATTCTGGCCAAAAGAACCTCTACGTGGAGCGAGGCCAGTTCCGGTCAGTAAGGTTTACACACATTTTGGCGGCGAAAACCTGGGCAAACTTAACAATTTGACCCACAAACCATTTCGCAAAACCCCCGGCTTTCCGTGCAGAAAAGGGGAGTGCGAACGAGCAGGGGAAAGGCGGCTCAAAACCGCCGGAGGGCCTTCTCGAAGCGCCCCCTGAGAGGCCCCTGGAGCGCCGATTTGACACTTTCATGGCTTTTGAGTATCATGGGCGTAACTTTGAAGCACACTGCCACACCCACACTCGATCCGCCGAGGATACTGAAAGAGTTTTGTCGAAACTTACCGACTTTCCTCATCGGTATGCCACACCCACACTCGATCCGCCGAGGATACTGAAAGCGGTGCGCAAGGCGGGCACAAGGGAGGATGAAAATGGCCACACCCACACTCGATCCGCCGAGGATACTGAAAGAGGAGGGAAAATCATGAAGCTCTACGTTGTCTTACCGGCCACACCCACACTCGATCCGCCGAGGATACTGAAAGTGAAGCGGAT
>WFWG01000072.1 GCA_015491235.1 Ardenticatenaceae bacterium
AAAGGGGCCCTGCCGAAGGCCCCCTGATGTGAGCTGCTCTCAGAGTAAGGTGGCCGTGCACCCTCCTCTCGACCCCTGCGGGTCGGCTTGCGTACAGTCAGACGACTCAGGCCAGGCACCCCTGAGGCACCCGAGAGTGACCGCTTATGGCTGCTCCCTTCCGGGCCTGACCCGTTCACGGGCTCTCGCCGCTCAGGACCCAGCCATCAACGCCGCTGACTGCAGCAGTCCCGACTGCACGGGGCCTCAAGGAGGGGATTCAGCCCCGCTGTAGCGGATTGCGGGTACAGGGCACCGCTAGCTCCCCGCCTAGCACGACCACCGCGTTTTATTGTACTCAAGTCTTCAGAAAGGTCAACTTGTGGTTCGGCCGGGCTATCCCATTTGGAAGCGCTGGGGGATGGGAGGGAAAGCGAAGCGAAGACTCTGAGGCACCGGCATCACCGGAAATTCCAGACGCAGCCTGTACGCCCGCTCACATCCCGCCCTTTGTCGCTCGCTCCGGGGTGTGCTATCATATCAAAGATCAATTGACTCCGAGGCAATGAACAATGGCTGGATCGAACACTGGCTTCGACCCCAACCTTTCCGGATCGTCTCAGTGGCCAGAACAAGAGTGGGACATCGAGTTGGTCTCCCCAGAGCCCTGGCCTGCACACCAGTCAGCCGACCCTTCCCAGAACAGTTCACCCTATCCGGTGGCCGGGCCGGCTGAAAGCGAGGCCGCTTCATCCTTCTGGAATTCGGCCTTCTGGCAAACGCTGCGGGAAATCATCGAGACGGTCATCATGACCGTGATCATTTTCGCCCTCATCCGCATTCCCACGCAGACGTTCCGCATCGAGGGCTACAGCATGGAGCCCAACTTCAAGGCGGGGCAGTACCTCATCGTCAACAAGGCCGTCTACTGGTTCCGCGAGCCCCGCCGGGGCGAGGTGGTGGTGTTCCAGTTCTCGGACAACCCGCCCAGGGACTACATCAAGCGCATCATCGGCCTGCCCGGCGAGACGGTGGAGGTGCGCAACGGGCAGGTCTACATCAACGGTGAGCTTTTGCTGGAACCGTGGGAGCCCAATCCCGGTTCCTACTCCAACGGACCCGTTACGCTGGGACCCAACGAGTACTACGTCCTGGGCGACAACCGCAACAACTCCAGCGACTCCCACTCCTGGGGACCGCTGGACGGCGACCGCATCATCGGCAAAGCCTGGATTTCCTACTGGCCTCCCAAGCTGCCAGACGTGGACCCACGACGCTACCCGCGCCTGGCCCAGTGGCTCGCCACGTTCAAAGCGCGCATTTCGTACCAGGAACCCAAATACTGGGGCCTGATTCCCTCGTACCCAGACCCGCTCGGCGGGAAGGCCGGCCAACAACCGACAACCCAGGCCCATTCCCCATGACCCCCAAAGGAGCAGAGGAGCCAGCCGTGACGCCCAACACGCCCATTGCCGCCACAGCCCAACGAGTTCGCCGCCGCCTGCTGGACGCGGCGGCGCCCATCCCGCTGGCCCACTGCGCGGCCTGCACCGACCAGCGGTGCGCGTCCACCTGCCCGCTGGCAGCGCCGCGCGAGCGTCTGCTGGCGCCGCGTGGAGGCCCTTTCCCCGCTCCCCCCGAACAGCCTTCGGGCGCCGAACTGGCCCGCTTCATTGACCACACCCTGCTCAAGCCGGACGCCACGCGGGAGGCCGTGCGGCGCCTCTGCGAGGAGGCCCGCCGCTACCGCTTCGCGGCCGTGTGCGTGAACCCCGTCTGGGTGGCCCTCTGCGCCGAGGCGCTGGCCGACACGGACGTGGCCGTCTGCACGGTGGTGGGCTTTCCCCTTGGGGCCAACCGCCCCGAGACCAAGGCCCACGAAGCCGAACTGGCCTGCCACGACGGGGCCACGGAGTTGGACATGGTGATGAACGTGGGCGCCCTCAAGGGGGGCGAAGTGGAGGCAGTGGCAGCCGACATCGCGGCCGTGGTGGCCACGGCCCACGCCCACGGCGCGCTGGTGAAGGTCATCATCGAGGCGGCCCTGCTCACGGACGAGGAGAAGGCCCTGGCCTGCGCCCTGAGCGAGGCGGCGGGCGCTGATTATGTCAAGACATCCACGGGCTTCGGGCCCGGCGGCGCCACGACCCACGACGTGGCCCTCATGCGCCGGGTGGTAGGGGACCGGCTGGGTGTCAAGGCGGCCGGCGGCATCCGCACCTACGAGGACGCGGTGGCCATGCTGCGGGCCGGCGCCACCCGCATCGGCACCAGTTCCGGCGTGGCCATTGTGGAGGGAGCCCCCCGATGACGCTCAACAGCCTCGGCCGCTGGCTTGCTGCGCTGGCCGTGTTGCTCGTGCTCCTGGCCGGCGGTCTGGCCGTCCGAGCGCAGGGTCCCACGCCCGTTTTCCGGCCTTCCGTGCAGAACGACTTTCCCCGCGCGCTCGTCTTCGAGTTGGAGGCCACGGGCGAGCGCCCCTTCACCGAGGCGCGGCTCTACTTCCGGGCCGCTGGGGCATCGGCCTGGAGCAGCGCTCCCGTGCCGGTGGAGCAACCGGCCACCGAGGTGCACCTGCGCTACGAGTGGTTCACCAAGAACGCCACCATTCCGCCCGGCCTGCTGGTCGAGTACTACTGGCGCCTGCGCGACGAAACCGGCCAAACCTTCACCACGCCCCGCTACCGCACGGAGTACCTGGACGTGCGCTTCGATTGGCAGCGGCTCGAGGACGAGAAGCTGACCGTGCTCTGGTACGCGGGTGACCGCGCGTGGGGCGAGACCATGTTTCAGACGGGCCAGGCGGCCATCGCCCGCCTGGAGCGAGCGTTCGGCGTGAGCTTCGAGCAGCCGGTGCGGGTGGTGGTCTACGCCAACGATGCCGACTTTCGCTCCGCCTTTCCGCCCCAGCAGAGCTGGATCGGCGGCCAGGCCTTCCCCGACCTGGGCATCACGGTGCAAATCATCGCGCCGGGCGACCGCGGGTGGATGGAGCAGGTGATTCCCCACGAGGTGGCCCACCTGGCCTTCGCCCGGGCCACGGAGTCGGCGCTGGCCGTCCCGCCGGCCTGGCTGGACGAGGGGCTGGCCATGTACAGCGAGCCGGGCGAGTTCGGCGAGGCCCAGCGGGAACGATTGCGGGGGGCTGCCCGTTCCGGCACCCTGCCGCCCCTGAGCCGCCTACAGGGCAACTTCGGCGCCGACCACTCCACCGTCAGCCTGGCCTACCTGGAAAGCTGGGCGCTGGTGGACTTCCTGCTGCGGGATTGTGGGCAGGAAGGCTTCCGCCAGCTTATCGAGGGGTTGAACGCCGGCCTGAGCACCGACGAGGCGCTTCAGGCCGCCTGCGGCTACGACCAGGAGCAGTTCTACGCCCGCTGGCTGGCCGAGGAGTTGGGCGTCGCGCCCCCCACACCGGCACCACAACAGGGCCGCCCCACGCCGCCCCCGGCCGCGCCCACGCCAGCGCCGTCCGAACAGCTATCCCCAGAAGAGAGAAGCGAGCGCACGGTGCTCGTCGCCGGCCTGCTGGTGCTGGGGGCCGGGGCCGGCTGCGCGGCCCTGGCGCTCCTGGCGCTGGTTGCGGTGGCCGTCGTCCTTTGGCGCACATAGTGTCCAGGTGGGACGCACGTGGCACATGCGTCCCACCTGGACCCCTCTTTTACCAATTGGGTCTACAAACGCCATGTATTCACCGAAATGGCTCGGCGCCGCCGTCCCACCTCATTCCGGGGGTGCAGGAGGTTCCCCCCTGCCGGGGGGCGTGGGGGGTGTCCCCCCAGCAGGGCGCCGCAGCACGCTGCGCCCCTCCATCTTTTGGGTAGGTGGGCGGAATGGCGGCGCCGCACGACCTCTGTGAGCAGGTGACGTTACCAAACGCAATTGTAAGGAGGAAGGAACAATGTGCTCCGAAAGCCGAAGCCCTGACGAGCGCCCCAACCTGCGCGCGGTGGTGGAGAACATGCGGCAACCCATGCCGTGGGGCCGCAAGCTGCGCCTGGTGCTGCGCAACAACTGGATCAAGCTGCGCACCCGCTCCGACTGTTGCGGCAACTACGGCCAGCCGGGCTGTTGAAAGGGCCCGGCCACGCCCCGTGAGGGCGACCAACCCACACCCCGAGGGGAGGAACCCGATGCCACCCTATGACCCGAAACGCCACCGCCGCCGGTCCATCCGGCTGAAGGGATACGATTACGCCCAACCCGGCGCCTATTTCGTCACCATCTGCACCCACCGGCGGGCGCACCTGTTCGGCCGGGTGGTGGACGGAAAAATGGTGTTGAACGCGTTGGGGAAAATTGCCCACCAATGTTGGCTGGCCATCCCCGACCATTTCCCCCACACGGAATTGGACGAATTCGTCATCATGCCCAACCACGTGCACGGCATCATTTGGATTGTGGAATATCCCGCGGGCGCGGGGGGCGCGGTAAGGGCGAAAGATTTTTCGCCCCTACCGCCCCTACCGCGCCCGCGTGGAACGTCCAAAACCATCGGTTCCATCGTCCGGGGGTTCAAAATCGGCGTCACCAAATGGGCCCGCCAAAACACCGACATCCACACCGTGTGGCAACGCAATTATTACGAACGCATCATTCGGAACGAACGGGCCCTACACGCCATCCGGCAATATATTCGCGACAATCCCCGGCGCTGGCACCTGGACCGTTACAACGCGGCGGCCACCGCGCGCGACCCACGGAC
>WFWG01000073.1 GCA_015491235.1 Ardenticatenaceae bacterium
CGCGCAGGGCCTTCTCCACTTCCTCGTAGATTTGCGGGATCAGGTCGAAGAGGGTGGTCTCGAAGTAGTAGAGGCCGTTGCGCACCTCGTCCATGACGGTGGGCGGGCGGTCGCGCGTCTCGTCGGTCTGCCACAGGGCCACAATGTGCTCGCGGATGAGGTGCACCAGTTCGGCCTCCTCGTCGGGGAGCAGGTCGTGCACGTCCAGGTCGTGCAGGGCCTCGGCAATGGCCTTCAGCTTGACCAGCACGCTGCGCCGCTTGGCCTCGGTGGGGTGGGCGGTGAAGACGGGCATCACGTAGAGCCGCTCCAGGAGCCGGCGCACGTCGTCGGCGCTCAACCCCTCCTCGCGCAGGCGGTGAACGGCCTGGGCCACGGTCTCGCCCATGGGGACGTTTTGCTCGGCGGCCCTTCTGGCACGCTGCCGCAGCACGCGCACCCGCTGCTGCTCCTCGGCCAGGTTGACGAGCTGGAAGTAGGTGGCAAAGGCTTTGAGGATGGCGAGGGTGCGGGGCAGGTCCCGGACCAACGCTTCGGTAATCGCAACGACGCGCTGGCCCGCGGCCTCGTCGCCCGCGCGGTGGGCTTTGGTCAGGGCGCGAATCTCCTCCTCCAAGTCGAAGACCTCGCGGCCCTCCTGCTCGATGATGGTCTCCCCCAACAAGTTGCCCAGCAGGCGAATGGTCTGGCTCAGGCGGCGCTGGAGCTCGTCCACGGCGTCTCCTCCCACACATGCTCTCGGGCCGGGCGCTCGTGCTCCTCGGCCACGCAGGGGTCGCCGGCACACGCGGCAACGGTAGAAGGGGCGACTGCGTGGGGAGGAGAGCGAGCGGTGCTCGTGTGGTTTGCCCGGACAGGGTATTGTGTATAATTCTGGGTTGTGTGTCAAGCGAACCAACCTGCACCCTGTCAACCAGGAGGTGTTCCGTGGTCAACGGCGACCTGCGGAAGGACGACTACCTTGCCCTCTTCACCCTCATGCTCAAGATGCGGCGCATCGAGGAGCGCGCCACCGAGCTCTACCACCAGGACCGCTCCCCCATCGTGGGCCGGGTCTACACCGGCCGAGGTCAGGAAGCCATCCCCGTGGGCGCGGCCTACGCGCTGGAGCCCCAAGACGTGATTGCTCCCCTCTACCGTGACCTAGGCGCCTTGTTGGTGCGGGGCGTCACCGCGCGCGAGGTTTTCGCCCAGTACATGGGCCGGGCCAACAGTTGCACGCAGGGCCGAGACAGCGGCCTCCACATCGGCGACCCCGAGCGGGGCATCGTCAGCATGATTAGCAACCTGGCGGCCTCGGTGCCGGTGGCCGTCGGCGTGGCGCTGGCCTTCTGGATGAACGAGGAGCCGCGCGTGGCGATGACCTTCTTCGGCGACGGGGCCACGGCCCACGGCTCCTTCCACGAGGGCGTCAACATGGCGGCTGCCCGCCGGCTGCCGGTGGTCTTCGTGCTGGAGAACAACCAGTGGGCCCTCTCGACCCCCGTCCACAAGCACACCGCGCTCCGGGAGCTGGCCGACCGGGCGCGGGGGTACGGCATTCCGGGGGTGCGGGTGGACGGGAACGACGTGCTGGCCGTCTACCAGGCCGCCCGCGAGGCGGTGGAGCGGGCCCGCCGGGGGGACGGCCCCACGCTCATCGAGGCGGTCACCATGCGCATGAGCGGCCACTCGGTGACCGACCCCGCTCACTACGTGCCGCCCGAGATGCTGGCCGAGTGGGCCGAGCGGGACCCCATCGAGCGGTTCCGCGCCTTTCTGCGGGAGGAGGGGCTGCTGACCGACGAGGAGGAGGCCCGCCTGGTGGCCGACATCGAGGCCGAGGTGGAGGACGCCGTGGCCTTCGCCCTCAACAGCCCGCCCCCGGCGCCGGAAACGGCCCTGAAGGACGTGTTCGCCCCAGCACCAGCCCTGGCGCAGCCGCCTCCGCCGGAGACGACCACCCGCACCCTGACCTACCGCGCGGCCATTCGGGAAGCGCTCTTCGAGGCCATGCAGGCCGACGCGCGGGTCTTCGTGCTGGGGGAGGACGTGGAGTACGGGGGCGTGTACGGCCTGACCAAAGGGCTGCTGGAGGCCTTCGGCCCCAGGCGCGTCGTGGACACCCCCATTGCGGAGACGGCCATCGTGGGCGCGGCCACGGGGGCGGCCCTCTTCGGAATGCGGCCCGTGGCCGAAATTCAGTTCGCCGACTTCATCGCCTCGGCCATGGACGAGCTGGTCAACATGACGGCCAAGTACCACTACCGCACCCGCTGGCCCGTGCCGCTGGTCATCCGCGCGCCGGCCGGCGCCATCCTGGAACCCCACGGGAGCACGGGGCCCTTCCACTCCCAGAGCCCGGAAGCGTGGTTCGCCCACGCGCCGGGGCTCAAGATTGTCGTGCCCTCCACGCCCTACGACGCCAAGGGGCTGCTGCTGGCGGCCATCGAGGACCCCAACCCGGTGCTCTTCTTCGAGCAGAAGGCCCTCTACAACGAGCGGGGACCGGTGCCGGAAGGCCACTATACTGTCCCCCTGGGACAGGCGGCGGTACGGCGCGAGGGGCGTGACCTCTCAATCGTGACCTACGGGGCGACGGTGGTGGAGGCCCTCAAGGCCGCGCGGGCGCTGGCCGAGGAAGGAGTCGAAGTGGAAGTGGTGGACCTGCGCACGCTGGTGCCCCTGGACGAGGAGACGGTGCTGGCGTCGGCCCGCAAGACGGGCAAAGTGCTGGTGGTGCACGAGGCCAACGGCACGGCTGGCTTCGGGGCCGAGGTGGTGGCCCGCGTGGTGGCGGGCGCCTTCGAGTGGCTGGACGCGCCGGTCCAACGGCTCACCGCCCCCGACACGCCCACACCGGCGGCCCTGCCCTTAGCAACGTTGTGGTATCCCGACGCCGAGAAGATCGCGGCTGCTGCTCGTGAGCTGGCAGCGTATTGAGCTCACATTTCTCCAAGGGAGGTGTGCTTTGTACCAGCTTGAAGTCAAGGCCAAACTCGTTGCCATGCGCTTTTCCCCATCAGAAGGCTGGTCGGTGACCGTAGACGTTGACGCAATGGAGCGAGCGAGAGGAGGCAAACAACCTGAGGGCAAACTGGAACGAGTTCGGAGGGCGGAAGCGCTATTGCGGGAACAGGGGGTGACCTTTGGAAGCCATCCCCGTTTCGAGCGCGCCGATATCGTTGCAGAACACCCAGAGTTCGGAACGTTTGTCGTCGAGGTAGAAGGGGAATCGTCTCGCCAGCGTGAGCAGGCCATGTACTCGGCGCTCGGACAGCTCTTGCTGCGAATGACCGACTTTGAAGAGGACACCCACTACGCGATAGCTGTTCCCGACACGAACGAATGGGAGCGACAACTCGAGAA
>WFWG01000074.1 GCA_015491235.1 Ardenticatenaceae bacterium
CTGGAAGAGGCTGAGGGGGAGTGGGGGAGGGAGTAAAGCGTAAAACGTAAAACGTAAAACGTAAAAGGCGCAAAGCGTGAACGTGAAAAGCAATAAGGAGCGAGATATGAGATACGAGGAATGGGTTAAGGGGGTACCGGAGGAAATTGTTAGTGATTCTTTGTGGAAGATGAAGGCTTATCGCATAGCTCTGTTTGTTGCGGAGTTGGGTTGGTACGACGTTACGAAGTTAATGCAGGATAGACGAACGCTTTGCCTCGCCGATCAACTTTACCGAGCACTAGGCTCCATCGGCGCTAATTTGGCTGAGGGCTACAGCCGAGGGTCTGCCAAAGATCGGGCCCGCTTCTACGAATATGCTCTCGGGTCAGCTAGGGAAAGCCGTGACTGGTACTTTAAGGGCCGTTACGTCTTGGGGGAGTGTGTAACCGAACACCGGCTGAAATTACTCACACAAATCGTCCGACTGCTGCTCACCATGATCCCGCAACAACGTTATCGAACTCTACGCGACGAGGAGACCATCTACGATGTGATTCCTGAAAACTTGGAAAACTTACTCAACGACATTCCTCTCCCCCAATAGCACAATCTCTTACGCTTTTTACGCTTCATGCCTTATACTTTACGTTTTACTTTATTACGTTTTACTCATCCTCACCCTCTGAAACACAAACGTCGTCGAGCCCACCTGGATGAGGTCGCCGTCTTGCAGGGAAGCCACAGCGTTGACGGGGCGACCGTTGAGCAGTGTGCCGTTGCGGGAATAGTCAATTAAGGCGAACTCAGTTGCCGAGGTGGAGTCGAAGTGGTGGGTGATCTGGGCGTGGAAGCGGGAGACGCCCTCCTCGTTGAGCACGATGTCGGCGTCCTCGGCACGGCCAATGGTGAGAGTGCCCATGGGCCGCAGGAGGAAGGTTTCTCCCTGGCGGAGGCCGTTGGTCGCCCGCAACACGGCCACCGGCGCCGACCGACGGCCTGCCGCCCGCGCGTTTGCCTGTGCTGCCGGCCGGCGAAAGCTCGCCACCACCTGGGGGGCGGTGGCCTGGAGCTTGTCGAGCCACCGCTGGAGGCTGGTCGTATCCCACGCGGACGACTTCTGCTCCTCGGGCCCGCGCAGTTGCCAGGTGACCAGCGACCCCACGATGAAGCCGATGAGTGCTCCGATCAACAGCCAGCCGATTTCAGGTGGAATCATGGGTCCTGTTCGCGAGTATTCGCCGAGTTTCGGCGCACCTTACAGGTTTTCAGCGGCCTCTTCGGCATACGAGTAGACTTCAATGCCCAACTTTTCCGCTGCCTGTCGGGCTCTGAAATCAACCATAGGGGAGATAATCATCAGCCGGTCGACTTTGCGGCCGTGGTGCTTCTCGTAGAAGCGCGCTTTACGTTCGAACGTGTACACATCGCTTTTGCTCACAGAGGACTTGATTTCGGCCAAAATGAGCAACCCGTCTTTGATGATAAGGTCCAGTTCCACCTGATCAGGGTGGCCGAAAACTTCCCCTTTCTCGTCCTTTTCTACCACGTGTAACACCTCAACTTCTGGCGCAACAGCTTTCAGAATGCCGGCCACGCCGGAGCGGAAAGCCGCTTCAGCTTGCAACCCCCACCGAGCGCCTAGAGCGCCGATGCCCTGGTCGTAGCGGGAACGCTGTTCTCGCAACTCCTTTAGGATATCGTTAATGACTTTTTGGTTCTCCTCCCAGCGCCGCTCGTTCTCCTCCCACTTGCGCCGGTCCTCTTCGAGTTTCTCATTCCACTGGCGGACCCATTCCTTCCAGCGTTGCTCGCTCTCCTCCCAGCGCTGCTGGTTCTCCTCCCACTTGCGGCGGTCCTCTTCGAGCTTCTCATTCCACTGGCGGGTCCATTCCTCCCAGCGCTGCTCGCTCTCCTCCCAGCGCCGCTGGCTCTCCTCCCACTTGCGGCGGTCCTCTTCAAGCTTCTCATTCCACTGGCGGGTCCATTCCTCCCAGCGCTGCTGGTTCTCCTCCCAACGTCGGTTCCACGCTTCTTGCTGGTGGCGTATCTCTTCGAGGAGCCGCTCGAAGCGGCTGTCGGTTTCGGTTTTGCCAGCAACGTATGGGCGCACAACTTCGACGAGCAACGTGCGCAGCGAAGAATCTTGCTGAAGTAGCTCTGGAAGCTCACGCCGCAACTGTTCGCGGAAACTTTGTTTGCTCATCTTGGTTTTCTCCTGGCTATTTGCTTTTCGACACGAACACCTCGTTGCTGGACCGCCGGTTCAAACAAAGTATAGCCGCATACGGCGCGTTTCAAAAACGGTGGTCAGCGCGGTGTCAAGATCAGTCGCGCAACGGTCGCCTCCTCCACGGCCTCGCGCGTCCAGAGCAGTGGGTGATAGCGCCCGGCCAGCCAGTCTTCCAGCCCGTCGGCGAAGTGGCGGCTGCCGGGAACCCCGCACTGCCCCCCCGGCAGGCTGGCGCGACAGCGGTCCCAGTCGGACAGGTCGGCCAGGAAGCGCCAGGACGGGGCAACCACCAGCCCTTCGGCGTTGTCCGGCATGATGTCCCGGAAGCTGGCCGACACAGTAAAGGGACCGCCGTCGAAGGGGGTTGAGGCCGGCTCGAAGAGGCGGCGCAGCACTGGGTTACGGCCAAAGATGTGGGCCAGCCGCAGGCGGTTCACCGAGCCCCAGGCCGGAATCGAGCCTTTGCCCCACTCGAGGAGCCAGTCTGCCGTCTGCTCGAAGACTTCCCGGAGCACAGCATCCCGGGTGACGCCGTCTGCCTGTCCGGCTGGCTGCCACCAGGGGCTTTCGGGGTCGTTCAGTTGGTCGAGCACCCAGGCTACACTTTGACAAGCAAGGGGAGTCATGGCGAAGAATTCAGCCAGCACAGGGGGAGTGCCCTCGAAGGCAGCCGTCCACTGGGCCAACTTGTCGCTCACCAGGCGATGGCGCAGGCGCAGCAGGGTGAAGAAGGCCACCGTAGCCTCAACGCTGTCGGCCACCATGTTGCCGTCCCACTGGCCGAGTTGGGTCCGCAGTTGTCCGAGGTCGGGTCGCACTTCGGGCAGGGCGGCGAGGTGGCGGGCGAGCATGTGTTCGGGAATGGAGCGCGTGTCGCTCTGAATGGCGGCGAAGGTGTCCAGGTCGTGTTGCAAGCGCTCCTCGATGGCCTCGGCAATGCGACGAGCCCGAAAGCCGGGGAAGAAGTCCAGCCCCAGCCAGAAGGGGAAGTCCTCTCCCACGGGCTTGTTGTTGGCGTGAACCACGTACCCGGCCGGCGGGTCCAGCACGCAGGGAAGTTGCTCTGGCGCCAGGTATCCCTGCCACTCGAAGTCACCGCTGGCCCCGTCCACTGGCGTGATGCTCTTGAAGTCACGGAGGGGGATGCGTCCCCCCAAGCTCCAACCAATGTGGCCGTCCACGTCGGCGTAGCAGAAGTTGAGCGGGGGCGCGCTGAAACTCGTGGCCGCGGCCCGAAACTCCTCCCAATTGGAGACACGGTTAAGTTGGAGCACGGCCCCGATAGCGTTGTCCGGCTCGTAGAGGGACCAGCGCAGGGCCAGGTCGCGGGACTCGTCGGGCAGCAGGTCGCTGATGAGGGGGCCGTGGTGGGTAACCGTTACCCTCAGTGGCTCGGGGCGCGCCGTGCCGCGCACGAAGATGCGCTCCTCGTACACGCGGGCGGGCACCCATTCCTCGCCCCGCCGGAAGAGGTGGGGGTGTTCCGGGTGGCGCGTTTCCACGTAGAGGTCCTGGCAGTCGGCCAAGCTGTTGGTCACGCCCCAGGCCACGCGCGCGTTGTGGCCGATAATCACGCCCGGCACGCCTGCCAAACTGGCACCAATGACTTGGTAGCTCGGCCCGTGCAGGTGCACCTGATACCAGGGAGGAGGCGAGGTGAGCAGCACGTGGGGGTCGTTGGCCAGCAACGGGGCCCCGGTGGTGCTGCGGCCCCCTCCGACAGCCCAAGCGTTGCTGCCAGCGGCAAAGGGGTTGCCCAGCATCTCCAGTCCCGGCTGCGCGATGAGCGGGTTGTAGGGCGGGTAGGCGGGCCACACTTCCCAGAAGCGCTCCTCTCCCAGCATCTCCATGAGCCGCTCGCGCACCAACTCGGCCTGGAAGTCGGTCGAGAAGATCAGGGCCATCACCCGTATGACGGCAATGCTGTCCACCGGTGTCCAGCGCTGAGGCTCGAAGCGCAGCAAGCGGAATTCCGGCGGCCAGCGCCCGCCCATCACCTCCAGGCAAGCGTTGACTCCCTCGGCGTAGGCGACGGCGGCCGAGCGGGCTTCGTCGTCATGGTGAGGCCATGCCTCCTCGGCCGACTGGTAGAGGCGAAACACGCGCGCCCAGCGGTCTATTGGCAGGGCTTCCGGCCCCAGCACTTCGGCCAGGCGGCCGGCAGCCGTGCGGCGCCAGTACTCCATTTGCCAGAGCCGGTCCTGAGCGTGGACGAAGCCTTGGGCGAAGAAGAGGTCGTGGTCTGTGCGGGCGAAGATGTGGGGAATGCCCCACCGGTCCCGCAGGACTTCCACGGACTTTTCCAAGCCGGACACTTGAAGGGTCCCCCCCACCGTGGGACGCGGTCGCCTGAAGAGTTGATGGTAGATGGCCGAAAGCCCCCCGGCAACAGTCGCCAGGGTGGTCATGAGCAGGAGACGCTTGTCCACCGTGCCAATCCTCCCGAAAAGCGCACCGTATGGCGACAGGTTTCTCCCTTTGCGCGTTTTAGACCCCTTCCGTGACGGCCTCTGCCTGGCCGTCTTCACCGACGCTGGCCGGTGCTGGCTCTTCCTCCACCGGCGTTTCGACCAGCGCCTCGCGCAACACCTCGTCCACGTGTTCAACCAGCACGAAGCACATGGCCTCCCGGACTTCCTCGGGCAGTTCATCCAGGTCGGGCTCGTTGCGCTTAGGCAGGATCACCGTGTCGAGCCCGGCCCGGTGGGCCGCCAGCACCTTCTGCTTGATGCCCCCCACGGGGAGCACGCGGCCCCGCAGGGTCATCTCGCCGGTCATGCCCACGTTGCTCTTCACCGGACGGCCAGTGAGCAAGGAGACGATGGCCGTCACCATGGTGATACCCGCGCTGGGGCCGTCCTTGGGAATGGCCCCTTCGGGCACGTGGATGTGGATGTCGCTGTGGTCGAAAAAGCGCGGGTCAATACCCAGCGTTTCAGCGTTGGCCCGCACGTAGCTGAGGGCAATTTTGGCCGACTCGCGCATGATTTCGCCAAGCTGACCGGTCAGGGTCAGCCCCTTCTGGCCGGGCATGCGCGTGGCCTCGATGAAGAGAATACCGCCGCCGAAAGCGGTCACGAAGAGGCCCGTGGCTACGCCAGGTTGGGCGGTGCGCTCGGCCACTTCTTCGTAGAAGCGCGGCTTGCCGAGAAAGTCGGGCACGCTCTCGGCCGTGACGACCACCTTTTCGGTGACCTGGCCTTCGGCAATGCGGGCGGCCACCTTGCGCATGATGCGGGCGATTTCGCGCTCCAGGTTGCGCACGCCGGCCTCGCGGGTGTACTCGCGAATGATGCGCCGGATGGCATCGTCGGTGATCTCGATCTCCTCGGGCCGCAGGTAATGGGTCTCGAGCTGGCGCGGGATCAGGTAGCCGCGCGCGATGTGAAGCTTCTCCATCTCGGTGTACCCGTCCAGCCGGATAACCTCCATGCGGTCCAGCAGGGGCGGCGGGATCGTCTCCGTCAGGTTGGCCGTGGCGATGAAGAGCACCTTGGAGAGGTCGAAATCCACGTCCAGGTAGTGGTCGCGGAAGGCGTGGTTCTGAGCTGGGTCGAGCACTTCCAGGAGGGCCGAGGTAGGGTCGCCTCGGAAGTCGCGCCCGATTTTGTCCACTTCGTCCAGCATGAAGACGGGGTTCTTGACCCCCACACGCTTGAGAGCCTGGATGATGCGGCCCGGCATGGCGCCGATGTAGGTGCGGCGGTGGCCGCGAATTTCGGCCTCGTCGCGCACGCCGCCCAGGCTCATGCGGGTGAACTTGCGGCCCAAGGCCCGCGCGATGCTCTGGCCAAGGCTGGTCTTGCCCACGCCCGGCGGCCCCACAAAGCAGAGGATAGCGCCCTGGCTCTCCGGCTCCTCCAGGTCGGTGCTGCTGAGCACGTCGGGTTCCTCGGCGGCCTCGCCTTCGGGCCTGGTTTCCTCAGAAGGCACCTCGCCCGTCGGCTCCGCTTGGTCCTCGCCTTTGCCTTCCTCGGCTGCTTCTGCCTCGCTGGCCCGTTCGGCAATGACTTTGCGGGCAGCCTCCTCCTCAGCCCGCTCGCGGCGCCGGCGTTCGTGGGCCAGCTTGCGCACGGCCAGGTACTCGATGATGCGCTCCTTGATTTCCTCCAGGTCGTAGTGGTCCTCGTCCAACACGCGGCGGGCGTGTTCGATGTCCAGGTTGTCGGGAGTGTACTCTTTCCACGGGATGTCGAGGAGCCAGTCCAGGTAGGTCTTGATGACGCTGTACTCGGCCGCCTGGGGCGGCATTTTCTCCAGGCGGGAGAGTTCGCGCAGGGCCTGCTCCTTGGCCTCAGCGCTCATGCCGCGCTCCTCAATGCGGCGGCGGTACTCCTCGATGATTTGCTTCTCCTCGTCCTCGCCCAGCTCCCGCTGAATGGCCTTGAGTTGCTCGCGCAGGAAGAACTCCCGCTGCATACGCTCCATTTCGGACTGGGCTTCGGACTGAATTTTGCGCCCCAGCTCCAGGACCTCGAGTTCCCGGTTGATAACCTTTGTCAGGATGCGCAACTTTTCCGCCACGCTGTCAACTTCCAGGATGCGCTGAGCTTCGGGAATCTCCATGCGCACGCTGGTGGCAATGAGGTAGGCCAGGTGGCGGGCGTCCTGCGCGTTGGTGGCCGCCAGCACGAGCTCCTCCGACAGGTATGGCACCATCTCCACCAACCGCCGGAAGAGTTCCACCAGGTTGCGGCTGAGGGCTTCGACCTCGACCGTTTCCTCGAGGATTTCAGGTCGCGGCACCACACGAGCCTTCAGGAAAGGCTCCTCGGCCACCCACTCGGTGATCTCGATGCGTTCCAACCCCTGGACGATGAGGCGCACGCTGCCGTCGGGGACGCGCAACATGCGGTGGATGACGGCCATCGTTCCCACGGTGTAGACCTCGTCGGGGCCCGGCGTGGGGATTTCGGGGTCCTTCATGGCCACCAGGCCAATCAGGCGATCGCTTTGCATGGCCGCGTCAATCAGGCGCAGCGAGCGAGGCTGCTCGGCGCTCAGCGGAATGACGGTGAGCGGGTAGACGACCGTGTTGCGCAGGGGCAGAATGGGCAGAATTTCAGGCACCTGAATGTCCGAGCGCTGCTTCTCCTGAGTGTTGTGTTGAGCGTCCGGATTGGCATGTTCGAGTGGTTTGTCCGTGCTCATCAGTTCCCTCCCTCACAACGAATTTCCACGTCGTCGGGCACGACGGGAATGAGTGGCGTCCGGCCATCTCCAGGCCGGCGTTACTGGCTCTTCTTGGGCAGCCGAACGGTCAAAAATCCGTCTTCGTACTCGGCTTCAATGCCGTCCTCGTCAATGGCGTCCTCGAACCGCACGGCGGTGAAAAACTCGCCGTAGCGAATTTGCACGTGGTGGTAGGTGCGATTGGGGGCTGGGGGCTCCAGCCGAGTGCCCCGCACGGTTAGGACGCCGTTTTGGTAGGTCACGTCGAAGTCCTCCTCGCGCATACCGGCAATTTCGACGCGCACGACGTACTGGTCAGCCGTCTCGAAGACATCCGTGGGCGGTTGCCACGCGCGCGGTTGCCGGAGCCGAATGGCGGCAAACTCTTCAATGAGCAGGCGATCAAACAGGCGCTCAATTTCGGCTTCAATGTTCCGAATGCGACTTTCCACCAGAAACGTGCGGTGATGGGGCATTATGACCTCCTCACCTGCTCTGCTGTTGAGCGTGTTTGGCTTTGGGCCGAAACTTGGGAACGCCAGGTGCTTTCAAGCGTATATTGTACCACACCTGGCAACAAACGCGAAGGAAGAAAGGAGATGCATGGGGGGCGCGGGGGTGGCGAGGCCGCCCCCGCGCGCATCACTGTCCAGGGCCGTAAAGGGGACCCATTTGCGCCCCGTCGTCCTGCGCTTCGCTGGCATCTGATGGCCTTGTGGAGGTGGAAATGGCCGACGTGAAGGCCGCGAATTCCTCGTCGGAGATGGTGTAGGTGTGCTCAGGGGCTGGATAACGCCGTTGTTCCACCTCTTCCCGGTAAGCTTCCAGAGCCTGGCGGATGATTTCGCCCACGCGGGCGTATTGCTTGCAAAACCGGGGCACGAAGCCCTCGAACAGGCCCAGCATGTCGTGAAAGACCAGCACTTGGCCGCTGGTGTGTGGTCCGGCGCCAATGCCGATGGTGGGGATGTCGAGCGCGCGGGTGATCTCACGCGCCACGCGGTCTGGAATGGCTTCCAGGACGATGCTGAAGCAGCCAGCCTCCTGGAGGGCCAAGGCGTCGTCCAGCAATTTGCGAGCCTGAGCGGCGGTGCGCCCTTGCACGCGATAGCCGCCCAGCGCGCTGATGCTTTGCGGAGTTAGGCCAACGTGGCCCATAACGGGAATGCCAGCCCGCACAATGGCGGCCACCTGGTCGGCCATTTCCTGCCCGCCTTCCAGCTTGACGGCGTCCATGTGGCCCTCTTTCAAAAACCGCACCGCGTTGCGGACGGCCTCCTCGGGGGAGACTTCGTAGCTACCAAAGGGCATGTCACCCACCAGGAAGGCTCGCTTGGCCCCGCGTGCCACGGCGCGGCAGTGGTGGAGCATCTCGTCCATTGTGACGGGCACCGTGCTCTCGTATCCCAGGACCACCATGCCCAGCGAGTCACCCACCAGGATGATGTCCAGCCCGGCTTCGTCGGCCAGGCGCGCAGAAGGAAAGTCGTAGGCCGTAATCATGGTGATAGGTTCGCCTTTTTGGTGTTTTGTTTGCAAGTCGAGGATGGTCGTCTTCCGCGGTCTACTCATTGCTTCCCCTCAACGTATTCTTGCAATTCCTCAGCCGACTTGTGCCCGAACGGTAAAATGAGCAGCGTGTAAGCCAGCAGTTACCGTTCCACCAGCCGACTGCGGTAGTGGTTCGTGATGGGCAGGCGGCGGTCCTTGCCGAAGGCCCGCGTGGTGATCTTAATTCCCGGCGGAGCCTGGCGCCGCTTGTACTCGGAGCGGTCCACCATGCGGATGACCTGCTCCACGACGTCGGGCGGGAAGCCCTGTTCGACAATCTCCTTGGCGCTGTAGTCCCGCTCCACGTACAGTTCCAGGATAACGTCGAGCACTTCGTAGGGGGGCAGCGCGTCGGTATCCTTCTGGCCCGGGCGCAGTTCGGCGCTGGGCGGCTTGGTGAGCACGCTCTCGGGAATGATGGGGCCGTCGGGCTGGGCGTTGCGCCAGCGGGCCAGCTCGTAGACCAGCGTCTTGAACACGTCCTTAATGGGCGCGAAACCACCCGCCATGTCGCCGTAGAGGGTGGCGTACCCCACCGCCGACTCGCTCTTGTTGCCCGTGGTCAGCACCAGCCAGCCGAACTTGTTGGAGAGGGCCATCAGGTAGTTGCCCCGGATGCGGGCCTGAATGTTCTCCTCGGTCACGTCGAACGCCCGTCCCGCGAAGACCTCGGCCAGGGCCTTCAGGTAGCCCTCGAAAGGGGGCTCGATGGAGATGGTGATGAGCCGAATGCCCAGGTTGCGCGCCAACTCGCGGGCGTCCCGAATGCTTCCCTCGGACGAGAAGCGCGAGGGCATGGAGACGCCCACCACGTGGTCGGCGCCCAAGGCGTCCACCGCGATGGTGGCGGTGAGGGAGCTGTCAATGCCGCCGCTCAGGCCGATGACTACGGTCTCGAAGCCGTTTTTGTGGACGTAGTCGCGCGTGCCCAGCACCAGGGCGCGGTAGACTTCTTCCAGCGGGTTGAGCACGGGAGCGACAAGAGGCTCGATGGGAGGACGCTCGGCCCCTGGAGTGGAAAGCGGCTCGGCCTGGATGCGGCGCACCTGTTCGCTGAAGGTTTGAGCCAGGGCCACGTCCTTGCGCCGGCGCGGGTCATGAAGGCGGGCGCGGAAGACCTCCGCCAGGTCCACGTCCACGAGGATGAGCACCTCCTCGAAGGCCGGCCCGCGTGCCAGCAACTCGCCGCGCGGGCCGAAGACCAGGCTGGCACCGTCGAAGACCAGTTCGTCCTGGCCGCCCACCAGGTTGCAGTAGGCCACGATGGCCACGTTGTCGGCAGCACGAGTGGCCAACATGCGCTCGCGGTCGCGCCCCTTGCCCCGGTAGTAGGGGGAGGCCGAAATGTTGGCCAGCAGCTCGGCGCCCCCGGCGAGGGCTTGAATCTGGGGCGGCCCCACGGGATACCAGATGTCCTCGCAGATGCTCACGCCCACAATGTCGCCGGCGAAGTCGAAGACGGGGCTTTCCAGCCCTTCGCCGAAGTAGCGGTTCTCGTCGAAGACGCCGTAGTTGGGCAGGTAGTGCTTGCGGTACGTGCCCACCAGCTTTCCGTTCTGGAGCACGGCCGCCGCGTTGTAGGTGTCGTAGTCGTCGGCGTGAGGGTAGCCCACGACGGCGGTGATGTTGTGGGTGGCCTGGCGCACGTCGTCCAGGGCGCGCAGGTTGGCCTCGATGAAGTCGGGCTTGAGGAGCAGGTCTTCGGGCGGGTAGCCGGAGATAGCCAACTCCGGGAAGAGCACCAGGTTCGCCCCCTGGGCGCGCGCCCGCTCGATCGTCTCCACGATTTTGCGCGTGTTGCCCTCAATGTCGCCCACGGTCATGTTCAATTGTGCAAGAGCCAGCCGCACAGTGCGCATGACTTACTCCTTTATTGCCCCAATCGGTTCAACAGCCAGAAAAGCAGGTTCAGCCCAATGGTGAGCAGTAGGCTCAACAGGATTGAAGTGGCAATGGGCACGAAGCAGCTAAAGTTGTCCCGCTGGATGTAGATGTCGCCCGGCAGGCGTCCCAGGCCGGGCAGGCGCGGCATGAACAGGAAAAGCAGGCCGATCAGGAAGAGCAAAATCGCCATGAAGATGAGCATTCGTCCGATGGGGGCCATGTCAGGCGTCATGGTCCACCTCTTCCTCCCAGGTTTCAAACTGTATCTTCGGACTCCTCACCGATTTGCTCAAGAAAGGTGGCAAAGTCAAGCAGATCTTTGGCTACTTCATCCATTGTAGGGCGCAAGCGTTGAACGAGAATTTCAATTTGTGCCGGGTCCAGGTTGAATGTGTACACGTTGCGCACGACGTGGCGGAACCCTCGAAACTGGTCAAGTCGGTCACGAGTTTCCGGGCGAATAACCGGCGGCCTGACTCCAGGTATCTCCGAGGCCATCTGCCGCAAAAGATCCTGATGCCAGCGTGGTCCGGATGGTTTCGCGTGGTCAATGCTGTCGGCGATAACTTCAAACAGGTGTTCCAGGCCGGCGTAGAAGCCGTGCAGGTTGAGCGCTGCGGCGTCCACATAGTAATCGTCAGACGATGTGGCCGCGCGCTCCCAAATGCGGACTGCTCGCTCAACTACCTTGCCAATCTCTTGCAACTCCTGACGGATGCGGCCGGCTACAGCAAGATAGGTTTCCTTCATAGAGGCTTTCCCTCACTGAGAATCTTCGTGCGGAGGGACGGTTTACAGCGCTCCATTGCCACGAGGTCAATCTCGAACTCCGGCGAAAGGTCCTGGAGCCTGGCCACGGCCAAAAAGTAGTCTTCGTCCTTGAGCCCCCAGGCGGCCAGATCAATGTCCGATGTGCTCGAAAACCAGTGTTCGTGGGCCAGGGAGCCAAACACAACGACCCGCGTGGCGCCAAAGCGCGTCTTCAACAACTCGCCGGCGAGCTGTGCCACCTTCCAGGCGCGTTCCCGCCGCTGTGCCAATTCTTGCTGCGCCTGTTGCTGGCGCCGCTGCATGGTAGCACGGTATCTTTTCATCTTTTCGGGAGGAATTTTGAGGCCCTTAACGCTCTCCACAGTTCGTTCCGCCTTCTGTGTTCTCTGTGGCTCCGCGTGATTTTGAATTCCCGCTAGAGCAACGACGGCTGAACCGGCTCATCATCCGGCGGCGTCAGGCCCAAGTGCTCGTAGGCCAGGCGAGTGGCCACACGGCCACGGGGCGTGCGCTCCAGGAAGCCGAGCTGGAGCAGGTAGGGCTCGTACACGTCCATGATGGTGTCGGCC
>WFWG01000075.1 GCA_015491235.1 Ardenticatenaceae bacterium
ACGCTCATGGCGTCGTCCACCTCATGGGGGATCCACGGGGGGGCGCCGTTGTAGGCTCGGCGGGCATAGTAGGCTTCCAGCGTGCGGAGCGTGTCCATCACGGCCTGCTGGCTGCCGTAAGCCGCCATCTCGTCCAAGTAGTAGAGGCTGCCCGCCTCCACGTACTGCCGTTCCGCCAACGCGGGCTGTCCCGTGTCGGCCGGCGGTTCGGCCACGGCTGTCGTCTGGCTGGCCAGCCAACTCGTGCCCAGCACGTAGGCGGCGGCGCCCATGAGCACGACGGCCAGCGCGATGAAGATGAGGCGGTGGCCGGTGCGCAGCCAGGACCGCCGGTCGGGTTCAGGTGGGGTCATGGCCTGCTGTGTGTTCATGGCGATACCCTCTCGACGCGCACGGCACACTTCTTGTAATCCGGTTCCTTGGAGAGCGGACAGAAGGCGTCCAGCGTGACTTCGTTGATGAGCATGGATTCGTCGAAGAAGGGCACGAAGACAGTACCCCGTGGTGGAACGCCCCGGAAGTTGACGGCCGCGGGCAGGACGACCTCGCCCCGGCGACTCACGATTCGCACCAGGTCCCCGTGGCGGATGCCCAGTTCCCGCGCGTCGTCGGGGTTCAGTTCGGCATAGGCGTGGGGCATGGCGCGGTGCAGCACGGGAATGCGCCGCGTCATGCTGCCCGTGTGCCAGTGTTCCAGAACGCGCCCGGTGGTCAGCCAGAAGGGATACTCCTCGTCGGGCGACTCGGCAGGCGGCTCGTAGGGCCGGAAGATGGCCCACGCCTTGCCGTTGGGCTTGCCGTAGAAGTAGAAGTCGTCCGAGTGCTCGGCGGCTACCGGGTCGTACTTGGCGTTGTAGCGCCAGAGGGTCTCCTTGCCGTTGACGTAGGGCCAGATGACGCCGGGACGGCGCTTCAGTTCCTCGTAGGGGGCCAAGTTGTGCTTGGGATTGGCGTGGAACTGGCGGTACTCCTCCCAGATGGCCTGGATGTGATCCTCCTCGCTCCAGGGGAACCACTTCTCGTAGCCGAGCCGGCGGGCCACCTCGATGAGTTGCCACACGTCGCTCATGGCCTCACCGGGCGGGTCCACCATCTTGTTCCAGTGCTGCGTGCGCCGCTCCGAGTTGCCGAAGAAGCCTTCGCGCTCGATCCACATGGCCGAAGGGAGCACCACGTCGGCCACTTCGGTCGTGGGCGTGAAGTAAACGTCGGAGACCACCACGAAGCGCCCTTCCTTGAGGGCTCCCTCGCGGTAGCGGCGCAGCTTGGGCAGTGTCACCATGGGGTTCGTCACTTGGATCCAGATGAAGTGAATGTCCCCCCGGTCGAGGGCGCGGAACATTTCCACGGTGTGGTAAGTGGGCTTGTCGGGGATGTTCTCGACGGGCACGTTCCAGATTTCGGCGGCCTGCTTGCGGGCCTTTTCGCTGGTGACGGGGCCGCCGGGCAGACGCTGCGTCAGGGTGCCCACCTCGCGCACGGTGCCACAGGCGCTGGGCTGGCCGGTGAGGGAGAAGGGGCTGTTGCCCGGCTCGGAAATTTTGCCCGTGAGCAGGTGGATGTTGTAGATCAAGTTGTTCATCCAGGTGCCGCGCACGTGCTGGTTGACGCCCATGCACCAGAAGGAAGTCACTTTCTTGTTGGGGTCGCCGTAGAGGGCGGCCAGGAACTTGATGTCCTCCACCGGCACGCCGGAGAGCTCGGAAACTTTTTCGGGGGTGTAGTCTTCCAGGTACTCGACGAACTCCTCGAAGGAGATGTCGGTCAATTCGTCCTTGAACGTGAAGTGGTCCTCCAGGCCGTAGCCGATGTTGGTCTTGCCCTTCTTGAAGACCACGTGCTTGCGCACGAACTCCTCGTTGACCCAGCCGTTGCGCACGATCTCGTAACAGATGGCGTTGGCCAGTGCCAGGTCGGTCTGGGGCTTGAAGAGGATAGCCTTGTCGGCGGCCACGCTGGTGCGGGTGGTGCGCGTGGCCACGTCAATGATCTTGACGTGGGGGCGCAGGCGGCGCTGCTCCAACAGGCGCGAGAAGAGCACCGGGTGCATCTCCGCCATGTTGTTGCCCCACAGCACGAAGACGTCGGCGTGGTCAATGTCGGCGTAGTTGCCCATCGGCTCGTCCAGGCCAAAAGCCGTCAGAAAGCCCACCACGGCGCTGGCCATGCAGAGGCGCGCGTTGGCCTCCACGTTGTTGGTGCCGATGAGCCCCTTGAAGAGCTTGACGGCCACATAGCCGTCGGGAATGGCCCACTGGCCGGAGCCGTAAATGGCCACAGCATCCTTGCCGTACTGCTCAATGGTCTCCTTCATCTTCTGGGCTACGATGTCGAGTGCCTCCTGCACGGGCACCGGCTCCAGCTTGCCGTTGCGGCGCACGTAGGCCGTCTTCAAGCGGTCCTTGCCGTAGAGGGCCAGAATGGCGTGGTAGCCCTTCACGCAGGCCAGCCCCTTGTTGACGGGCGAGTCGGGGTCGCCCTTGACGGCCACGGCCTTGCCGTTGCGCACGCCGATGAGCAGGCCACACCCCACGCCACAGAAGCGACAGGGGGCCTTGTCCCACACGATGTCGTCCTGGGCGGCCAAGGCACCCTCGTCGCCAGTCAAAAGGGTGCGGGCAAAGGTCACGTTGGGCGCCAGCGCCGACGCAGCGGTGAGGGCTGCGGCACCGGCCATGCGCTTGAGGAACTCCCGTCGTGTTAGCATGACTCCTCCTCCTCGTCCCGGTAGGCGGCCACCAGCGCCAAACACTGGATGCCTTCGACCATCAAGAGGCGCTGCTCCAGTGCCTTCTCGGCGGTCTCGTTCGGGGTGTCGGTGATGAGAATGAACAGCGGGTGATTCGTGGCGGGGATGACTTCACACTCCGGCATGGCGCGCAAGGTGCGCTCCAACTCCGCCGCTCGCTCCGGCACGGGGTAAACGAGGTAACTCTTGACAGGCATCGGGC
>WFWG01000076.1 GCA_015491235.1 Ardenticatenaceae bacterium
ACTATGCCCGTCGAGCCTACAACGGCGCCCCCCCGTGGATCCCCCATGAGGTGGACGACGCCATGAGCGTGGGGGGCCAGGACTGCTTGCAGTGCCATGAGACGGGTGGCTACGTGCCGCCGATGGAAGCTTACGCGCCCGTGGCCCCGCACCCCGAGTTGACGAGCTGCACCCAATGCCACGTGCCGACCCTGGCCGACGACCTCTTCGCCGAGAACGAATTCGAGCCGGCCCCGCCCCCGCCACTGCCCGAGGGAGCCCTTGAGGGAGCCCCGCCGCCCGTGCCGCACGAGATCGTGCCCCAGATGCGCGAAAACTGTGCGGCGTGCCACGTGGGGCCGGCTGCTCCTCCCGAAATCAGGACCGACCACCTGGAACGCGACTACTGCTTGCAATGCCACGTGCCCACCCGCACGGACGAGGAATGGTTGCCAAAGGAGGAGGCCGCCCCATGAGAGGAACCGTGCTGCGCGTCCAGTCCGTGCTCCTAATCCTGCCCGTGCTCCTGGCTGCTGTCCTGATCGCCACCTCCTGTGCCCGCGACGTGCGACTGGAAGGCCCCTCCGTCACGGAGCGCCTTCAGGAGGCTGCCGACGAGGTGGCGCCCAGCCCACCAGTGAGCAGCCAAGCCTTCCTGACCTTCGAGCAGTACCGCCCACTGGAGATGCCCGCCAGCGATGGGGAAGCACCAGCCGTCCAGACCTACGTCCTTACCCGCAAGGATGACCTGACCCAGTACCCTTGCTCCACCTGCCACGTGGAGCCGCTGGAAGAGTTGGAAGCGAAGAGCGAGGCTGAGGGCAAGCTGCAACACTGGGAAATCACCCTGAACCACGCCAGCGAGGGCGTGCTCACGTGTACCACCTGCCACTACGTGGAAGGCGAGAACGTGGACATGTTGCGCTCGGTGACGGATCAGCCCATTGACTTCGACGCCAGCTACCAGCAGTGCGCCCAATGTCACGCCGACGCCTTCGACGACTGGCTGGGCGGGGCCCACGGCAAGCGCGTGGGCGGGTGGGCCGAACCCCGCGTCATCCAGGGGTGTGCCGACTGCCACAACCCTCACGCGCCCCAGTGGGACGTGCGCTGGCCAGCCATGCCACCCAAGGAATTCGACAAGGGGAAGAGGCCATGAGCAGCAGACGTGAGCCTACCACGCCAACAGGACCGCACAACCCAGAACGCAGCGCCGAGCAGATCGGCGTGCGCGACCTCGTGCGCCGCATGTTCGCCACGTACGGCGTCGAGGACGTGGACCTGACGCAGGTTCCCGACGAAAGCCAGCCCGTCGCCTGGGCCGAACTGAAGCGCACTTTCAACTTGCCCGACAGCGTGGACGAATCCGCTAACCTGCCGCCCGACGAGCCACCCGACCGGTCGCGGCTGGAATACCTGCTCAGCCGAGAGGTGGACCGCCGCACGGCCGTCAAGCTGCTGGCCATCGGCCTGGTGCTGGGCTTTGGATTCCTGCAAACAGCCTGCCGGGCACTCACCCCCTTCGGCCTTGACGGCGTGGAGCGCGAGAAGGCCCGCCTGAGCCTGGAGGAGTACTTCAAGCGCAACTACCGCCTGATGACCGAAGAGGAGAAGCGCGAAACCATCGAGCGCCTGGAGCGCCTCTACGAACTGGAAACGGGCAAGCGGCCCAACATTTCTGCCCAGGGTCCCCACGAGGGCGTGCTCTACGGCTACGCCTTCAACATCTCCAAGTGTCGGGGCTACCTGGAGTGCATGCGCGCCTGCGTGCTGGAGAACAACCAGGATCGCCGCACTGACATGCGCTACATTCGCATCCACGAGGTTCCAGGGGGTGAGTTCAGCTTGGAGCGAGCCAACGAGTACATTGCCCATGAGGTGCCCGCCGAGGGTCACTTCTACGTGGGCACCCAGTGCTTCCACTGCGAGAACCCGCCCTGTGTGGAAGTCTGCCCGGTGCAGGCCACGTGGAAGGAGGAAGACGGCATCGTGGTGGTGGACTACGACTGGTGCATCGGGTGTCGCTACTGCCAGGCAGCTTGTCCATACGACGGGCGGCGCTTCAACTGGCGCACGCCCCACGTGCCGGAAGAGGAAATCAACCTCAACCAGCACTACCTGGGCAACCGCCTGCGCAAGAAGGGCGTCATGGAGAAGTGCACCTTCTGCATTCAGCGCGTGCGCCAGGGGCGCCTGCCAGCCTGCGTGGAAGCCTGTCCGACGGGAGCCCGTATCTTCGGCAACCTGCTGGACCCCAACAGCGAAATCCGCTGGATTCTGGAGAACAAGAAAGTCTTCCGCCTGAAGGAGGACTTGGGCACGGAGCCCAAGTTCTGGTACTACATGGACTGAGAACACGAACAGCGAGGAGCCGAGTCATGCGCACACTGGGGGCCTTCTTCCGCGATGCACTCGACAACGTGACCGCCGGGAGTCTTCGCTACCACCTCTGGATGGGCTTTCTCACCTTTCTGATGTTGCTCGGCACGTATGCCTACCTCGTCCAGTTGCGCGAGGGTCTTATCGTCACGGGGATGTACGACTACGTGAGCTGGGGGCTTTACATTTCCAACTTCACCTTCCTGGTGGGCATCGCTGCCGCCGCACTGATGCTGGTTTTGCCCACCTACGTCTTCCGCGACACGGACTTCGTGCGTGCGGTGCTCTTCGGCGAGGGCATGGCCGTGGCGGCCCTGGTGATGTGCCTGGCCTTCGTGATCGTGGACATGGGCGGTCCCGCGCGGCTCTGGCACATGCTGCCGGTGGTGGGCATTTTCAACTGGCCGCGCTCCATGCTCACGTGGGACGTGCTCGTGCTCAACGGCTACCTCTTCATCAACTTGACCATTCCCTTCTACATCCTCTACAACCACTACCAGGGGCGCACACCCAACCCCAAAGTCTACTTGCCGGGCGTGTTGATCTCCCTCGTCTGGGCCATCAGCGTCCACCTGGTGACGGCCTTTCTCTACGCTGGCCTGCCAGCGCGTCCCTTCTGGAATTCGGCGCTGTTAGGACCTCGCTTTCTGGCCTCGGCCTTCACGGCTGGCCCAGCCCTGATGATCATTATTCTGACAGTCATTCGCCGCACCACGCCCTACACCATCACCGACGGAACCATTCACAAGCTGGGCCTCGTGGTGACCGGCGCCGCACAGGTGAACCTGGTCATGCTCTTCTCGGAGATGTTCAAGGAGTTCTACTGGCCTACGGCCCACAGCCGCAGCGCGATCTACCTCTTCTTCGGGCTGGACGGCCACAGTGCCCTCGTGCCGTGGATGTGGGCTTCGCTCATCATGGTGACGGCGGCCACGGTGGTGCTGACGGTTCCGGCGCTACGCCAGCGCAAGCCGGTTCTGCTAACCGCCTCGGCGTTGCTCTTTGTGGGCATCTGGATCGAGAAGGGCATGGGGTTGATTGTGCCGGGCTTCGTGCCGGAGCCGTGGGGGCGCATCTTCGCGGAGTACTCGCCCACGTGGGTGGAGTGGACAGTCACGTTGGGCATTTGGGCACTGGGCGCGTGGGTCTTCACCGTTCTCACAAAGGTGGCCGTGGGCGTGGAAGTGCGCTATCAGCAGTTGCGCGGGGTGCAAGCGGCCGATCAAGAAGCGCCATTGGGAGAAGCCAGCGGGAGCAGGGGGCGACAGAGCCGCCTGCCGCTGTTGCCGTGAATTTTTCCCGCTATGAGCGCCCCGAAAGCAGGATGCC
>WFWG01000077.1 GCA_015491235.1 Ardenticatenaceae bacterium
CATCTGGGTTCACCCGACGGATCCAGCTTTGAGCCTGATTATCGGCACTGACAAGAAGGGCGGCATCGGCGTTTACGACCTGGACGGCTCCCAACTTCAATACCTCCCCGACGGAAAACTCAACAATGTGGACCTGCGCGCCCGTGTTCGCTTTTGGGGAAAGCGGACGCTTGACGTGGTGGCAGTAAGCGACCGCACGCGCCGGACAATTACCCTCTACACTGTAGACCCCAATGAGCGGCGCCTGAAACCACTGCCAGCCGTCCCTCCCACATTCGTCCACATTGGGAGTCCTTACGGCCTATGCCTCTACCAAAGCCGGCGAAATGGCCACCTGTACGCCTTTGTGACCAGCAAAGAGGGACTTGTGGAACAGTGGCGACTCTACGGCGGAAAGGACCAACGCCTGCAGGCGGAACACGTTCGCACGTTGTGGCTCACTTCCGCTGTTGAGGGGTGCGCGGCCGACGACGAGTTGGGAGTTGTGTACCTGGCCGAGGAAGAGCGTGGCATCTGGAAATACGCTGCTGAGCCGGACCGTGGTGGCGAGGGCCGTCTCATTGACGGCATAGGGGCGGATGGGCATCTCACGCCCGACGTGGAAGGGCTGGCAATTTACGACGCGGGCCAGGGGCGTGGCTATTTGGTGGCCTCCAGCCAGGGGAATAACACCTTCGCCGTCTACCGGCGCGAAGGGCAAAACGAGTACGTCCTCACGTTTCGAGTGGTTGGAGGCCACGGCGTTGACGGCGTAAGTGATACAGACGGCATCGAAGTAACCAGCCAGCCGTTGGGAGACCGCTTTCCCAAGGGGCTATTCGTGGCCCAAGATGGCTCCAACGACGGCGGAAATCAGAATTTCAAGCTGGTTTCCTGGGCTGAAATCGAAGCCCTGTTCTCCAATCGTTGAACCTCACTCCTCCTTCTTAGCCTCCACTTTAATGCGCACCGGCTCACTCTGTGTCTTATTGCCGGCCGCGTCCACGGCCACCACGTGAATGACGTGCTCACCGACCGAGGCTCCCTTGAGCAGCCACTTCTCGTTGAAGGGTCCCACTGTGCTGACGGCGAAGAGTTCGCCGTCCACGTAAAATTCCACCTGTTTCATGGCCACGTTGTCAACGGCCTCGGCCTGGACGTTGACCCACTCGTCGTCCTCCAGCACGTAGGTCTGATCGGGGTAGGGGTACGTGATGCGCACTTCGGGCGGAGTATTGTCCACCGTGACCTGCACAGCCGTGCGGTCGGCGTTTCCGTCGTTGCGCAACACTGTCAGTTGGAGCGTGTAAAGCCCTTCTTGCAGGCTGGACGTGTCCCAATATTCCAACACCCCGTTTACCACTGGGGCCGTGCGGTCGGGTCCGATCTGAACCCACGAGGCTGGATCCAGCCCTTCACCGAATTCCAGTCGGTAGAGCTGAAAGCGTTCCGGCGGCTCGGTGCGGGCTGTGCCGGTAATGGGCACCACACCGCTCACGTAGCTGTACGGCGCCGGCGAGTGGATGGCCACGTTGCCGCCGCCAGGAGTAGGGCCAAAGGTTGTGTCGTATTCTGTGGGTGGAAGGGGAATCTCATTTTCCAGAGCCCACTCCACCGCCTCCGGTGGCACGACCATGAAGACTTTCTCCTCTACCTGGTCCGGCGGGCAGTAGACAGTTGCCAGCTTGCCGCTGGGCTTGCAAATGCGGAACACCTGGTAAAGCGTGTCGTAGGTCGTGGGCTGGGTGCCCTCGATGAAGATTTCCGTGCGCACGCGGGGGCAGGCGGGCGTGGGCAGCAGGCCGCTGTCGGCGCAAATTTGGACGGCCACCAGGCCGGGTGGTTGGACGAAGGGCTCCACGGGCAATCCTTCGTGGATGCGCTCCATGATTTCATTCCAGATTGGGGCTGCCCCAGTCAGGCCCGAGACGCGCCCCATAGGGGTGTTGTCGGCGTTGCCGACCCACACGCCGGTCACGAACTGGGGCGTGTAGCCGATGGTCCAGTTGTCCCGGAAATCGTTGGTGGTGCCCGTCTTGGCTGCCGCAGGGCGGCTGAGCAGGAGTGGGCTGCCAGCTCCCATTGCGGGCTGGCGGGCTTGCTCGTCGCTCAGGATGCTGGTGATGAGGTACGCCAGTTGGGGAGCCAGCACCTGGCGCGTTTCGGGCTTGTCGTACTGTTCCAGGACGCGGCCTTGGGCGTCCTCGACGCGCAGAATAGCCACCGGGTCCAGTTCCCGATACCCGGGGCGTCGCTTTTCTGGTGGCACCGGCTTGCCTACCATGACGCCGTTGTTAGCGAAGACGCTGTAGGCGTAGGTCATGTCGAGCAGGGTGACTTCGCCGCCGCCCAGTGTGAGACTCAGTCCGTAGTCCTCCCGGTCCAGCGTGTTGATGCCCATGCGGTGGGCCATGGCCAGCACATCCCGCACCCCCACCATCTCGAGCACCTTCACGGCGGGAATGTTGTAGCTGTTGGCCAACGCCGTGCGCAGGGTAACCGGACCGTGGTAGCGGCGGTCGTAATTTTCGGGCACGTAGGGCGGGTTGGGCGAGTCGTCGAACACCGTGCGCACATCCCACACCATAGTGGCCGGCGTGTAGCCCTTGGCGAAAGCCGTCACGTAGGTGAAGGGTTTGAAGCTGGAACCCGGCTGGCGGGGCGCCAGGGCCATGTTCACCTGGCCGTCAATGGATTCGTCGAAGTAATCCAGGCTGCCCACCATCGCCACGATTTCCCCTGTCTTGGCGTTTAACACCACCACAGCCGCATTGGTGATGTATTTGTCCGGGTCCTGGCGCAACTCGGCAATGTGCTTGCGAGCCACCTCCAGGGCGGTGTTGTAGATCTCCAAGTCCAGCGTCGTGTAAACGGTCAGTCCACCCCGATAAACGAGGTCGGGGCCATATTTCTCCTCCAGGAGTTTCTGTACGTAGAAGACGAAGTGGGGAGCTTGAATTTCGAACCGCTTGGGTTTCGCCAGGTGTTCCAGGACAGGCTCCTGCAACGCTTGCTGCAGTTCGTCATACGTGATGAACCCGGCTTCGTACATCGCCCGGAGGGTCAACTCCTGTCGTTCTTTGGCCTTTTCGGGGGCGGTGAAGGGGTCGTAGAGCGCCGGCGCGTTTGGCAGAGCGGCCAGCATGGCCGATTCGGCCAGAGTCAAATCCTCCACGTTCTTCCCGAAGTACGTTTGGGCCGCTGCCTGCACCCCATAGGCCAGCCGGCCGTAGTTGATGGTGTTCAAGTACCATTCGAGAATCGTGTCCTTGTCGTAGCGGCGGGAGAGCTCGATGGCCAGAATGATCTCCTTGATTTTGCGCCGATAACTGCGCTCGAAGCGTTCCTCTGGATCCAGGAGCACGTTCTTGACGAGTTGCTGAGTAATAGAAGAGCCACCCTGGACGATCTGGCCATAGCGCAGGTTGGCGTAAAAGGCGCGCACGATGCCGCGCAGGTTAACGCCCGGGTTCTCGTAGAACGTGCGGTCCTCCAAAGCGATGGTGGCCTGCCGCAAGTGCAGGGGAATGCGCTCCAGGGGAACGACTTGGCGGTTGCCCCCCTCGGGATCATAGATTTCCCACAACAGGTGCTTTCCGGTGCGGTCGTAGATCTTGGTGGTCTTGAACTCCCGCTGAGTGCGCACCAGCAAGTCCTCAGGGGAGGGGAGTTCCTCGTCGAAGAAATATGTGGCGTAGACGTCTACCACCAACCCAATGGCGCCTTCCACCACGCGGTCAATCCACGGCGGGGTAACCTCAGCAATGTACGCGACGCCGATGGCAGCAGCGGCGGCGGGAATTGTCGCCAGGAAGCTGAGAATGCCGAGCAAAAGGGCACCCAATTGAAGCCACAACACTATGCCGGGACCTTGTTGGTGACGACGCCGGCGGTGGCGACGCTGCAAAACGGCAATTTTCGTGGCGTTGTTCATCACCACACCTCTGGTTTAAGGCCGGTATGCACACGAAACTTGAAAAATTTCCCGCGAAGGGCTTTGGTTTTGAAGAGCTGGCTGTTCACGTTACAATGGCCTGTACGCCCTTACCCTTGAAAGGACCAGAGAAATATAGTAGCATGGCTCCTCGGAATGACAAACCTGACCTGGGCGCTCTTCTCAGGTCTGGGACGCCGATCGGCTGGGCAACAGCCCTTGCTCGACAGCCTGATCAATGAGCCTTTTGGCGAAGGCCCACAAGGTTGCAGAGCCTTCCGCCGTGGGGCTATTGCGCTCCAGCACCTGCTCCAGCGTCACGCCATGCTCCTGCCATGAGCGGCCGCCGGTGAAGAAATTGTGCATGAGGGGCATGAGGCGGTCGAGCGCGGCGGCAAATTTGGCCTCGGGCGTCTGGCGGGCCTCGAATTCTTCCCAAAGGGCCCGCAGCTCGTCTCGCTGGTCCGGTGGCAAGAGCCCAAAGAGGCGCTCTGCTGCCCGCCTCTCACGCTCGGCTTTGTCCTGATTGGCAACTTCGTCGTAGCAGTAGGTGTCACCGGCGTCAATCTCGACGATATCGTGAACGAGCAGCATTTTGAGCACCCGACACAGGTCCACCGGCTCGTTGGCGTGTTCGGCCAGCACGAGGGCCATAACGGCGAGATGCCAGCTATGTTCGGCCGAATTCTCATATCGGGAGCCGTTCAAAAGGTAAGAGCGGCGCAGCACAGTCTTGAGTTTGTCAATTTCCAGGATGAATCGGATTTGTTGTTCAAGGCGGTCTGACGTTGTCATCATATCCACTCCGTTGATCGTTTGCTCTTTTCGTAAGCTGAACCGAAGGTTCGACGGGTGCTTTTCGCTTCGCTGTCCCGCCGACGGGAACGAAAATAGTAGCATAAAAACGTGAAAGGGAGTAAAATTCTGTCCCTTCATCGGCCTCTTCCTCGACGACAGAAACGCCGTTGGAAGCCGTTGGATTGGTATGAAAGAAACGCTCACATACTTCTGGAGCAACATAGCAATTCGACATGGCTGAGAAGAATTCACAACCTGATCGCGTTCTTCGCATTCCTCCTGAACCTGTTCGCGCGGTTGGGAGAACCTCGCGCTTTTACATGCTGGGATGGATGCTGGCCGCCCTGGCCTCACACACAGGGTGGGGCATATATCCCGTGCTGGCACGCTATCTCCAGGTCATTAGCCGGCTGCCCAGCATGTCCATACTGGTTGTGAGTTCAGTGCCGCTCTCCGTTCTGGTGGCCTTCGTGTCCCGTCGTCACTTGCAGGCCAAGTACCTGAAGTCACGGGTATTGTGGTTCCTGGCGCTGGCGGTTGTTTTGCGGGCTCTTACCAATCTGCTGGCTGCCCGGTACACGCTCTCTATTTACGTCCAGTTGATCACACAGATGACGCCCTTTGCCGTGGCGGCCCTGGGGGCAGCCTTCTTCCACGAAGCCATACCGCCGTACACAGGCCGGGCCATTTTGCTCTCGTTCGCGGGGGCTGTGCTGTTGGCCAGCGGACAAATCGGAGAGGCATCTGCGCCCTTTGCCTTTACGCCCGACGACGTGATCGGCATCACGCTTGCGTTTTCCAGTATGCTCTTCCTGGCCATCTACATGCTGTTGGTCCGCCACTCGGTGCGCTTCGGGCTGCCGGGTGAGATCGTCTTCCTGGCCCAACTGGTGACCGTCTCCGTGACGGCTTCGGTGTTGAGTTGGCTCTTTCATGAGGATTGGGGACGCTGGTTCGCCCTGACGCCTCGCGATTGGGGGGTCTACCTCGTCTTTGTGTTTGGCGTTGTGTTGGGAGCGAACACGCTCCAGATCGGTGCACTGCGCCGGTTGGGAGCTGCCACCGTCAGCAGTATGCTCGCGTGGCGCTGGATCAGCGCGCTCGTCGCAGCAGACCTCCTGCTTGGCGAGCAGTTGACGTCGTTCCGTCAGTTTCTGGGCGCAGCCATCATCTTCGTCGTCATCACTTGGTATGTGCGCCAGAGCGTTGTTACGGTAAGGGAGTAAAATGGTTGTTCCACATTTGCTGGCAAATTCTGTGCGCTCTTTGCAAGCTGTGGGCCGGCTGCGTCAGCTCTCCTTGCGAGCGAAGATATTGTTGGTTTTTCTCGTGCCTGCCCTTGCCCTGTTGCTCAACCTGCTGGTTGTGGGGAACCTCAACCTGTTCTTCACCCGTGGAATCAGCGAGGTTGTGCGTGAAGGGTTGGGGGAGCAGCTCGTGGCCCTGGAGCTCGAACTGAATGCCCAAGCCATGAAGGCCAGCCTTTACCGTTTTTTGCGCCGCGATGACCCTGCCGACCTGGAACAATTTCGCTTCCGCGTTGAGCGCTTCCGCCGCTACCTTGGCCAGTATGAAGCGCTGGCGGAAGGGGAAGAGGAACAGGCGTGGAACCTCCAGCTTCAACAACACATCGAATACGCCGAGCGCCTCGCGGACGAGGTGATCAGATATCGCCGTGAACAAGAAGAGACGAGGCAGGCACTTCAGGAGGCTTTGCGTTCCGCAAGCCAGATGCTCTTTGCGGCGCCGGCGGATGAGAGCGGATTGTTCGTTGATCCTGCTCTCCTCTCAGCGTTAGATCGTGATCTTCACGAAATGGTGCTCGCTGCGACGGCCTACGCCGACCGGCCTGTCGCCGAGTACCGGGAAGCCTTCGAGCAGGCGAGCGAGGAGAGCGATCGGTACTTGCAGCTTTTGCGGGAGGCCGCTTTTCAGCGTGAGCAGCAAGCGTGGTTTTCTCAAGTTGAAGCGCACATCGTTGCCGTGCGTGATCTGGGCCGTGAGCTGATAGGACAGGCCGACGCCAGGGAGCGTGCCGTGAGCGACCTGGAACGCACAATGGCCCAGGTGGAAGACACCGTACGGAATCGTGTACGGGTAAAGGCGGCCATGGACGTTAGGCGCTCCCAGGAGGAACTCGAGCGGTCGCTGGAAGAAATCTGGCGGGGAGGATTGCTGATTTCCGTAGCGGCTATTTTGGTGGGGCTGCTGGTGAGCGGCGTGCTGGTCTGGCAGCTACAGACGGCTGTCGGGCACATCGTCGAGACGTTGAGACACATTGAAGCTGGTGACCTCTCCAGGCGTATCCAGTTCGCCGTGGACGACGAACTGGGCCAAATTGCTCAGGCCTTCAACCACATGATGGACGAAATCGTCCGCCAGCGGGCCGAACTGGAGCAGTGGGGGCACACCCTGGAAGCGCGCATTGCTGAGCGCACAGAGGAGTTGCGCCAGGCCCTGGACGACCTGGATGCCCTCTACACCATGGCGCTGAAGCTGGCTTCGGTGCGGGACATGAAACAGCTCCTGGGAACAGTGTACGAGGAAATCAGCCGCCTCGTGGACATAGACGTGTTTTACATTGCCGTCTACGATAAGACGACAGACACGGTGCGGGTGGAGACGTACATTGAGCGTGGCCGGGAACTGGGCCCCTTCGTGTTTCCGGCAACCGAGGCGGGCCTGGCCGGTTGGATCGTGCGGACAGGGAAGCCCCTCTTCATCCGCGATGTGGACAAGGAGTGGGATCACCTGCCGACCCAGCCGCGCCAGGTGGGAGAACCGTTCCCGCGTCGCTCGTACCTGGGAGTCCCCCTGCGGGCCTTTGGAGAGGTGATTGGTGTCCTCTCGGTTCAGCGGGGGAGACTCTCGCAGCCCCTGGAAGAGCGAGAACGTCGGCTCGTGGAGGCCCTGGCACATCAGGTCGCCGTGGCCATCGAGAACGCCCGCCTCTACCAGGCCCTTGTGGAAGCGGCCCGCACGGACCCCTTGACCGGCCTGAGCAACCGCCGGCATTTTGAGGAGATGCTGCAACAGGAAGTCCGCCGAGCCAAACGGTATGGACGCATCCTCTCCCTGGTGATGCTCGACTTGGATGACCTCAAAGGGATAAACGATACCCTGGGACACCGCTGTGGCGACCAGTTGCTCCAAGCTGTTGCCACCATTTTGCGGGACGTAGCGCGTGAGACCGACGTGGTGGCACGCTGGGGGGGCGACGAATTCGTGGTGCTCCTTCCGGAGACGGGACCAGAGGGCGCCCAGCGCTTCGTAGAACGACTTTATCAGACAGCCGCAGAATGGTCTGTCGAGTGCGACGGGCATGAGGTGGAGATCAAATTCAGCGCCGGCGCGGCCACCTTGCAGCCAGAGGCCGAAGATGGCGAAGCGCTGCTCCGGGCGGCCGATACGGCCATGTACGAGGAAAAGGCCCGCCGAAGAGGGTGAGCGTTTTTGCCGGAAAGCTTTGCAAGCATTTGCACCCCCGAACGCTTGGCATTTTGCGCGTTTGGGGGTACACTTTTAGAAAACAAAGTAAGCAAAGTCGCCCTTTGACAGCAAGCAGTGCAACTGTAAACGACCTCCAGGGGCACGCTCATGAACAACCAAAAGTCTCAGGTGCAGCGTTATGTGGCCGATGCGCCAGAACAGCACGTTCGAGCAGCCGTACCGCTGGTGCTGGCTGAGAGTGGCGTGTACCGCCTGACCCGGGCAACCCGCCAGAAGGGCGTGGCGTGGGAAATCAGGTTGCAGGAACAACCCGACCAGCCCCTGGCCTACGTTCATGTGACCTCTGCCGGGGGAAAAGCCTCCTCGGTCACGCTCGAATTCACCCCCCAAGCTCCCGCTGACGCCGTGGCGACGCTAACGGAGCGACTGGTGGAAGGGCTTCAACGCTACGGCTTTCACCTGGAAACGGGAGAAGAACAAGCCGTTCCTTCGGCCTCTCCGGTTCCTGTGGTGCCCGAAGCCCTTTTCATCGGTGCTCCTGGGGATCAGACAGCCTCTCTGGTTGACGCCTTGCAGTCTGTTCTGGCGCAATACGGCTGCGCCGTTCGCCCTCTGATTCTGGACGTGCCAGATACGGCCCGGCTTGCCGCTGCTGTTCGGCGCGCCCGGCTGGTGGTGGCCGATGTGAGCACGCCGGCCGGCGTGCGCGGCGCTGTCGAGGCTAGCCGCCGGAACGTTCCGCTCATTCCCCTCGCGCCCGCGGACGCCGACCTTCCCCGTGCCTTTGCCGACCGCACGGTGCGGTACGGCCTCGCGCCGGAGACCTTTGCGCAAGAGCTTCATGCAGCGGTGGTTCACCTCTTGGGGCGGCCAAAGTCAACTTCGCCGGAGCCGCCCGCGTCCCAGCAAGAGCCGGTTACGCCAGTGGCCAGCCAGTCGTCAAATCGGGAAACTGGCGCTCTCTCCCCCGGCCTTCGCCTGCCCCCAGTGCAAGTGGAGACGGCTGGCAAGCGCCCGGCCGAAGCGCTTCTGGAAATGCGGCGGCAGATTTACCGCCGTATTGCCCTGGACCCGGAAGCGTTCCCCCTCAATCGCCTGCACGCCGCCCGCGTTCTGGCCGCTTCCAGCGACCTGGAGCACGCGGCCCGGGCCTTGGGCGACCTGACGCACGTCGCCGACCCGGCTGAAGTGGCGCACCTGGCTATGGAGGCCCTCGTCAGCTTGGGAGAGGCGGCCTTGCCCGTCCTGTGGGAGTTGGACGCTGGGGAACGCGACCCCGCGCGCCTGCTGGAGATTGCCCGACGGCTCTTCCAGGCTGGCGATCCCGACACCGCCCGCCTGCGCCTGGAGGAGTTGGTGGTGTACGGGCCACGCCGCGTACAGCAGGAGGCCTTTCGCGCGCTCGTCGAGCTGGAGTTGACCGACCCGGCCCAGTTGCAAACGCTGGCTGAAGAAGTCCAGGAGGCCGAACTGAAGTTGCAGGCGGCTCTGGGGCTGGGCAAGCTGCCTAAGACGCGCCACATTGCCGTGAACGTCCTGGAAGAGATTGCCCTGACAGCCTCGCCGGGCGTGGCCGAGCGCGCCGTTCAGGGATTGGCGGCCATTCGACGGAAGGCGGCTCTGAAAGCCTTGCAGGTGGTGGCTACGCAGGCATCACATCCGGCGGTGCGCCTGGCGGCCGCCCGCGCGCTCCTCGAGCGGGGAGAAGCGGAGGCCGCTCGAGAAGCGTTCCACCAGCTTGCCCTTCACAGCACGGACGAGAAGGTGGCCCTGACAGCCCTCCAACACTGGAGCACTTTCGAGGGCGTGACCCCGCAGGACCTTGAGAGAGTGATGCGCCAGGCCCGCCTCTTCGCCGTGCGGCGCACCGTCGCCATTCGGCTGGCCGAGGACGTTGCGTTGCCTGAGCGCGTTCGGCAGCAGGCGCTGGCGGTGTTGCTGGAAGGGGGCGAACACGAGCGGGTCATCCCCCTTTTGGAGCGGTTCGTCTGGAAAGCCCGCGAGGAACCGTTGCGTCGGTGGGCTGTTCGAGCCCTCTTGAAGCTGGGCGCACAGGCTGAGAGCCGGCTGGTCAACCTGCTCTACAACGCCGACCGTGCCACGGCCATGAGCGTGGCGACCGCCGCGCTCCAGGACCGGGCAAGTCCGGCGCTGGTGCGCCGCGTGGGCGTCTGGCTCATGGCCCAAGGACAGGTGAACCTGGGCGCCTCGGCCCTGGCCGAACTGGCCTGCCAGGCCGAGACGCCGCCGGGCGAAGCGCTGGCCGCCACCACAGCACTGGTTCAGGAGTTGGAACGAGCCAGAACGAAGGGTCAAAAGCAAACCCTGGTTGCTCGTCTGGCCCGTGTGGCTCAGGAGTCACCCCACACGGATGCCCGGCAGGTGGCGCGGCAGGCCCTGTTGCGCCACGCGCCTGCCGCACTGCCCGTTTCCCTCCTGGTGGACGCCCTCACGTTGAGCGCCCACGTGCCAGCCGGGCTTCAGCCGGCCCTGCGGGAACTGGAGCGTGCGGCCCCGGCTGCCGCCCAACACATGGTGGAACGCCTCGTGGCGCCCGACACTGGACGCGAGTTGCGGTGGCGGCTGTTGAACCTGCTGGTGCAGTTTCCCCCCGACGTGGCAACAGCAGCCTTGAACCAGGTGTTGAGCCGGTCGCAGGACGACGAGGTGATCTACGCGGCTGCTGACCGGCTGCTCGCGCTGGGGCAATCGCAGACAGCCCTGGCAGCCCTGGCGGCCCTGGCCGAACGGGCGCCTGACACGCGCATTCGTCACCAAGCCGTTTACCGGCTGGCATCTCGCGGTTCGCTGGCCGCGCGCCTGCTGGCGGCTGTGGCGGCCCACTCCCCATACCCCGACACGCGCGCCCTGGCCCGCCGATTCCTGGCCGAGCAGCCGCCCCAAACCTTGCTCGAACGGGTGTGGATGACCGCTGAGCGCCTTGTGGAACGCATGGGGCTGGTGGAGGAGTAAAGGAGCGGTGCGCTCCGGCCAATGGACTTGAAAGCTATTTTGACCCACGAACACGCCGACTTTGACGCTGTGGCTTCCCAGGCCGCAGCGGCCCGGCTCTACCCCGAGTTTGTGCCCGTTTTGCCCCGGCAGGTGAACCGCAACGTGCGCCGCTTTTTGACCCTCTACAGGGACGCGCTGCCCTTCAGGCGGATTGACGAGTTGCCACCGGGCATCCACATTACCGACGTGATCCTGGTGGAAACGCAGACGTTGCCGAGCATCCGAGGGCTGGACCCTCAGCGCCTCCGCTCGGTTCTGGTGTTCGACCACCACGAGCGCCGGCCCGACCTGCCGCCAACGTGGCACTTCCAGGGCGGAAGGGCGGGCGCGTGTACTACACTGCTCGTCGAGGCCATCGCGTCGCAGCGCATTCCCCTTTCCCCGGTGGAAGCCACGCTGTTGCTCCTGGGCATCTACGAGGACACCGGCTCCCTCACGTATGCGGGCACCACGCCCCTCGACCTGCGAGCGGCCGCCTGGCTCCTGGAGCACGGGGCCAACCTGGACGTGGTGCGCGGTTTCCTGGAGCACCCGCTCAGCGAGGCACAGCGCCGGCTTTACCGGCAACTCATGGAGCAGGCCGAGTTCCTGGACGTGAACGGCTTTCAGGTGGTCATCGCCGCCGCTGAGGCGGACGAGTACATTGAGGAGGTCTCCACTCTGGCCCACCTGTTGCGCGACCTCTACGACCCGGCCGCGCTTTTTCTGGTGGTGGGCATGGGGCGCCACGTCCAGATTGTGGCCCGCAGCACCACGGACGCCATCCACGTGGGGCACCTCATGGAGCACTTGGGCGGCGGCGGACATGCCCGCGCGGCCGCCGCCTTTGCCGACGAGAAGCCCCTTTCTCAGGTGGTCGAGGAACTCAAGGCGCTGCTGCACGAACACGTGCGGCCGGCCGTCACCGTGCGCGACATCATGAGCCGGGGGCGCATCCGCACCATTCCGCCCGACATGTCCGTGAAGGAAGCCGCGCGGGAAATGCAGCGCTGGGGACACGAGGGCTTCCCCGTGGTGGGCGCGGACGGTCGGGTGGTGGGCGTGCTCACCCGGCGCGATGTGGACCGCGCCTTGCACCACCACCTGGGCAACGTGCCCGTCTCCTCGGTCATGCACAAGGGGCCTATCTGGGTCTCGCCGGACGACAGCGTGGAGCGCGTCCAGCGAGTGATGACAGAGTTCAACGTGGGCCAGGTGCCGGTGGTCGAAAACGGCAACATTGTGGGCATCGTCACGCGGACCGACTTGATCAAACTCTGGGCGGCACCCCCAACGGCTGGCATCGAGCGGGAAAAGGTGGTGCGCCTGCTGGAAAAGGCCGTTCCTCCGCCCCTCCTGCGGCTGGTGCGCACCATTGCCCGAGAGGCCAACCGCATGGGCTATTCCCTCTACTTCGTGGGCGGTTTTGTGCGCGATTTGTTGTTGGGCTATCCGGTCAAAGACCTTGATTTGGTCGTCGAGGGGGATGCCATTGCGCTGGCAAAGCGGCTGGCCAGGAAATACGGCGGACGGGTGGTGAGCCACCGCCGCTTCGGCACGGCGAAGTGGATTCTGAAGGAGGGCGAGGGCTCACGTGATCCGCTGATCGAGGCCGAAGGGCTGCCCCCACACATTGACCTGGTCACGGCCCGCACCGAGTTCTACGAACAACCCTCCGCGCTCCCCACGGTGGAACAGAGCAACATCAAGCTGGACCTGCACCGCCGTGACTTCACCATCAACACCTTGGCTATCGCCCTGGACGAGGACCGCTACGGCCAGTTGCTCGACTTTTACGGCGGCCTGCGCGATTTGCAGGAGGGCCTCATCCGTGTGCTGCACAACCTGAGCTTCGTGGAGGATCCCACCCGCATTTTGCGGGCCATTCGGTTCGAGCAACGGCTGGGCTTTCGCCTGGAGTCCCGCACGCACGAGTTGCTCTTGGAGTCGCTGGAGTTGCTCAACCGCGTCAGCGGCGAGCGGCTGCGCCACGAACTGGAGTTGATTCTGGCCGAACCCAAAGCCGACCGCATGTTGTTGCGCCTGGACGAACTGAGGGTGTTGCGACACATTGACCCGGCCCTCTTCTTCGACGGGGCCGCCGCCGAGCGGCTGCGCCAGGTGCGCGCGGGCGGTGAGACGTCGTTCGTGGCCGCGCTGGCGGCCTGGCTGTGGCCCCTCCCGTGGCCCGACGTGAAGCGCATCGCCGAGCGACTGGCAGTGCGGGGGCGACACTTGAAGCAACTCCGGGAGGTGTTCGCGCTGCGGGACCGGTTGGACCGCATTGGGGATCCCGGCCGGCGCATCAGCGAGGTGGTGGAAACCATCGAGGCGTGTGCTCAGAATCCCACTTCCGTGCGGATTGCGGCCCTGCTGGCCGACGAGCCACTGGCCAGGGAGCGGCTGGAGCGATACCTGGCCGAGTGGCGACACGTGCGGCCGGCCGTGCGCGGTGACCTGTTGCGGGCGCTGGGCGTTCCGCCCGGCCCCGTTTACAAGGAGATTTTGCGGGCCGTGCGCCGCGCCCTGCTGGACGGAGAGATACGCACTCTTGAGGAGCAACGGGAACTGCTCGAGCGGCTGGCCCGCCAAGCAATCGCCAAGTAGTGCTTGGCGGCTGACTACAACTGAGTGTAAGTGCGTCAGTCCTGGGAAAATTCCTCGTCGAGGGGGACCACCAGTCTCACGAGCGTTCCCTGGCCTGGCTCGCTCTCGATAGTGAGTTCAGCCTCAATGAGTTCAGCGCGCTCGCGCATGTTCAGGAGGCCAAACGTGTTCCGCTCGTCGTAGTGGGCTTCGACGGCTGCCAGGTCGAAGCCTACCCCGTCGTCTTCCACTTCACAGATCAAGCGAGAGCCGTCCTCGCTGATGCGCAGGCGCACGAAAACATTTCGAGCTCTGGCGTGCTTGCGCACGTTGTGGATGGCCTCCTGCAGAATCGCGAAAACAACTCGCGCCTTCTTCTGGGACAGGGGAAGGCGAGCAGGTACAACTTCGGTTAAAAAGTGATATCTGGTTTTCGGTTCGCTCTCCTGGATTTGCTCGACGAGCGCTTCCAGGGCAGGAACTAAACCACGTGTTTCCAATACCAAGGGGCGCATACCGAAGACCAGTGACCGAGCTTCCCGTACAGCCTGCCGGGCCGTCTGGCGCAGTGTGTTCAATTCGGCTTGCAACCATTCAGTATCCACGTTTCCCTGTTCGAGCATAAGGCGCAGGTAGTCGGCGTGTAGGGCAATGGAGTTAAGAGTTTGGGCCAAATGGTCATGCAGGTCACGGGCCAATTCGCGGCGCACGTTTTCCTCAACTTCCAGAATGCGGTCGCGCTCCTGGCGCAGGCTCTCGTAGAGCTGGGCGTTTTGAACTGCAATCGCAATTTGGGAAGCGAAGATTTTCAAGAGATCAGCATCTTGCTCCGTGTAGTTCATGCGGTCCAAGCCCCGGTTGACGTTTAGAACCCCCAGCGTGCGTTGCTGCACTTTTAAGGGCACACTCATGGCGCTGCCAATGGGGCCACCGCGTGCCATGTGCTCATAAGGGGTTCCCCTCAACCCCCCCAGCAGCACAAGCGGCTCTCCCTGCTGAACGACTAAACCTGCAATAGTGCCTTCAAGGCTCACTTCGGTTCCCGGTTTGATGTTCCCCAACCCCCGCTGGGCCACAATAACGAGTCGAGGGCCCCGTTCCGTTTCCCGCAGCAGCATCAGAGAGACCGTGTCGGGGAGGAACGCGCGCTTGACCAGCGTAATAATCTGGTCGTAGAGCTGGTTCAAGTCCAACGTGCTGGTCAACGTGCGCCCCAGTTCCATCAGGTAGAGGACTTCGGACAGCCGCTCCTTTTCGGTTTGAAGTTCGCGCTGCTGTTGCCAGCGGCGAATGGCCAAGATAATCTCGTCCGTCCCGAAAGGTCTGGGAATGTAGTCGAGAGCGCCTTGACGCATTGCCTCCGTCGCTTCGGCAATGGAACTTTCTCCTGCCAGGGCAATCACTTCCACGTTCGGGAAAGAATGGCGCAACCGTGAAATTTCTTCAATGTGGGCGGTTGTCAGGTTCAGAAGCACGAGCGATGCGGGGAGTTGGGGCAGTCGCTCCAGGGTAGCTTCAACCGAGGGCGCACTTTCGAACGGCAGGCCCATGGTTTCCGCAGCCCGACGGACGACAGTTTGCGTGTTCGGATCGGGGTCTATTAGGACAATCGTCTCTTTCATTCGTACTCCAGAATGAGACGGAAGTAAACGGTGGAAGGGGAAGCGTCGAGGTCGCGGTGCTCGATTCGGTCTACTACCACGTTCGTGGCCGTTCCCTCTTCTCTGAGAGCACGAACAAACTCAATCACCAAGGACGGGCTTCCCGCCTCCCCTTCAACGACGACGCGGCTCTCCTGGGTTTGAATCGAGTGGACGGAGACGCGGGGTGGAAGGGCTGCCCGAATGTCTTCCAGTATTTGGGAAAACGGTGGACCCTGACGCCGGAGCGCGTCAAGTTCCGTTTCGAGCCGGTTCACGTGGCGCAGCGTTTCGACAATCTCCTGAAGGCGCGCCTCACGTTGGGCAAGTTGCTGTTCGGCCTGGGCCGCCTCACGGCGAACCCCAACTGCCCGGGCTTCCAGGGCACGAAGGGCGTTTGCGCTTTGTATGTTGACGACAAGCGCGAGGAGAAAGAGAAGCCACCCGACCAGCAGGAGTGCCCAAGCAAAGCGTTCGGCCTTCCCGTCCCACAGGCGTTCAGTCGAAGGCAGAAGATTAACGTCGGGAATATGCACTCGTAAACCCTCTCCTCGCGGTTGTGTGCGGAACTGTACCTGTGCAACTCAAGTTCCTTGAATACCATTGTAACGGGAATCGGTCTTCCCTGCAACTACGTGAGCGAGACGACTCTCTTTTTCAATTAACTGGGCGTTCAGCGTTTCAGTGCGTGGCCACACAGATTTCGGCGAGCCGTTGAATGCAAGCGGTGTGCCGTCAGCAATTGTCTTTTGCCCCTCCAGTAGCCCCCTCAGACGGAAGATTTTGCTCAGCCATATTCCGGAGGTGCAGGGGTGGAAC
>WFWG01000078.1 GCA_015491235.1 Ardenticatenaceae bacterium
GCGCCACACGCGGGGCCGGTGGAAGCTGGTGGTGGCCGGGGCCTTGCCCCCGCGCGACACGCCCTTCACCCCCGACCCCCGCCGGGCGGCGGCCGAGGCTGGCGTGGGCGGGCGGGTGGTCTTCCTGGGGGCGGTGAGCGAGGCCCAGAAGTGGGCCCTGTTGAGCGCGGCCGACCTGTTCGCCTTCCCCTCCGTCTACGAGGGGTTTGGCCTGCCGGTGCTGGAAGCGCTGGCGTGCGGCACGCCGGTGGTGGCGACGGCTGCCAGCAGCCTGCCAGAGTTGGTCGGCCAGGCCGGGCGGCTGGTGCCCCCGGACGACGAGCGGGCGCTGGCCGAGGCCCTCGACGAGTTGATGGCCGACCCGGCCGCACGGGAGCGCCTGGCGTCGTTGGCCCGCCAGCAGGCCGGCCGCTTTTCGTGGGAGCGAACGGCCCAGCAGACCCTGGCTGTTTACAGGGAGCTCGTGCAGCCTGTTCGTCGGGCGGCGTGACGGCAACTTGTTCAATCGCGTGATGTGCGTCGAGGGGAGGTAAGCGATGGTTCAGGCAACCGGATCTGGCGTGGGAGGAAGGGGAGGCCAGAAGCGGGCGCTGCTCATCGGCATTGACGTTTACCAGCAGCCCCACGTGCCCAATTTGCGGGGCTGCGTGAACGACGTGGAGGCCATGCGCCGCCTGCTGGTAGAGCGCTTTGGCTTCTCGCCCGCTCACGTGCGCGTGTTGCTCAACGAACAGGCCACTCGCGCGAACATCTTGGACGCCTTCGAGCGCCTCATCGCCGAAGTGCAGCCCGGCGACCACGTCTTCGTCCAGTACAGCGGGCACGGCTCTCAGCTTCTCGACACCAGTGGCGACGAAATCGAGGGGCGCGACGAGACCATCGTGCCCCACGACAGCCGCGACCCGGAGGGCAAGGTCTTCGACATCACCGACGACGAGTTGTACGTGATCGTGGAGCGCCTGCTCGAGCGCACGCCAAACGTCGTGCTGCTCTTCGACTGTTGTAACAGCGGCACCATTACCAGGGGATTGGGCATCGTGCGGGCCATACCGGCCGACACCCGCCCCCGCCCGCCGGACTTCCGCCGCACGCGGGCCGCCACGGGAACACGTGGCCCCAGCGGGTGGCTGCCCCTGCGGCGGGATTACGTGCTCATCAGCGGGTGCCGGGCAGAGGAGTTGAGCAACGAGCACCTCGTCAAGCTGCCGGGCGGGCGCGAAGCCCGCTTTGGCGCCCTCACCTACCACTTGGTCCAGACCCTCTTGCGGGTGCCCAGCACGGCCACCTGGGCCGACGTGATGGACGAGGTGGCGCCCCAGGTGACGGCCCTCTACCCCACTCAGCACCCCCAGTTGGAGGGGGACACCCAGCGGATGATTTTTGGCGGCGTGCGCCGGGCCGTGGACCCCGGGTTTCAGGTGACGGCCGTCGAGGGACAACAGGTGACGTTCAACGGGGGAATGGCCCACGGCGTGAACAATGGGATGCTGGTGGCCCTTTACCCGCCCAGAACGTGGCGCTTCGCCGACGCGGAGCCGCTGGCTTCCGGCGTGGTGGAGCGGGTCGAACCCGTGCAGGCGGTGGCGCGGGTCAACGCGGCGGTGCCGGTGGGCGCGCGCGTGCAACTCGTCACGCCCGCCGTGCCACAACTGGCGCTCCCCGTCGTGATGGAGGGGCGAGCCCTCATCCTGCGCCGCGCCCTCAACCAGATGGCCGCCGAGGGCTGGCTGAGGCTGGTTCCCCCCGACACCGTGCCGGAAGCCATCCTGTTGCGCGAAGAAGGGGGGCGGGTTCACCTGGAGAACGTGGCAGGCCAGCGCCTGGCCGAGCCAGTGCTGCTGGCCGAGATGAGCCTGTTGCGCCAGAAGCTCATCCACATGGCGCGCTTTCGGGCCTTGCTCCGCCTTCAGAACGCGAACCCGGCTTCCCGCCTCAACCGGCGCGTGCGCCTGCGCGTGGGACTCCCCGGCCCCAGCGGCATCTTTCGCCCGCTGCCGCGCAACGCCGGTGGCGAGCCCACCGTGCCCCTGGGGGAGCGAGTGCTCATCGAGGTCGAGAACGGCGCTGACCGGCCCGTCTACGTGACGCTGCTGGTGTTGAGCGCCGACTGGAGCGTGGCTCCCCTCTTCCCGCCGCCGGGCGGGGCGGACAACCTGCTGGCGGCGGGGCGGGTCTTCCAGTTGGGTGGCCGGGGCGAATTGAAGGCGGCCCCGCCCCTTGGTCCTACCACGGTGCTCCTCATCGCCACCGAGCAACCCGGAGACTTCACGTCCCTGTGGATGCCCGGCCTGCGGGCCGTTGGCCCCACGAACCCCCTCGAACGATACCTGACGGCGGCGGCCACGCGGGGGCTCGAGTACGCCGCCGAACCGCCTTCGGCCGATTGGACGGTCCAGCGGGTCACCTTTCACGTGGTGGAGACCGCTTGAACGTTGACAGGCCGTTGGGGTTGGGCTATCATCAGCGCAGACGTGCTGCGTCGGTAGACGGCGCGACAGCCGACGCGCGCCAAGGAACCGGAGGAGAACCATGAACCGCTCTGTGGACGCCGTGACGCGCTGGTTGTTCGTGGTGTGCGGGCTGGTCATGCTCATGGTGGTGGTGGGCGGATACGTGCGGCTGGCCCGCGCCGGCCTGGCCATCGTGGAGTGGAACGTCATCACCGGCATTATCCCTCCCATCGGCGAGGAAGCCTGGCAAGCCGAGTTCGCCAAGTACCAGCAGTCACCCGAGTACCAGAAGGTCAACTACGGGATGACGCTGGAGGAGTACAAGCGCATTTACTACATCGAGTACTTCCACCGGCTGCTGGCCCGCATTGCCGGGTTGGTAGTGGTCGTGCCCTTCTTGTACTTCCTCTGGCGGGGCCACATTGCCCGCCAGCACGCCAAAGTATACGTGGCCATTGTCCTCCTCTTCGGGCTTCAGGGCACCGTGGGCTGGCTGATGGTCAAGAGCGGGCTGGTGGACCGCCCCAGCGTGAGCCACATGCGCCTCACCGTTCACCTGCTGCTGGCCCTCCTCATTCTGGCCCTCACCCTCTGGACGGCGCTGAACCGCCTCTACTACGCCCATGAACTGGTGCCCGTGCGCGTGCGGCCGGGGCCGGGCCGGGTGGCGCTGGTCCTGCTGGGCGTGCTGGTGGTGCAGATCGCCTACGGCGGCTTCGTGGCCGGGCTGAAGGCCGGCCACGTCTCGAACACGTGGCCCCTCATGTTCGGCTCCCTGGTTCCGCCGGGGTTGCTCTCGGCCGTGCAACCCTGGTGGCTCAACCTGGTGGAGACCCCCGTGACCATTCACTTCATCCACCGCTGGTTTGCCTTCGTGGTGGCCGCGGTGGTGGTGTGGTTCAACGTGGCCGTCCGCCGCGCGCCCACAACGCCGGAGGTGCGGCGGGGCGGGCTGGCGCTGTTGGGACTCGTCGGCGTGCAGATTCTGCTGGGCATCCTGGTGGTGGTGTTCAACGTGCCCCTTCCCCTGGCGCTGGCGCACCAGGCAGTGGCCCTGCTCCTCTTCGCGGTCACCATTTTCCTGAACCACCGCCTGCTCCACGTCGCGCCGGACGAGGCCCCCTCGCTTCGCCGGGAGGCTGTGCCGGGATACGCTTCTGGTAAAACGTAATGACGTAAAACGTAAAGCGTAAAACATAATTTCCCTCCATTACGTTTTACGCTTTACGTTTTAGTATGAGGGCGTGGTATGCCCGATCCCGTCGCCACTTCTGCCGTTGCCAAACTCGTCGAAGCGGCCACCGGCGCCGTCTTCGGCTATGTCTTGGAGGAAGCGGGCCTGGCCGACCGCGTCCGCGCCTGGCTGGGCCGCGAACCGGCCCGCCTGGCCTTCCAGGCGGCGCTGCTGCGCGCCCTGACCCGCTTCGCCAAGGCCCACCCCGAGTTCGCCAGCGCGCTCATGGACGAACCCTTCTTCACCCGCGAGGACGTGGCCCGCGAGTTGGGCCGCTTCCTCACCCGCAAGGGCCATCCCGATGTCAACGCGCTGGCCCGGGCCTGGGCAAAACAACTCCCCCACGTGGGAGGACGCTACCGGGACGAGGCCGCCGCCGCGCTTCAGGCTTTTCTGCGCGCCTTCGAGGAGGAGTTGGGCAACCAGGAGGCCCTGCAACCCCTCTTCGACAGCCGCGCCCTGGAGCGCATCGCCGCCAACACCGAGGCGCTGCTCGAAACCCTGCGCGAGCAACACGCCGCTGCCCTGCGCACCGCCGAGCGCAACGTGCGCATCGCCGGACGGGTTGAGGCGAAGCGCATCGGGCCGGAGGGCGAGGCAACTGGCGTGAAAGTGGGCCGAATTAAACGCTCGGCTGACATCGAGGGCAAGGTGAAGGCGGAAGACATCTCGGGAAAGGCCACAGGCGTCTCCTTTGACGACCTTGAATGAGGGAGAGGGGCATGGTGTCGTATGCCGACATGAACATGCGCACCTGGGCGCAAGGCCGCCTGAAGGACTTCACGGGACGTGAGTGGTTGGTGGAGAAAGTCCAGACCTGGCAGCAGGACACCGATGGCCCGCGCTACTTCATCCTCGTTGGTGAGCCGGGCATCGGGAAGTCTGCCTTTGCTGCCCACCTGTGGCTGCAACGTCATCTGGTTCACACCGCCCATTTTTGCATTGGCGGCCAGGGCAACACCATAGAGCCGGCGGAGTTCGTGCGCACTGTGGTGGCTCAACTCACAACCAGTGTCCCTGGCTTTCGGCAAGCCCTGGAGGACTTGCAACGCGAAACACCTCAGCGCGTGGTCACCATTACCGGCTACGTGGAGGCCCACTACGTTCATTCCGGCGCGCGAGTGGCCGGTGTGGAGGTGCATTTTCACGCGGCCAGCCCGGAGACGCTCTTCAATGAATCCCTGCGGCGTCCCTTGCAACGGCTTTGGGAACAGGGCCACCGGGATACCATCACCATCCTGGTAGATGCCCTTGATGAAGCCACGACATATAGCGGTCGTCCGGCGATCATTGACTTGCTGGCTGCGGCCAACGACTTTCCGCCCAACGTGCGTTTCCTGCTCACCACGCGACCGGAACCGCAAGTGCTCGAACCCTTCCGGGCTCTGCCGCACCTGATTCTGAAAGCCGAAAGCCCCGAGAACCAGAGGGACGTGCAGGCCTACATCCGGACTAGGTTGGCGACGAGTGAGGGGTTGCGTCACGTTGCAGAGAAGGCCGGGGAGGCAGAACGGTTTGCGGAAAGACTGGGCGCAGCATCCCGCTGGAATTTTCTCTACCTGACCGTTGTCCTGCCTATGGTGGAAACAGGCGAGGCCCGACTGGAGGATAGCACGCTACGCTTTCGGGACGGCTCCTCCTTGCGCCTGGGCGATCTGGAGAACCTGTATCGCCACCTGCTGTTGACACGCATAGGCTTGGAGGACTGGCGTGCATGGGGGCATCAACTGCTGGAAGTGTTGTTGGCCCTGCAAACTCCGGCCATCTTGGAGCACCTAGCCGACCTGTTGGGGTGGCCGCTGGGGGAGACCCACAATCGGTTGCTCTCCGTGGCCCAACTGCTGGACCCCGCCGAATACGCCCAAGACCGTTATTTCCGCTTCCACTACTCCCTGGCCGAATACTTAGGTGACCGCCGCCGGGCCGGGAGTTTCTGGTGCGATCTGTCTTCCGGACACCGTCGCATCGCCGAATACTACCTGACCGACCCGGCCCGCTGGACCGCTCATGGGAACTACGCTTTCCGTTACCTGACCCACCACCTGGCCCAGGCTGGCCTGTTCGACGAACTTGTCGCGCTCATCGAAAACCGCGCCTGGTACGCCGCCAGCCGGGAGCACGACCCCAGCCGGTACCTCTTCGCCGAGGATGTGGCCCGGGCGTTGCAGGTGGCCGAGGGACAGGTGCTGGAGGAGAAGCGCATAGACTACCTGCCCCACGTCGTGGCCTGGAGCTTGCTCCACGCCACCGTGCGCACCCTGGCCACCAACGTGCCCGTGGAAGCCCTGGAGGCCATGGTCCTGCTGGGCGACACCGACCGCGCCATGCGCTACGCCGCCCTCATCACCGATCCGCAGAAGCAAACCGAAGCCTACCGGCGCATCGGGGAACGCCTGCATGCCCAGGGGCACACCGAGCCGGCACGGGAGGCCCTGCGGCGGGCCCTGGCCGCCGCCGAGGGAATTGGAGAGGAGCGGTCTCGCGCTTGTGCCCTGGCCGCCGTGGCGGGGGCAATAGCGCAGGTGGGGGATGTTTCTGGGGCGCAAGAGGCCCTGCAGTGCGCCCTGGCGGCGGCCGAGGGGATTGAAGGGGAACGGTATCACGCCGAAGCCCTGGAGGTGGTGGCCAAAGCGATGGCGCAGGTGGAGGACCTGGCAGGCCTGCGTCATGCCCTGGCGGCGGCCGAGGAGATTGAAAATGCATATTCCCGCACCCAGGCCCTGGTGGCGGTGGCGCAGGCAATAGCGCAGGTGGGGGATGTTTCTGGGGCGCAAGAGGCTCTGCGGCGCGCCCTGGCGGCGGCCGAGGGGATTGAATGGGCACGGAATCGCGCCGAGGCCCTGGCGTCGGTGGCTGGGGCAATGGCCCAAGCGATTGGGGAAACGGACAAGGCGCGAGAAGCCTTGCAGTTGGCTCTGGCCGCTGCCGAGAGAATTGCGGATGCCGGAGAGCGCGCCTCGGCCTTGGCAAGGATGGCGCAGGCAATGGCGCAGGTGGGGGACCGGGAAGGCC
>WFWG01000079.1 GCA_015491235.1 Ardenticatenaceae bacterium
CTGGGTGGTGAGCAACCCTGAATTTCTGCGGGAAGGCAGTGCCATCCAGGACTTCTTGAACCCAGACCGCATTGTGCTGGGCTCCACAGATCGGGAAGCGGCAGCCAAGGTGGCCGAACTCTACCTGCCCCTGCGCGCCCCCATCATCATCACCGACCTGCGCACGGCCGAGATGATCAAGTATGCCTCCAACGCTTTCCTGGCCACGCGCATTTCGTTCATCAACGAAATAGCCAGCATCTGTGAGAAGCTGGGTGCCGACGTGAAGGAAGTGGCTATCGGCATGGGATATGACAAGCGCATTGGGCACCATTTCTTGGATGCTGGTGTAGGGTATGGGGGGTCTTGCTTTCCGAAAGACGTGAAGGCGTTGGCCCACATGGCGGCCTTGCACGGCTGTCACCCACAACTCTTGCAGGCGGTGATGGAGATCAACAAGGACAAGCGGCGCGAGGTGGTCCGGAAGTTGCGGGATTTGCTCGACGGACTGCGGGACCGGACAGTCGGCCTGCTTGGGCTGGCGTTCAAGCCCAACACCGACGACATTCGGGAGGCACCCGCGATTGAGATTGCCCACATGCTGCGGCGCGAGGGCGCCATCGTCAAGGGGTACGACCCTGTGGCCATGCCCAACGCCAGCCGGGCGCTCCCTTGGCTCATCCTGGCTGAAGACCCCTACGACTTGGCTGTCGGCTGTGATGCCATTGTGATCGTCACCGAGTGGAACGAGTTCAAACACCTTGACTTCGAGCGCATTCGCACCCTCATGCGCCAGCCCATCATCGTGGACGGGCGCAACATCTACGACCCCGAGCGCATGGCCCAACTGGGGTTCGTGTACCGCGGTATGGGGCGCGGCTACAACGGCGCTCGCAGGACAGAACTGTAGACATGGAGGCCCTTTCCATGGAAGACCGCATTCGCGACGTGCGGCTCGACAACGGCCTGCGCGTGTTGGTGAAGGAAATGCACACCGCGCCCGTGGCCAGTTTCTGGTTGTGGTACCGTGTGGGGAGCCGCAACGAGGTGCAAGGCATTACGGGCATCTCCCACTGGGTGGAGCACATGATGTTCAAGGGGACCGAGCGCTTTCCCAAAGGGGCTATTGACCGGGAGATCGCTCGCCTGGGCGGAACCTTCAATGCTATGACGTGGCTCGACTTCACCGCCTACTACGCGACCTTGCCAGCCCAGCATATCAGCCTGGCGCTGGAAATCGAGGCCGACCGCATGGTCAATTCCCGCTTCGATCCTGACGAGGTGGAGGCTGAGCGCACGGTCATCCTCTCCGAACGCCACATGTACGAGAACTACCCCACTTTTTTGTTGAGCGAGCAGGTAACGGCGGTGGCGCTCCTGGTTCACCCCTACCGCCACGAAACCATCGGCTGGGAGAGCGACTTGCGCACCATGACCCGCGATGACCTCTACCGCCACTACCGCACCTACTACACGCCCAGCAACGCCACGGCCGTGGCCGTGGGGGACTTCGACGGCGAGGCCATGATTGACCGCATCGTTCAGGCCTTCGGCCACCTTCCGCCAGGGCCCCCCGTGCCCCCTGTGCGCGTTCAGGAGCCACCTCAGCGCGGCGAGCGGCGCGTAACGGTGACGGGACCGGGCAGCACGCGCTATCTGGAAGTGGCGTATCGAGCGCCAGCCGCCACCGAGGACGACTGGTTCGCGTTCGCCGTGTTGGACACCGTGCTCGGCGGGGCCAAGGCCTTCAGCACGCGCGGGCCCTCGCCCAACGCGCGCACCTCGCGCCTCTACCGCGCGCTGGTGGACGGCGGGCTGGCTGCCAATGTGGGCACCTTCCTGATGCCCACTCTAGACCCCTATCTCTACACGATCACGGTGACGCTTCTGCCCAACAGCGATCCGGAGGAAGTCGAAGGAGTCGTGTTCGACGAAATTCGTCGGCTTCAGCGCGAGCCCATCAGCGCTGCTGAACTGGAAAAGGCCCAGAAGCAGGTGCGTGCCCAGTTCGCTTTCAGCGCCGAAAGCGTCTCCAGCCAGGCGTACTGGCTGGGGTTTTCGAGCACGATCGCGGACGTGGATTGGTTCCTTGATTTCCTCGGGCGCGTCGAGCGTGTCACCGAGGCCGACGTGCAGCGCGTGGCCGAGCGTTACCTGGCACCCTCCCAGCGGACTGTTGGGTGGTATGAGCCACAAGTCAACGCTGGAAAATGAAAGTCTCTGTTCAAGGAGCGACCTATGGATGCGCCTGTTCCCGTTGACGTTCGCACGCTCCCTGGCCCGGAGACGATAGCGCTCCGGCAGTTGCCCAACGGTCTTACCCTGCTGGCGCGTGAAAACTTTGCCAGCCCCGCCGTCTTCGTGGCCGGCTTCATTCGGGTGGGCTCCCAAGATGAAGCCCCCGAGCAGGCTGGTCTGGCTTCCCTGGTAGCCAGCCTGCTCACGCGGGGCACGCGCTCGTTCACCTATGAGGAAATCAACGAGCGTGTGGAGAGTGTGGGAGCAAGCCTGCGCGTCTCTGGCGGCACACACACCACGACGTTCACCCTCAAGAGCCTGGCCGAAGACGCGCCGCCTCTGCTGGAGCTCCTCGCCGATATTTTGCGCGCACCCACGTTTCCCGACGAGCACGTGCAGCGGGTCAAGCGCCAACGCCTGACAGTCCTGAAAGAGCGCGAGCACAACACCCAGGCAATGGCCATGCTGGCCTTCTACGAGCACGCCTACCCACCTGAGCACCCCTACCACCGTCCAACCAGCGGTCATGTGTCCACTGTGGAACCGCTGACCCGCGACGACATGGTGCGCTTCTTCGAGACTCACTACGAGCCATGCGGCGGGGCGGTGGTGCTCGTGGGCGCTATGCCCGCCGACGAGGCGCTCGATGTGCTGGAGCGCACATTTGGAGAGTGGGAGAACCGGCCGGGCCGCACCCGCCCGCCAGTCCCCCAAGTGGCGTTGCCCCTGGCGCCGGATGAGGTCTTCAGGCCCGTTCCCGACAAATCCCAGAGCGATATTGTGCTCGGCGCGCCGGCCATGCCCGTGAAGCACCCCGACTACTTGCCGGCCGTGGTAGCTAACAGTATTTTGGGTGTCTTTGGCCTGATGGGACGGCTGGGCGAGTCGGTGCGCGATGAAGAGGGACTGGCGTATTACGCACGTAGCGTGCTCCAACGCTCACCGTCCAACTCGCCCTGGTACGCGGTGGCTGGCGTCGCGCCCGACCAGGTGGAGCGGGCTGTGGAGCTCATCCGGGGGGAGATGCGTCGTTTGGGCGACGAGTTGGTGCCGGACGACGAACTCGACGACAACAAGTCCTTCATTGTGGGCTCGTTGCCCCTGCGGTTGGAGACCAACGAGGGCGTGGCCATGGCTATCCTCGACATGGTGCGCTACGATTTGGGCCTCGACTACGTGCAGCGCTTCCCCGAGCGCGTGTTCGAGGTGGACGCCGAAGCCGTGCGTCGCGTGGCGGCCACGTACTTGCGGCCAGACGCTTGCGTGGTGGCTGTTTCTGGGCCGCCGGAGGCGTGAGCAACGGGGTGAAGATGAGCAGTTCCGTTTCTTTGGCCGTGGGGGTTGACGTTGTGGAAATCGAGCGCATTCGTGCCGCGTTGGATCGCCACGGCCAGCGTTTTCTTGACCGGGTGTTCACCCCGGCTGAGCAGGCGTACTGCCGGGGACAGGTGCCCTGCCTGGCGGCGCGGTGGGCGGCCAAGGAGGCCGTCGCGAAGGCGCTGGGCTGTGGCATCGGGGATGTGGCCTGGCGGGAGATCGAGATCGTTGCTGATGAGCGGCGCCGTCCAACGGTGAAGTTGCTGGGAGCGGCGGCGCACGTGGCCGCCGCGCAGGGCCTCGAACAGTGGGCTGTGAGCCTGTCCCACACCCGCGAGCACGCAGTGGCCGTGGTCGTCGCTCAGGGGCTCAGGAACACAGCAGGTGGGAGCGGTGACGATGTCTGAACGCACAAGGCCCGAGACGCCAAAACCACGCTTCACCTTCGACCAGCTGGCTCGCCGCACCGTCACCGTCGAAACGGCCGACGGCTGGGTGCTCCACGCCGACCTCATCGAACCCCCAGTTCACGAGGCCGCCGTGGTGCTTGGCCACGCCATGATGCTCAACCGCAAGCGCGTGGACTGGCCGCCGGGGCGTGGCCTGGCGAGCACATTGGCCCAGCACGGCTTTGCTGTCCTCAACGCCGACCTGCGCGGCCACGGGGAGAGTACACCCCACGCGAGTCCGCAAGTGGACTGGTCTTACGACGACCTGGTGTTCCACGACACGCCCGCGCTCATCCGGGCGGCCCGCGAGCGATGGCCGGAGGTGCCCCTGGCACTGGTGGGTCACTCCCTCTTCGGCCACGTGGCTGCGGCCTACGTGGCCATGCAGCCAGACTCGCCCGTGCGAGCAGTGGTGGGACTGGCGGCCAACATCTGGCTGCGCCACCTGGAACCCAACCGCCTGCGCTGGTGGCGCAAGCGCCTCTACGCCGAGTTCGTGGCGCTCATCATTGCGCTCTTTGGCTACGCGCCCGTGCGCCTCTTGCGCCAGGGCACCGACGACGAGGCCGCTACCTACTTCCGACAAATCGTGAGTTGGATTCGTTCCGGCCGCTGGACCACACTGGACGGGCGCGATTATCTGGCTGCCTTCCAGTCCGCCCGCGTTCCTGCGCTCAACGTGGTGGGCGGGCGTGACCATTTCCTCTGCGCGCCCGAGAACGCTGCTCGCATGTGGGATTACTGGGGTGGCCCTTTTGAGCAGTGGGTGATTGACCACATCTGGGGCTTGCGGTACGTGCCGGGGCACATCGGCATCGCCATGAACCCGGCTTGTCGGCCCGTCTGGCGGCGAGTGGCTGCTTGGTTGCGCGCGGCGCTGGAAGTCGAAGAGCAGGTGCCCGAGGTGACTGCCGAGGACCAGGGTTGAACGTGGCTACGCTGACGAGGTGAGGATCATGGAGACGAGCCGCCTCCGTTGGGGGCGTCGGATGTCGGACCTGGTGGGGCTGGCACTGGCGCACCGCAACTTGACGGTGCTGCTCACCGCCATTGTCACGATGGAGGTGGTGCGGGGTATTGGGGAGATCGCCCTCTTGCCCCTTTTCCTCACGGAGGTTCACGGGGAGACTGCTAGCCTGGCCGGGCTAACCATCACGGCCTACCTGGCGGCCGATGTGGCCATTCGCACGCCGGCGGGGTGGCTGGCCGACCGCTTGGGCCGCAAACCCTTGGTAGCGGCGGGACTTCTGCTCTCCTTGCTTTCCCTCTCTGCTATGTTGTGGGTGAACCACAAGGGGGTGTTTCTGATACTCAACGCGCTGCTGGGTGTGGGAGCCGGTATGACCTGGCCGGCCATTTACGCCTCCGTTGCCGACATGTATGGAGCCAGCCAACGTGGGCTTATCATGGGCCTTCTGAACACAGTCATGTTAGGGGGGCTAGCAAGCGGCCCCATTGTTGGCAACGTGCTGGTGGATCAACTTGGCTACACGGCCACTTTCCTGGTGTGCATTGGGCTTATCGGTGGGGCCGTGGTGTTGGTGGCCCTCTGGATGCGGGAAACGCGGGGCACTCACACCGTTGCCCCCGATTGGGAGGCTTCATGGCGAGGACTCCGCTTGCTGGTAAAGGGCGAACTGCTCCTCCTGACCCTGATTGCCGTCAGCATGACCGTGGGCATGACCACGATTTTGCCCATTATCAACCTTTTCGCCTTGCACGTGCTCAAGATTACTCTCACCGAGATGGCAGCCATCATGTTTGTGCCAGCCGTGGTGGCCGCTGTGGCCTTGGTGGTGCTGGGCCATGCCGCTGATCGCCGTGGCCGCAAGCCTTTTCTCGTCGGAGGGATGGCGGCCCTGGCGGTGCCCTTCTTGCTCTCCCCCATTTCGACCAACCCTCTGCTGGTGATGCTGGGCGGCACACTGGCCGGGCTGGGCTATGCGGCGGCGGTGCCCGCCTGGAATGCCATTGTGATGGACCGCATTACCGCGCAGTCCAACCACCACGGCCTGCTCTTCGGCGGGGTGGCGGCCTTACAGGGTCTCGGCCTGACGGTTGGTCCTGCGCTGGGCGGGTTCCTGTGGCAGTACGTGGGGCCTTATGCGCCCTTGTTGACGGTAGGGGGCATTTTCGCGGTTGGGCTTGCGTTGTCGGCTTTCGTGAGCGAGACGCTGAGAGCAGGGGAGATTACAACCCCCCGTGGAGCACACGTGGGCCAGTCGGGCCAGGACTTCCGGTAGCCGGTTCAATGGTCACGCCGACGCCCGTGTAGATGTGCCACGGCGCAGGCGTGACAACCGTGTGGACAGTGGGCTGATCGCCGGCCGGCCGAAACACCCCACCGTTGTCCCGCTTACCATCAGGCCGGATCAACCAGAGTTGATACGCGCGGTTGGGATCCAAGGGGGGCAACCCTTCGACAATGAGCAGGCCGGTCTGTTCGTCCAGATAGTAGAGCACGGCCCGGGCGCCACGGGCTGGCTCGTCCGGCTGGAGGGGCACGGCGTGGAGTTCAGGGTTGGTCAGCAAGCGAATGATTTCTTGTTGGGCAGCGAGTTGACGCTGGGCGGTCTGCCAGCGGGTGAGCAGGTAGACGTTCCAGGCGGCCAGCAACAGGAGAGCCAGCGTGGCAGCAACCGCCCACGCCTCTTTCCAGGAAAAGAGCCTGAGTTGGCGGCTTGGGAAGGGTCTTGGCTTTAATGGCTCTGCCTGCTCCGGGATGCGAGCCACCTTCTGGCGCACTGATTCGGGTGCTCGCACCAAAGGAACTTGGTAGAGCAAAGCCTCAGCCACGGGCGCGTAGCGCTGAGCTTCCGCACGACACGCCTTGCACTCCTCCAAGTGGCGCTCAACTGTTCCCTGTTCCTCCTGCGTCAGCGTGCCCATCACGAAGAGTGGCAGCAGGAAAGCACACTCTTCACACGAGAGTGTCTGTGCGTCATGTTGGTTTGAGTGGCGAAGGGCATCAGTCATAGCGTTGCTCAGATGTTGTTCTGCTTCTCGCCGCATATACGCTTCAGGAGCCCCTTTCGGATTGCTCGGCCTGAAGGGCTGCCTGGAGTTTCTGCATACCCAAGCGAATGCGGCTTTTCACGGTTCCCAGCGGCAATTGCAACATTTCCGCGATGTCGTTGTGGCTCAACCCGTAGAAAAAGGCCAATTCAATACATTGGCGCTGTTCCGGCGGTAAGATGTCCAGGCTCAGGTGAACGAAGGCGTCTCGTTCCGCGTACCAGTGGGCCACCAGCGCTGAGTCGTCCCGCGCTTCGTCAAGGGCGTTGGCCACCGTGCGCTGGCGCTTGTCCCGGCGCAGCAGGTCAATGGCCCGATTGCGGGCCACAGAGAGCAACCACGTGGCCAACCGGCCGCGGGAGGCGTCGAAGCGGTCGGCCCGTTGCCAAATGCGCAGGAAGACGTCCTGTACCACATCCTCGGCGGCTGCCGGATCGCGCATGACTTTCAGAGCCATAGAGTAAACCAGGTCCACGTACCGTTCGTACAGCGCGCGGAACGCCTCCTGGTCTCCGGCCGCTATGCGCGCCATGAGGCGCTGCTCTTCTGCTGGTTCGGTTCGGAGCATGGAATTCGAGTTCTTTCTCTTCATGCGCCGCGTGGATAGGAGCCAAGAATGCGCAGGAAAGGCGCAATTTCACTCAGGTGACGAATGGCATTTTGGGCCGCTTCGTCCGCCATGCTGGCGGCAAAGTCCAAGTAGAAAAGGTATTCCCACCGCTTGCCCCGCAGGGGGCGACTTTCGATTTTGGTCAAGTCAATGTCCCGCAGGGCAAAGACCGAAAGGGCCTTGAAGAGCACGCCGGGGGCGTTCTTCAGCGTGAAGACGATGGATGTTTTGGCTGGAACGCCGGCCAGTGGCGTGCTGGGTTCCCGGGCCAGCACGAGAAAGCGCGTGTAGTTCTCGGGATCGTCCTCAATACCTTCTGCCAGAATGTCCAGGCCGTACACCTCGGCGGCACGCCGACTGGCGATGGCCGCGGCGTCACGCAGGTTTTCCTCGCGGAGGCGCTTGGCGCTGCCAGCCGTGTCGTAGGTGGCCTCACGCGCCACGCCCAGCCGGTTCAAGAAGTGTTCGCACTGGGCCAGCGCCTGGGGGTGGCTGAGCACCCGCTTCACGTCTTCCAGTCGCACGCCGGGCAGTGCCAACAGGTTGTGACGCACGCGAAAGTCAATCTCCCCCACGATGTGCAGCGAGTGGCTGAGCAGCAGGTCGTAATTGCGGTGAATGCTTCCGGCCAGAGAGTTCTCTATGGGAAGCACGCCGCGATCTGCTCGGCCCGTTTCCACAGCCTCGAAGACGGCCTCGAACGACTCGCACGGCACGGTCTCCACGTCCGGGCCAAAGTGCTGAATGACCGCCCCTTCGCTGTAGGCCCCTGGTTCTCCTTGAAAGGCAACGGAGAAGTTTTGCTTTCCCATATGGCACTCAACTGCCTTGCGTTTCGTTGCGAAGTGCGCTCGACGGCTCCGTATCGTTACTCGGCGAGGTGCTCTACCAAGCGCTCGAAGGCCTCCACGGAGTCCACGTCCCGCAGGGCGTGGTACAGGGCCTCCAGCAGCTTCACGTCCTCGATGCGGCGCACGGCCTTGAAGGCCCGCAGCCCTTCTTCCACCCCAAACTTCAACTCCAGCCCTAGCAGGATGCCCTCACGCAGCCCTTCGGCACGCCCTTTCTCCAAACCCTCGCGCAGCCCTTCGGCGCGCCCCTTCTCCAGGCCCTCATGGAGCCCTTCAGCGCGTCCCCTCTCCAGGCCCTCGCGCAGGCCCTTCTCCAGGCCCTCGCGCAAGCCTTCGATGCGCCCCTCTTCTTTGATGAGCTCATAAGCAGCCGATTCGATCATGATGTCCCTCCTGCGCATCAACAGCTTTCGGGGAAGCTCCTCCGAGACCAAACCGCCCAGAATGGCCATCACCGTCAGCATGTCCGCCCGCGTCGCCTGGTCCAGGTCGCTCTCGTAGATGCGCCGGTCCGCCTCGTCGGCCAGTTCAGTTCCGCCCCGCATCAGCGGCACCAGCGGCAGCAGGCAGACCGGGCCGCGCTCCACCACCTCCCGCGCGTCGGCCTCGTAGACCCGCACCACCCGGTACCGGTAGTGCACCTCCCGGTCCGCGTATTCCTCCACCACCTTTCCCCCAGGCCGCAACAGCAGCACCACCGTCAGGGCGTCCAAATCCTCTCGCCGCATGTGGCGGGCGCGGTATTCCAGCAGCCGCAGGGGCAGGTGGCGCTCCCAGCGGGCTTGCAGTTCCACCAGCACCAGCAACTCCTCCCCGTCGGCGGTGACCACCCGCAGGGGGAAGTCGCTGCGCCGCACGCTGGTGGTTTCCTGGGGGACCTGGAGCAGCTCGCTCTCCTGCACCGGCAGGCCCACCAGGTGCTCCAAAATGGCGCGGCTGCAGTGGCGCAGCAGCTCCTTCAGCGCAATGTCGTAGTGCACGGGTTCCCTCGCAGCACTGGCGTGTTTAGGAGCATTATAGCCCTGGGGGAGTTGTGCGGCAAGCTGGGCAGGAGCTTTTGCAACGCTTCTGGCGAAACACGTTGGGAAACATCAACGTTCCCGCCTGTCGGAGACCTGGACTTTGGTTAGCACTGTCACCGGTTGGCCGTCCTGGTTAATCAGCGGTTGGCCGGCCCCCGGGCGGTAAACCACCACCGCCAAGGTGTACGACCCAGGCGGTGTGTCGGGCGGAACGAAGAGCCCCATCGGCATTTCGGGAACCGTCAACTCCCGGTCGAGTTGGGCAATCATCTGGCCGTCACTTGCGACGAGGCGCAGGGAGACTTTGAGGCCGCTCGGCCGACCTTCCCACTGGAGTTGGACGGGAAAGGCGCTTCCCCGGACAACGGATGTGGGGGCGCGCCACCCCACCAGCGCCACGTCTTTGCCGAAGGAATGGTGGGCCTGGGTGAGCGGCGGGTCGGGCTGGCGGCGGGCCCAGATGGTCCACAGGCGACCTTCCAACCAGGCGCTGTACGCCGGCGCGTAGCGCTCTGATAGCCACGGCAGCGCACGCTCGCCGTCAGGCGGAAGCACGGTGAAGAGGGTGGGCGGTTGGGACGGTGGTTCGTCCGGCCGTGCCAGGACAACACGCTCCGGCGTCAGGTCAAGGGCCAGGGCCAGCCAGAGGGCGTCCTCGCGCGTTCCGACGATGAGGGGCCAATCGTCGAGCCATTTGCTCAGGTGCTCACCGGTGGAAGCCACCTCGGCAGGAGGCGCAACTGGCGGCTGGACCGGTGGCCCCACGGTGCGCCGCCACAGCGTGGCGACCTCGCTGTTGGGCAGTGGGTAGCGCTTGACCGGCTCGAAAAGCAGGGGAAAGAAGCCGTCCGGGTTCTCGTAGACCTCGTGCAGGGCGCGCAGGCCGGCCGGCTCCACGTCGTGATTGTCGCCGTCCTTGGTCAGGAGCCACAAGCTGCGCACCGTGCCGCGCCAACCCTCGCTCCAGTCCTCCGTGAGGGGCAAGAGCTCCACACCGGGGTAGGCCGTGCGGATCAGGTAGCGATACGGTCCTCGGTGAATGGTGACGGAGTTGATGAGCATCCCGAAGACAATGGGCCTCTCGTCAGGAGAGTTCGCCACGATCGTTTCGAGCACGTCCGGCGCGATCCAGTAGCCGGGGTCCGTGAGGCCGCTCGCTGGCGGCTGGGCAAACTCACTCTCCGCCCAGAGGAAAGGTGTGCCCCGGCGCCAGGGGGCTAGGCTGTCGAAGGTGGCCAACGCCCACTGGAACCCAAACACCGTTAGCCACAGAGCCATCAGGAGCGCCTTCGCGCGGCCGCGCACGGCCCCCAAAGAGGCCACAGCAAGCAGCGCCAGCACGGGCAACAAGGGCACCAGGTTGCGCTCGCTGTCCTGCGAGGGCAGCGAGAGAGCCACATAGGTGGAAAGCACCGTCAGCCAGAGCAGGCGGGCGCCGTCGGCGTGGCGGGCCAGGCGGGTGCGGTGCCGCCCCCACGCCCAAACGAGGAGGGGCAGCACGAGCGCCGTGCCCAGCATCCCCCAATGGTGGCGCACCAGGTAGCGCGGGTAGCGGGTGTAGTTGCGCAGGCGGAAGGGGTCGAAAGCACCGTAGTTGCCGCCGTAGGTGCCGAAGGCGGCGTCCAGCAGGCCACCCACGAAGTCAATGCGCCCCAGGTACCAGACGCTGGCGAGGGCAGCCGCCAGGAAAGCCCCTCCCCAAAAGTTGCTGAGGGGGCGCGGGGGGGACAAAAAAGCGAGCGCGGTGACTGACCAAAGCAGCAGCCAGGCCAGAACGAGGCCGTTGCCCAGGGGCAGATTTTGCACCAGGTCGCGGTTGGGCCAGTAGAGAAGACCCGCCACCAGCGCGCCAACGGCCAGCGCCCGGCTCAGCGCGGCCAGGGGGAGGCGTGGGTGCCGCAGGGCTGACCACGTGGCCGCCCAAATCCCATCCCGCCAGGCTGCCCAGACAACGGGCAGGGCCACCAGCGGCGGCACGGTCCATTTAGCCAGCAGGCCCAACCCCAACGCCAGGCCCCACAGGGCACTCCAGCGCCTTGACCGGAAGAAGTCGGCGCGCAACAGCGTCCAGAGAATGAGGAGAAGCATGGCCGTTTGCAGGTTCTCCATGTAGAAGAGGCGCGTCATAGCCGCCATCATAGGCCACAGTCCCACTAACACCGCGGCCAACAGCCCCGTCGCGTCGTCGAATACACGCCTCCCCAGCGCGAACGTCAATGCCAGAATGAGGGCCAGCAGGGCCACGTTGAGGTACTGGGCTGCGTCCATGTGGACCCCAAACAGGCGGTAGAAGGGTTGCACGAGCACGTACAGCAGGGGAGGGCGGTAATTTGTCAGCGTGAACGCTTGGAAGAGGGTTCTGGGTGTCCAGGTGCGGAGCACTTCGGCGAAATCCAGCGTGCGCCAGAGGTGGCCGCCAGCGTCGCGCCCCAAGGGCGTCACGTTGGTGGCGATCCAGTAGAGGTTTCCCCAGACGTGAAAGAGGATCACGGCGAGCAGCGTCCCCAGCACGGCGAGGCGCCTGACACGGAGGAAGTTGAAGGCCAACGGGCGGACCGGAACGGACGGCATGGCGGGTTTACTCCGCCCTGGAGAGTTGTTCGAGCCGACCCTGCACGACATCCACGATCTCGTCGGGGGGCACAATCTCTCGCTCTCCTGTTGCCCGCACTTTCACCTCCACCCCGCCCTGCTGGAGGGCGCGCTGGCCCACAGCCACGTGAAGGGGGATGCCCAGCAGGTCAGCGTCGTGGAACTTGACGCCAGCGCGCGCGTCGCGGTCGTCGTAGAGTACGGCGAGGCCGGCGGCGAGCAGGTCCTGGTAGAGGCGGCCGGCCAGTTCGGCGACTTCCGGGGCGCGGCCCAGCTCGATCAGGTGAACATGATAAGGCGCCACGGGGACGGGCCAACGCAACCCGTGCTCGTCGTGGTGACACTCGGCCAGGCACTCGATCAGGGCGGTGACGTTCGCGTGGCACCAGCCCAGCCAGACCGGGCGGCGGTTGCCGTCAGTGTCCACAAAGGCGGCGGGCGGGAGCCAGGGTGCACCGGCCCAGAGCAGCACCGCCTGCCCCACAGTGGCGGCCTGCTCCACGGCCAAGGGCGTCCCGCAGGTCACACATGGAGCCTGCGGCGGAGCCAGCGCAATGTCGGCCACGATGTCCGCCTCGTAGTCACGGCCCACGTTCACGTTGACATAATGATAGCCGGCCTCGTTGGCGCCGGCCACCAGGTTGGAAGACTGAGCAACCAATTCGTCAACCACTACCAGAGCCTGATCACGCCGAATGCCAATGGGCGAAGCATAGCCGGGCACCGCGCCCGCTGCCTCGATTTCAGATGGCTCTGCGGGGCGCAAAGTGGGCCCGCCCAGAGCCCGGCGCACTTTGGCCTCGCTCACCCCCATGTCGCCACGCACCAGGGCCATGACGAGCTTTTCCTGCTCCTCATCGGGCCAGCGGGCCATGTAGAAGACGACTTTGGCCGTGCGGGTTTCCGGGATGTTGAGGAACTCAGCCAGCCGGCGGA
>WFWG01000080.1 GCA_015491235.1 Ardenticatenaceae bacterium
GCGTCAGATCAAGGAGATCATGCTCTTCCTGCAAGCCCATGACATCAGCTCGGGCCTGGCGGTCAAAATTTACAAGGCCTACGGTGACGATGCCATCCGAATCTTGCGCACTGATCCTTACCGCCTGGCCAAGGACATTTACGGCATCGGTTTCAAGACGGCCGACAAAATCGCTCAGAATCTCGGCCTGCCGCCCGACGCCCCCCAGCGCATTCAGGCCGGCCTGATTTACGCCCTTGGCACCTTCGCCGACGACGGCCACTGTTTCGCCACACGCGAGGAGGTAGTGCAGGCTGCCGCCTCCCTCTTGGAAGTGCCACCCGACGTGTGCGCGGGGCACCTGGACACGCTTATTGCCCAGAGGGACCTTATCGCCGAGGACGAAGCTGTTTACCTGCCCCCTTTCCATTACGCCGAGGTGGGCGTGGCTCGCAAGGTGCGCCTGTTGCAGGAAAGTCGCCGGGACCGCCTGGCAACCTTTCAAGAGGCTGACTGGCCCCGCCTCTTCGAGTGGCTTGACCGACAGGGCACCATTCGCCTGGCGCCGGAGCAGCGGGCTGCCGTGCGGGCCGCACTCACGCACAAGGTTAGCGTGCTCACCGGTGGGCCGGGCACCGGGAAGACCACTGTCACCCGCGCCATTATCCAGATTCTGCGCGCCCACGGCGGCTCCGTGTTGCTGGCTGCGCCCACTGGCCGGGCGGCCAAGCGGCTCAGCGAGGCCACCGGCATGCCGGCCCAAACCATTCACCGCCTGCTGGAGTTCAGCCCAGCGGCGGGCAACCAGTTCCTGCGCGACCGGGAGAACCCGCTGGACGCCGACCTCATTATTGTGGACGAAGCCTCCATGATAGACGTGCTCCTCATGAACCACTTGCTCAAAGCCGTGGAGGTGGGCAGTCACCTCTTCCTGGTGGGCGACGTGGACCAGCTTCCCTCGGTGGGGCCAGGCAACGTGCTGGCCGACTTGATTGAGAGCGGTATGGTGCCGGTAACGCGCCTGCAAACTATCTTCCGCCAGGCGGCCAACAGCACCATCATCGTCAACGCGCACCGCATCAACCGGGGCCAGATGCCCCGTTTCCCGCGCCGGGCCCGCGACTTTTTCTTCTTCAACCAGCCCGACCCCGAGCAAGCCGCTGACTTGGTGCTGGACATCGTGGCCCGCCGCATTCCGCGTACCTTCGGCTACGATCCCGTGGTGGACGTGCAGGTGCTCAGCCCCATGCACCGGGGGGCTGTGGGCGTGGGCGAACTCAACCGACGCCTTCAGGACGTGTTGAATCCGCCCGACCACCACAAGCCTGAGTACCGCCACGGCCACCGCGTCTTCCGCACTGGCGACCGCGTGATGCAGGTGCGCAACGACTACGAGAAGCGGGTCTTCAACGGCGACATGGGCTGGGTGCGCGAAGTTGACCTGGAGAACCAGGTCCTGCGGGTGGACTTCGAGGGTGAACTGGTGGAATACGAATTTCACCAACTCGACCAGTTGGTCCACGCCTACGCTGTGAGCGTCCACAAGTCGCAGGGGTCGGAGTTTCCCGTGGTGGTCATTCCGCTCCTCATGTCCCACTACCTGATGCTTCAGCGCAACCTGCTCTACACTGGCGTGACGCGGGCCCGGGAGATGGTGGTGCTCGTGGGAAGCAAGAAGGCCATTGCCGTGGCCGTCAAGAACAACCGCACCGTTCAGCGCCGCACCCGCCTGGCACAGCGGTTGCGTGAAGTGTCTGACTTGAGCACGGTGCTCGATTATTACCGATAGGGAGAGGACCACATGACTGCCATGACCGAAACGCTTCGCAACCAATTGCTTGAATTTCAGCGAAACGAAATTACGGAGTACCACCTCTACAAGCGTTTGGCCGAGATGACCGACCAGTCGAACAACCAGGAGACTCTGAGGCGCATTGCCCAGGATGAACGCCGTCACTACGAGGCCCTGCGAACCCACACCGGCCAGGATGTGGAGCCAGACTGGCGGCGAGTGTGGGGATACTACCTCATCAGCCGCGTGTTGGGGCTGACGTTTAGCCTCAAGCTCATGGAACGCGGAGAGGAGAAATCCCTGCACGCGTATCGCGAAGCGGCCATCTTGTTGCCAGAACTTGCCCCCATTGTCGAAGAGGAACTCGGTCACGAAGACGCGCTCCTGGCCTTGCTTGAGGAGGAGAAGCTGGACTACATTGGTTCCATTGTACTGGGACTGAACGACGCCCTGGTGGAACTCACCGGTGCTCTGGCGGGGTTGACGCTCGCACTCCAGAACGCCCCGCTGATCGCCCTCTCGGGGCTGATTACGGGCGTGGCCGCGGCCATGTCCATGGCCGCTTCGGAATACCTCTCTACCAAGGCGGAAGGAACCGACCGCAGCCCCTTCCGAGCGGCCATCTACACGGGCATTGCTTACATCGTGACGGTGTTCTTGCTCATTCTGCCCTACCTGCTGCTGCCATCCCTTCTCTGGGGGGCTCTTGGGTTGACACTTCTCATTGCCGTGCTAATTATTGCGCTTTTCAACTACTACTATGCCGTCGTCACCAGCACCGACTTCAAGCCGCGCTTCGTCGAGATGGCCACCCTGAGCCTGGGCGTTGCCGTGTTGAGCTTCGGCGTGGGCCTGGTGGCCCGTCGGGTGCTCGGCGTGGATGTGGACGTGTAGGTTGTCGGCAGGAGGCGGTATTGACGTGTGCCGACGGTGAAGTATAATCCCACACGAGAGGAAGGTCATGGAGGACCTAACCCGGCTGACAGCCCTCGCGGGCGAGCGCCTGCGGCTCTTGGGCGCCCACCTGGCAACCGCCGAGTCGTGCACCGGCGGCTTGATCGGCCACCTCATCACCGAAGTTCCCGGCTCTTCGGCCTATTACGTTGGCGGGGTGGTGGCTTATAGCAATGAGGTAAAAGTTCAGTTGCTGGGCGTGCGGCACGAAACACTCGTGCAGCACGGCGCGGTGAGCCGCGAAACAGCCACGGAGATGGCTCAAGGTGCCCAGCGCCTCTTTGGCTGCGAGTACGCCGTGGCCGTGACCGGCATCGCCGGACCAACTGGCGGCACGCCGGAGAAGCCCGTGGGCCTCACCTACGTGGCCGTAGCCACGCCACACGGGGTGCAGGTGAAACGCTTCGTCTGGTCGGGAAACCGCAGCGAGAACAAACGCCTTTCAGCCCGCGCGGCACTGGAACTGCTGTGTGCCTGTTTGAGAAACGACGGGTAGCGAGCCATGACTGAGCCGACACCGGTCGAAGTGGAAGCTCGCTTCTGGCCGGACGGGCGCATCGAGCCGTTGGCCTTCCGCTGGCGTGGTCAGTGGCACGCCATAAGCGGCCACGGGCGGCAGTGGCAGGATCCCCAGGGGCGCCGCCACTTTCTGGTGATGACGGTGCCCGACCGCATCTGGGAACTGGCCTTCGACCCGGCGACGCTCCGGTGGTACGTGGTACGCCGTCCAAGCGGAGTGTGGGCGGTGTGAGCGAAATTCCCAACAAACCAAACCAATGTTTCCCGGAGGCGAACGTGAAGGTACAAGTGTCCGTTCAGGATCCGCTGAGTGTTTCGTGTGACTTCCTGCTGATCGGCTTGGTCGCAGGCCAACAGGTGCCCGAAGCCCTGGACAGGGCCTTGGGCGGCCTCTTGCGCGACCTGGTGGAAAGCGGCGAGTTCGACCCAACGGGCGAAGAAGTGGCCGTCGTCCACCCTCGCGGAGCCATTCCGGCGCGCCGTGTCCTCGTGGCGCCGCTCGGCGAGGAACGTTCGCCCCAAGCGGTGCGCCACGCGGCCGCGCGCGGGGGGCGCAAAGCCCAGCAACTGGGCGGAGGCCACCTGGCCACCACACTCGTGCAGGAGGTGGGCGACGCTCAGGCCTTTGCCGAGGGCCTGTTGATCGGCACCTACGAGTTTGATGCCTTCAAGCAGAAGGACGAAAAGGGCCGCAAGGGGCCGCTCACCGAAGTGACAGTCCTGGTGGCCGACGAGTCCCAGAAAGGAGCCGCAGAGGCGGGCGTTGCAAGGGGGACGACCGTGGCCGAAGGGGTCAACCTGACCCGCACTTTGGTCAACGAGCCAGCCAACGTGGCCACGCCGGCCCGCCTGGCCGCCGCCGCCCAGGAAATCGCCGCCCAAGCCCCCCACATTCGCTGTCGCGTGCTCGACCGGCAGGCCGCCGAGCAGGAGGGCATGGGGGCGTTCCTGGCCGTGGCCCAGGGCAGCGACAACCCGCCCGCCTTCATCGTGTTGGAACACCGCCTGGACGAATTCCCCGGCCAGTCGCCCATCGTCCTGGTCGGCAAGGCCATCACCTTTGACAGTGGCGGGTACAACATCAAGCCCAGCGAGGGCCTGTGGAAGATGAAGAGCGACATGAGCGGCGGGGCGGCCGTGCTGGGCACTTTCGCGGTGTTGGCCCAACTGGACGTTCCAGTGCCGGTCGTGGGGCTGGTTCCGGCCACGGAGAACTTGGTTTCGGGCCACGCCTACCGGCCGGGCGACATCCTCACCTCGCTCAGCGGGCAGACCATCGAGATTCAAAACACCGACGCTGAAGGTCGCCTCATTCTGGCGGACGCGCTGGCCTACGCGGCGCGGTACAGCCCGCGCTGTGTGGTTGACATGGCCACACTCACTGGCGCTATGGTGGTGTCACTGGGATACAGCGTAACGGGCTACTTCTGTACCGACGATGAGTTGGCGCGTCAGATCGAGGCAGCCGCCTCCGAAGCTGGCGAGCCGCTCTGGCGCATGCCCCTTTGGGACGAGTACGACGCCTACCTAGAGAGTAAAGTGGCCGACATGCGCAACATCGGCATTCGGGCGGGGGGTGCCATTACGGCGGCGCTCTTCCTGCGGCGCTTCGTGGGGGATTACCCGTGGGCTCACCTGGACATCGCCGGCACGGCCTTTGCCGGCAGCGATCGCAAGCCCACACCGCCCCTCACCCCTTACGGGGCCACAGGCGTGCCGGTGCGCACGCTCGTGGAGTTCTTGCGCGCGCAGGAGCCGCCACACCGTTGAACGATACCTGAGCCACTGTTGGGGCAACGACTGTGGTAACATACACGGGGAGGAAAACAGAATGAAGATTTTTCTTGACACGGCGATTCTGGACGAAATCAAGACGGCCGCTTCCTGGGGCATCCTGGACGGCGTCACCACCAACCCCACCTTGGCGGCTAGAGCGGGCCGCTCGTTCAAGGAGAACATTCTCGCCATCAGCGAGATCATCGGAGACCGGGGCACCGTGAGCGCCGAGACGGTCAGCACAGATGTGGAGGGCATGGTCGAGGAAGCGCGGCTAGTTACCTCGTGGGCGCCCAACATCGTTGCCAAGATTCCCTGCACGCCCAACGGCCTGGCAGCCACGCGCCGCCTTGCCGAAGAAGGCGTGCGCGTCAACATGACGCTGGTCTTCAACGCTACGCAGGGCCTGTTGGCGATGAAGGCGGGCGCTTTCTACGTCAGCCCCTTCATCGGCCGCATTGACGACGCCGGACAGGACGGCATGGAAGTGGTGCGTCAGCTTGTGGAGATCAAACACCTTTACGGCTTTCAGACTGAAGTGCTGGCGGCCAGCATCCGCCACCCCATGCACGTGGTTCAGGCGGCCCTGGCTGGCGCCGACATTGCCACTATGCCCTTCAAAGTGCTCACCCAGATCGTGAAGCACCCGTTGACCGACGTAGGGCTCCAACGGTTTCTGGACGACTGGCGCTCGATACCGGAAGACATGAGGCCGTTCTAACACTAGGGCTGTTCACCCTCAAACCTGTCAGGTCTGGTGAGACAAACCGCTGAAGGAGAAAGGGTCGTGAAGAAACTGCTAAGACGAGCGCTCACGAGCTTGTTGGAAGCTCCAGGCGTGGGCAAAGTGCGGCGGGTGCACGCGCTCGAACACGCTACCATTACGCTCCTGAGCCAACGGGTGGCTGACCTCCACATCGCCGGCCGCTCGACCCCCAAGGGATTCTGGCTTTACGGCGAGGTGGACACGGAAGAAGTGCGGCGGGCTGTCCACGACGCCTTGGCTTTGCTCCAGGGTGGAGCAGCACACTTGGCCATTCACCCCAACTGCGGCACCAACATCGCTGTGGCCGGGCTCGTGGCCGGGCTGGCTTCGTTCCTGGCCTCGGCCTCGTGGGGGCGACGGGAGAACCCCTTGAACCGCGTGCCCCGCGCGGTGCTGGCGGCAACGGCCTCTGTCATCTTGTCTCGCCCGTTGGGCTTCTGGGTACAGGAGCACGTGACCACGTCGCCCGACCTAGCAGGTTTGCAGGTCGGAGAGATCAGACGGCTCAAACGAGGTCGGTTGACGGTTCACTTTGTTGAGGTTCTTTGAGCGTTTTGAACATGTTCTACATTTTCTACGGGGACAACGAATTGGCCCGAGACGAAGCTCTGGCCGCTTTGCTGAGCCGTGCAGGCACCGAGTTGGATGACTTCAACGTCTCCCGCTTCGACGGGAAGGCCGTGACGTTCGAGGAACTCCGACACGCATGTGACACGCCCCCCTTTCTTGGAGAAAGGCGCGTCGTTATCGTGTACGGGCTGCTCGAGCGCTTGAAGCAAGGTCCAAAGGCGTTCCAGGAGCAGCTTGTCGAATATCTGCCGCACCTGCCGGAAACGACACGCCTCTTCTTCCTGGAAGGGGCGGGCGTTGACCGTCGGATGGCCGTGTGGAAACTGGCCGAAAAACTGGCCACCGCTGACCCGCCGCGCGGCTTCATCCGCGAGTTTGCCGTGCCGAGCCCGGCCCAACTTCCCCGCTGGATTCAGCAGCGAGCGCGGAAGAAGGGGGGACAGATCACCCCCCAGGCCGCTCAGCTTCTGGCGGAAGTGGTGGGAACCGACCTGCGTCTCCTCGACCAGGAACTGGAGAAGCTCGTCAACTACGCCGGAGGTCAAGTGATTACGCCCAAAATGGTGCAGCAGTTGGTGCCCTACACCCAACAGGCCAACATCTTTGCGCTGCTGGACGCTATCGCCCAGCGGAATGAACGCCAGGCCCTGCGACAGCTTGCTACGCTGTTGCGCGCCAACGCGGCGCCGACTTACGTGCTTTTCATGATTGCCCGCCAGATGCGCATTTTGCTCCACGTGAAGGAACTTCGTGCTCAAGGGGCCTCCACCCAAGAAATTCGCAGACGCCTCAACCTTCACCCTTATGTGGTCGAAAAAGCACTCCGGCAGGTTCGTCACTTTTCCACCTCTCAGCTTGAGGCCGCGTTTGAAGTTTTGTTGGAGGCGGACGTAGAAATAAAAACGAGTTCCGCGGATCCGGCGCATGTGCTCCAACTGGTAATCTTGAGGTTGTGTGGCGAGCTTGACCTGCCCCACTTAGCCCAGGCACAAAACCGAACACCATAACGAGAAAGGGAAACCGATGAGCGGAGATGCAATGATCTTCGTGGGCGCACTTTTGCTCGTAGCCATGGCTCTGGGAGCCTTGCTGATGTCCGTTCGGGTGTTTTACCCGGTTGTGTTCGCGTTGCTGACGCTGGTCGTCACGATGCAGCCATGGATGCGCCTTTCGGTGAACCCCAAAGTGGCTCTTTCCCTCTTGGTGCCACCACTTCTCTTTTACCCGGCGTTTCACCTGGACGTGCAATCGTGGCGCCTGGACAGGGTTACGCTCATCATGGTTGGCTTGTTTGGCACTCTTTTGACCATTTGGGGGATTGCTGGGATCATCACGTACACGTTCTGGTTTGACTGGCCCAACGCCCTCTTGTTGGGCACACTGCTCGTCGCTATGGACGCTGCCGCCGTCCGGCAAGTCATGAGGATGGGACACGCCCCGCGCCGGCTTGCTGCGCTGGCCGAGAGCGAACACTTGTTTTCCAGCCTTATTCCCTTGATCGTTTTGCCCATCTGGGTGGCTGTGACGGTAGGAGAACTCAGCCTGTTGGGGAGTGTGCCCGCTTACATCCAGGCGATGGGCGGTGGAATCGGGGTGGGCATTGTGATGGGAAGCTTGACGGGGTTGCTTCTCTCGCAGGAGAGCACCAAACTGTCAGCCCTGGTCTGGACTATCGTGGGGGCTTACGGCAGTTACTTGCTGGCCTCACAGCTTCAGACCAGCGGCGCTCTGGCTGCTGTCGTCGCTGGGGGCCTGAGTGGGGCTATTTTCCGCCCGCGACTGCAGCCCACGTCGAAAGTCGCGCTCTCGACTTTCTGGGAGTTGGCCGCCTTCGTGGCAACGGCGATGGGATTCCTGCTGGTCGGATTTGCCGTTCCATTTTCCCGAGTTGTCTCCCTGTGGATTCCCATCGTGTGGGCGGTGTTGACAACCCTGCTCCTGCGCGTGGTGGTGTTCTACGTGCTGGGCCTCATTCGGCGTGGCCTGGGGTGTACGATTCCCCTCACGTATTACAACGTCGTGGCCCTCGGGGGTATGCGGGGAGCCATTGGCCTGCTTCTGGCGCTGAGCCTGCCGGCCACGCTCATCCGTCAGGCTGACCTCCAGGCGGTAGCATTTGGGGCCATTCTCGTGCTCGCCGTGGTGCAAGGGCTGTTGAGCCTCCCCCTGCTGCACTTCTTCCGCCTGTCCCGCCGGCCAGCCGTCTACCTGGAGTATCAACGATTGCTGGCCCGGCTGCTCGGTGTGCGAGCGGCGCGGCAACAACTCAGCCGCATGTACCAGGAGGGGGCCGTGGCTCCTCATGCGTGGGAAACGGTGGACGCTGAGCTCGGGCAGCAGGAAATGTTGTTGCTGGAGAGTGTTCAGGACTTTACTTCTCAGCATCCTGAAGTTCAGCAACACTCCCTTCTCAGCGTGCGCCGGGAAGCGCTTCGGGCTCAGCAACACGTGCTGGTCAACTTGTCCCGGGAGGGCATCATTTCGTCCCAGGTCGCTGTGAACCTCATCAGCCAACTCGACGCCGACCTGGAACAGTTGAACGAGCAAGAAGTCGACCTCCCCCCTGTGGAATAGAAAGCGAGGAGCATCTTCTTTGGCTCAATTTAGCGTTCACCTCGGTGTTCTCGGCATTGTTTCCCTGGCGGCCTACCAAGTGGGCCAATTCGTGCGACGATTTCACCTGCCGCTCATCACTGGCTTTCTGCTGGTGGGCATTCTGGTGGGGCCTTACGGCTTGCGGCTACTCGACGAGGAAGCCCGTATCACGCTGCGGTACGTGGACATGATGGCCCTGGCCTTCATCGCCTTGGCGGCTGGCAGTGAGTTGCACCTCCGCGAGGTCCGCAATCAGTTCAAAGGCATCGTCTCGATTCTCCTGGGCCAAACGCTCGTGGTTCTGCTCTTGGGCATCGTCGCGGTGCTCGTGCTGGCGCCCTACATCCCGTTCTTGCAAGGCATGACCCGATCACAAGTGCTGGCTGTGGGTATCTTGACAGCTACTATCATGGTGGCTCGTTCCCCTTCATCGGCCTACGCCATCATCAAAGAGTTGCGCGCACGGGGGCCATTCACCCAGAAAGTGCTGGGCGTCACTGTGTTGAAGGACGCTTTGGTAATCGTGGTCTTTGCCCTGGGCACCTCTGTGGCCGCGATCTTGTTGGAGGGGGGCACGTTCGACGTGCTCTCGTTGGCCGTCGTCTGCGCAGAAGTGGTGTTGGACATCATAGTGGGCGTTACCGTAGCGGCCTTGATTGCTGCTCTCCTTTCAACCGCGCTGCCCGCTTTCGTAAAGACCGTCGGGCTGCTGGGGGTGGGGTTTGGAGTCTTTATCCTGTCGGCCTGGCTCAAAGAGTGGCACTTGGGGCCATTTCGCCTTTTCACCGAGCCGCTCCTTATTTGTATGGTGGCCGGCTTTGTGGTGGCGAATTGGACTTCACACCGCCAGGAACTGTTGGAGCTTGTTGAAGGAATTGCACCGGCTATTTTTGCCCTCTTCTTCACGAGCGTAGGGGCCGCTTTACGCATGGACGTTCTGCAGGCGACGTGGGGGATTGTGCTTCTTCTCGTTGCCGTGCGAATAGTGGCCATTTTTCTGGGAAGTTTCATCGGCGGTATGGTCACCGAGCCCTCGGTTTCCCGCAACCTGCTCCTGGGGATGACGTTCATTACCCAGGCTGGCGTTAGCGTGGGGTTGGCCGAGGAAGTTGGGGTCAGCTTCCCTCCCTGGGGCGAAGCTTTTGCTGCCCTGACGATTGGAACCATTGTGGTCAATCAACTTCTGGGGCCGCCCATGTTCAAGTGGGCCATTCGCGCCGTGGGCGAAGCTCACGTGGAAGGCGAACTGGAACCCATCAACCGCCACGTGGTGCTCGTGGGGAAGGGCAACGAACTGGTTACGCTGGCCCGCCACTTGCGCGATCACCAGTGGCACGTTTGCCTGTTGACTTCTCAACCGGTCGAAAGCCCCCCAAACAACCTGGCAGGCGTCCACGTGCGCCCGGTCTCCGACAGCAACTGGGAAGGAGCTTTGACCTCGTTGCACCTCCAGGACGTGGGGACAGTGGTCATCATGCTGGAGGACGAAGAGGCATACCGGCTGTGCGAGTATCTCTACAGAACCGCCCCCCACGCACATTGTGTGGTACACGTGAAGAATGCCAACCTGCTCCCCCGCTTCCGGGAGCTGGGGGCCGCAGCTATCCATCCCGGGCTGGCGCCCGTCCAATTGCTGGCTGCCGTCGTTCGCTCCCCCTCGGTAACTCAAGTGTTGCTCGGCGAGACGTCCGGACGAGACATCGTCGAACTGAGAGTGTGCAACCCGGCCCTGGACGGGGTACGGCTGCGGGAACTTCCGCTGCCGCCGGGGGTGCTGGTTCTCTCTGTACGGCGGAAAAACCAGTTGCTCGTACCTCACGGACACACGAGCCTGAAAACGGGAGACGAATTGACCCTCTTCGGTGAGCCTGAGGATCTCGAAGACGTGGAATTGCTCCTGACACTTGGACGGTTCGCCTCAAAAGAGGACTTTTAACGTGTGGGCCACGAACGATTAGGAGACGGTACCTGAACGGCATCATTTGGAGCAGAGCGTCATGGAACACGCCACCATGCTCATCCTGGCTGTGATCGTAGGCTTGGGCATTGCCTGTCAGTGGGTGGCCTGGCGGCTGCGCGTGCCGGCCATCCTGCCCCTTCTGCTGACTGGCTTTTTCGTTGGTCCAGTCACAGGCTGGCTTCACCCGCGTGAACTCCTGGGCGAGTTGTTTTTTCCGGTCATTTCCCTCTCAGTAGCCGTCATTCTCTTTGAAGGTGCCCTCACGCTTGAATTCCGGGAGGTACGCCACCTTCGTCGGGTCGTGCGCCGATTGGTTTCGGTGGGAGCACTGGTGACCTGGCTGGGTGGTGGAGTGGCGGCGCACTTGTTGCTGGGCCTTGACTGGCTGCTGGCCCTCCTCTTTGGCGCTCTTATCGTCGTCACGGGGCCAACGGTCATCGGCCCCCTGTTGCGGAACGTGCGGCCCACGCCCCAGATTTCATCGGTGCTCAAGTGGGAGAGCATTCTCATTGACCCGATAGGTGCCCTGTTGGCCGTAGTCGTGTTCGATGTCATTGTGGCTGAAGGGCCACTGGGCGACTTTCGCTTGCAGGCGTTGATGACCTTTCTGCGCATCGTTGCGGTCGGCATTCTGGTGGGAATAGCCAGTGGCTTCTTTGTGCGCGAGGTGATCCGGCGCCACCTGGTGCCCGACTACTTGCGCGACCTCTTCGTCCTGGCTGTTGTGCTGGTCATCTTTGCTATTTCCGACGTGTTGCAATCCGAGTCGGGGTTGCTGTCGGTGACGGTTGCGGGCATTTTTCTTGCCAACAGTCACCTCAAAGTGCTTCACGAACTTTGGCACTTCAAGGAGCGCATCAGCATTTTGCTCATCTCAGGACTCTTCATCCTGCTGGCTGCCAACGTTGAGCGGGATGTGTGGAAACTCCTCAACTGGCAAAGCGTGGCGTTGCTGGGTGTGGTGCTCTTTGTGCTGCGCCCCCTCAGCGTCTTGGTGAGCACGTTGGGCTCGTCCTTGTCACGCAACGAGCGCCTCTTTCTGGCGTGGATAGCCCCCCGGGGTATTGTGGCCGCTTCGGTGTCGTCGCTCTTTGCCGTGCGCCTGCAAAATTTGGGGTTCGAGAACGCCTACTTGTTGGCCCCACTTACGTTCCTGATCATCGTGGGCACCGTGGTGTTGCACAGCAGCACGGCCAAGTGGCTTGCCTGTCGGCTTGGCGTAGCTGAGGCAGCCCCACAGGGGTTCTTGTTTATGGGGGCCAATCCCTTCGCGCGTGCGCTGGCCGGCGCGCTGCGGGCAGCCGATTTCCGCGTTCTCCTGGTGGACACGAACTACCGGAACGTGAGTCAGGCTCGTCAGGAGGGCCTGGAAGCCTACCACGGCAATGCCCTGGACGAGAATGTGCAGGAGGAACTCAACTTCAGTGGCTTGGGACGCTTTCTGGCCCTCACCAGCAACGACGAGGCCAACACCCTTGGGTGCCTGGAGTACCGGTTCCTCTTCGGGTCCCAGGAAGTTTACCAACTTTCCCCCGCGAGAGCTGGAGGTGATAGTGGCGAAGTCTCCATTTCGCGCAGCCATTCGGGACATATTCTCTTCGACGCCCAAGCCACGTATGACGTCCTGGATGCAGCGCTCCGCCAAGGAGCAACCATCAAAACAACGTTGTTGACCGAGCAGTTCTCCTACGATGATTATTGCCAGATGTGGGAAACACGCGCGCTTCCCTTGTTGGCATATCGCCAAAAGCATGTCACAGTCGCCACGGCGGACGCGCCTTTCAGGCCGAAGGCAGGGTGGCATCTTGTGGCCCTGGTTCACGAAGACCTGCCGATTCTCGCACCTGAACAGACTTCAGGACAACCAGACAACCGGCAATTGAGGAGAGCATGAGGACGGGTTCGTTCTTCGTCGTCGTCAACCCCCGTGCGGGCCGAGGACACGCGTTGCGCGTCTGGAAGCAGGTCGAACCTGTCTTCCAAGAGGCCGGTGTTTCCTTCTTTGCCCAGCAGACGGCTGGGCCTGGCCACGCGACGGCATTGGCAGCTCAGGCGGTGCGCGAAGGGTGGGAAGCCGTGGTGGCCGTCGGCGGCGACGGCACGGTCAACGAAGTGGCCAACGGGCTGTTGCAAGCCCGTGAAGAAACGGGCGAAGAAGCCACCCGCCCTTTGGGCATTCTCCCGTCCGGCAGCGGCAATGATTTCGTCAAGCTACTGGGACTCTACGGGCCATCCCCTCGGGACGTGGCCTGTCGCCTCCTGCGAGGTCAAACCCGCCTGGTTGACGCCGGGCAGGCCAACGGGCGTTACTTCGTCAACGGTGTGGGATGGGGGTTCGACGGCCACGTGGCGTTCGAAGCGCAAAAGGTGCACTGGTTGAGGGGTATGGCCGTTTACGTGTGGGCCCTTTTGAAGAGCCTGCGCCGGTACCAGAACGCCCCCATGCGCATTGAGGTTGACGGCCAGGTGTACGAAATGGTGGTTACACTGGCGGCTGTCGCCAACGGGGCTTGTTACGGCGGCGGATTCTGGATCTGTCCCCACGCTCGCCTGGACGACGGCTGGCTGGACGTGTGTGTGGGTGAAGCTATGACGCCGTCCCGCATCTTGCAAATCGTGCCGCGAGTGATGCGCGGCACCCACGTGGGACAGCCGGACATTCACTTCTTCAAGGGGCGGGTTGTTGACCTGTACAGTAAAATTCCCCTGCCGGCTCAAGCGGATGGTGAGTTGTTGGGGGAAGCGCTCACCCACCTTCACGTCAAGATTCTCCACAAAGCGCTATGTGTGCTGGTATAACGGTGTGGGAATTCGTGCTCGCCAGCCTGGTCGGATACGGCCTCGGAGCAATTCCTTCTGGGGTCATTGTGGCTCGCACCCTAGGCCGCCCTGACCCCCGCTCCTACGGTAGCCGCCACACGGGCGGAAGCAACGTGGCCCGCCGGGCGGGCTTGTTGCCAGCGCTCTTCGTCCTGCTCGTAGATGCTGGCAAGGGCATTGTAGCGGGAGCACTGGGGGCGTGGCTGGCCGGGCCTTGGGGCCTCGTGGCAGCCGGGGTGATGGCCGTCATTGGCCACTGCTGGTCTATGTATGCTGGCTGGCACGGTGGCATGGGGCTTTCCACGGCTGGCGGCCTGTTGTTCTGGCTGGCTCCAGCAGCGCTGGTGCTGCTGCTCTTCGTGTGGCTGGCCGCTTACTCGGTCTTTCGCGACCGCTACCGCTCAGTGCTCATGACGTTGCCCACCGTGCCGCTGGTCCTTCGCTCGGTGGGCGCGCAAGGCCCACTTGTCGTTTTGGGAACGCTAGCAGGGCTGGTGATTCTGGCGCGGTTTTTCCTGGAAGGACGCCGCTTTTCAGGAGATACGTCCGGGTAAACGATGGGGCATTCTTGCCACAGGTTGCAAAGCTGCCTATCATTCCTGGAACACGTCTAACACCAGTTGGGCGTGGAAATGGCATGAGGTCACGTACTCCTTCGGAGACCTCGGAGGCGAAAGAGAAATTGTGGCGTGCAGGGGCGGCGAAGCCGCC
>WFWG01000081.1 GCA_015491235.1 Ardenticatenaceae bacterium
GATGTGTATAAGAGACAGCTTCTGTGAGGAGGCGACGTTACCATACGCAATTGGTACAATGAGCGGAGCGCGAAGTTGAAATTCTACCAGGAGAAGGAGGAGGGCCTTGAACATCCGAAGAGTGGTCCTGATCCGACCGTTTCGTGATGGGCGCGTGTGGGGGCGCGTGCCCGGTTCGCCCTACACGTTGATGCGCTTGGCTTCGCTGGTGCCGGCGGACATTCCGGTGGAAATATGGGACGAGAACGTGGGGAAGCCCGACTACTCCACCCTGGGTCCCGAAGACTTGGTGGGCATCTCCAGCATGACCCTCACAATCGAGCGGGCGGAGGAAATCGCCCGCCTAGCCCGCCGTCAGGGGGCCACCGTGGTGGTGGGCGGCGTGCACGCCACCCTCTCGCCCGAGCACGTGGCCACCTTCGCCGACGTGGTGGTCATCGGCGAGGGATACAACACCTGGCCACAAATTATCGAGGACTTCGCCAACGACACGCTAAAGCCCATGTACGTGGACGAAGAGTGGAAGACGCTTGACGACCTGGCGCCCATCTCGCAGCGCGTGCTCGACATGGTGCAGGAGAACAGGCGCTACTGGACACCCTACCTGGAAATTACGCGCGGCTGTCCGCGCAATTGCACCTTCTGCACGGCCATCCGGGTCTCCGGGCGGGTCATGCGGCTCCGGCCGGTTGAGCAGGTGGTGGAGGAAATCCAGCGCCGCCGCATCAAACGCTTCTTCCTCACCGACGACAACTTCGGGCTGAACTTCCGCATCGCCCCTGAGTATTGCGAGGAGTTGTTCCGTGCGCTGGCCAAGCTCCCCCTCCACGGCTGGACCTGCCAGTCGGAGCTCATCGTGGCCGATTACCCCGACTTGCTGAAGCTGGCCCGGGAGGCTCACCTGGACAAGTTCTTCATCGGGTTCGAGTCGGTCAATCCCGGAAACCGGCGAGAACTGGGGGGCAAGAGCCGGGGACAAGCCGAGCAGATTCGCGAGGTGGTGCGCAAGATTCACGCGGCCGGCATTAGCGTGGTGGGGCTGTTCGTGCTGGGCTTCGACCACGACACGGTTGAGACGTTCCATGCCATGTGGGACTTCATCCGCACCAGCGAGTTGGACAGCGTGAGCATTACTGTGCTCACACCCTTCCCGTCCACGCCTTTCCGCACGCTGTTGGAACAGGAGGGGCGCCTGCTGGACGTGCCCTGGCGCTACTACGACACAGCTCACGTGACCTTCATCCCCAAGCAGATGACGGTGGAGGAACTGCGCCAGGCCTACGACTGGCTCTGCCGTCGGGTTTACTCCCCCTCTCAGATTGCTCGGCGCGGCCTGCGCTCGTTGCGGCGCCACCCGATCACGCGGGCCTACAAGAAGGCTTTCGGCGCCTTCAGCACCGACTACGGCTACCGCCGGGCCTACAGTTGGCGGTATGCGTACTGAGCCGCCCAAAAACTTTGACAAAAAGGCCCCTTCTTGGTATACTATTGAGCGAACAGCGGGCGGCACCGATACACCTGGAGGAGTGCCGGAGTGGACAAACGGCGCCGCCTTGAAAGCGGATGGGCCGAAAGGCCACGGGGGTTCGAATCCCTCCTCCTCCGCTTGGTCACTTTTACACGGGGAGGTCGCATAGCCTGGTCGAGTGCGGTCGCCTGCTAAGCGACTAGGGGGGCTAAAACCTCCCTCGCGGGTTCAAATCCCGCCCTCCCCGCCTCGGAAGCAAAAAGGGCCTGCTGCCCAGCAGGCCCTTTTTCTGTGCCGCCCTTCCTCTCCTCCTACGATGACGTCGGGCCGACCTCACCATCCCACTCGCCCAGTTCGTACAGAATGGCGGCTGTGGCCGCAATGGCCGCTGTCTCGGAGCGCAGGATGCGCGGACCAAGGGAGACGGGAATAGCTCCTGCCTGTCGGGCCTGTTCAATTTCGGTCGGCTCGAACCCGCCCTCTGGCCCAATGAAAAGGCCGAGAGAGCGGGGCAGAGGCCCCTGTTGCTGGAGCGCACGGCGCAGCGGCTCCGTGTCAGCCCCCTCCCACGGAATCAGTAACATCTCGTTCTGTTGTTGGGCCTGGAGCAGAGCCTGGTCGAACATGAGTGCTTCCGTCAGCGTCGGACGTCGGCCCCGCCGGCTCTGTTCGGCGGCCTCCGTGATGATGCGTTGCCACCGGCGCCAGCGGTTCGTTCTCACACCGCCCAAGCTTCCCACCACGGTGCGGGCCGTGATGAGCGGCACGAAGGCTGTCACGCCCAACTCCGTGCCCTTTTGCAGCACCAGCTCGAATTTCTGGCCCTTGAGCAGGGCCTGGTAGAGGGTAAGCCGCACGCGCGGCTCGCCGGTAGCGGGTCGTCGGGCCAGCACACGGCCTTCCACCTCGTAGCGGGTGAGGCGCTCCAGGCGAACATCGTACTCCCACCCCTGGTCGTCCAGCACGATCACGTGGTCACCGGGGCGCATCCGCAGCACGCGGCCAATCTGGTGGACTTGCTCCTCCGAAAAGCGAACGTGTGGTCCCTGAATGTGCTCGGGGGAGACGAAGAAGCGGTGCATGTCGTTCACTCCGATGGCTCAATTTGGTTCTCCCGCACGGCCAGCAGGCTGATCCAGTCGCCCGCTTGCTCCCGCTTCAGAAGGCGCAAGCGGTGGGCAGCCAAGGCGTCACAAACCACTTCCTCACGGGGGGCGAGAATGCCGCCCAAGATGAGGCGGCCGCCTGGTGCCAGGCGCGGGGCCGTCTCCGGCATCAAGCTCACAATCACCTCAGCCAGAATGTTCATCAGAATGAGGTCAAAGGGACCAGCGGCCACGTCCACGGAGCCGTGCTGCACGTAGATGCCCCCCTTGACCGGCCCCTCGCGGCGGCACGGAAGCGCGTTCAGGGCCGCGTTTTCACACGTGGCCCGAACAGCCACCTCGTCTATGTCCACGGCCCACACTTCACCGGCGCCCAGCTTGGCGGCCGCAATGGCCAGGATGCCGCTGCCACATCCCACGTCGAGCACCCGGTCGCCCGGGCGCAGCACGGCTTCCAAGAGGCGCAAGCACAACTGGGTGCTGGGGTGTTGGCCGGTGCCGAACGCCATTCCGGGGTCGAGGCGGACCACCACGCGCCCCCCCGCCTCCGCGGTCTCGTCCCAGGCAGGGACGACGAGCAGGTGCTGACCCACGCGGATGGGAGCGTAGTGCTGTTTCCAGGCTTCGCTCCAGTCGGCGGTTGCGAGCCGGCGCACTTCCGGCTCAGGGAGCGGGTAAAGCTGGCTGAGGTGCCACAGGGCCTCTCGCAAGCGCTGGAGCGCCTGGTGACCTTCTGGCGTGTCGGGAAGGTAGGCCTTGGCCACCAGACGGGCCGGCTGAGCCTGTTCCGGCGTTTCCGCCCCGCGCACTTCCTCGATGACCGGGCTGCCGTGGGCATAGCGGCTCAAAATTTCCCACGCGACCTCTGCGCCCTCGCCGTCGAGACCCACCAGGCAAACTTCGAGCCATTCCATCGTCACGTCAGCCGGCACACTGTGAGCGCCTGCAAGTTTGTCCGCTCCCCGAAAATGCGCTTATCAAAGGTTGAGCGCCTCGCGCAGCCGGTCGAACAATCCCTTCTGGCGCTGGGGGATGACCTCTCGCCCCAGTGTTTTGGCCAGCTCCTGGAAGAGCTGGCGCTGTTCCGGCGTCAAGTTGGTGGGCACGGCCACGAAGACCGTCACGAGCTGGACGCCCCGAACTTCAGGGTTGCGGATGTGGGGCACGCCTTTGCCCTTCAGGCGGAACACGTGGCCCGTCTGCGTGCCAGGCGGAAT
>WFWG01000082.1 GCA_015491235.1 Ardenticatenaceae bacterium
GCGCCACGCTGACCTCTACCCCTTCGGCGTCAACACCTTCCTTCAGACAGAGACCGACCCCCAGCGGGTGGAGCGCACTTTGAGCATGATCGAAGCGGCCGGGTTCCGCTGGATTCGCCAGGAGTTCCCCTGGGAAGACCTGGAAATCCACCGCAAGGGCTGGTTCGTGGACCTGCGCAACCACGAGATTCGCAACGCCTGGACCAAGTACGACTACATCGTGGAGCGGGCGCAGGCTCACAACCTGGAGATCATCGCGCGGCTCTCCAACCCGCCGGCATGGAGCCGCGCGCGCGGCAACGAGGTGGGTCCCCAGGCGCCACCCGATGACCTGCAAGACTTCTGCGACTACGTGCAGGCCGTGGCCCGCCGCTACCGGGGGCGCATCCGGTACTACCAGGTTTGGAACGAGCCCAACATCTTCCCCGAGTGGGGCACCTACGCCGTGAGCCCGGAAGGCTACGCCCGCCTGTTGCAAACGGGCTACACCTGCATCAAGGCCGTGGACCCGGCGGCTGTGGTCCTGACGGCCCCCCTGGCGCCCACCATCGAACTCACCACACGCGACCTCAACGACTTCATCTTCCTCCAGCGCCTCTACGACGCTGGCGCGGCGCCGTGGTTCGACGTGCTGGCCGTGCAGGACTACGGGCTGTGGAGCGGCCCCTACGACCGGCGCATGAGGCCCCGCGTGCTCAACTTCTCGCGCCCCACCTACATCCGCGACCTGATGCTGCGCAACGACGATGGCGAGAAGGCCGTCTGGGCCAGCGAGGTGGGGTGGAACTCGGCGCCGGAGGGGGTGGTGCCCCTCTTCGGGCGCACGCCCGAAGCCCTGCGGGCCCGCTACGCCGTGGAAGCCTTCGAGCGCGTCCAGCGGGAGTGGCCCTGGATGGGCGTGGTCACCTACTGGTTCTTCAAACAAGCCGACGACCGCGAGGCCGACCAGCCCCAATACTACTTCCGCCTGGTGGAGCCCGACTTCACGCCCACCCCCGCCTATGAGGCCATCCGCGCCTTCTTGAGGGCGTTGCGCCCCACGCTCTACCTGGGCTATCACCAGGAGTCCCACTGGGCGCTGAAGTACGAGGGGCCGTGGGAGCGTCAACAGGACGAGCAGGCCGTGTTGGACGGGTACGCCCTGGGACGCCAGGGAGCGGTGCTCACTTTCGACGTGGAGGGGCGCTCCGTGACGCTGGCCCTGCGCCCCCGCCTGGCCGGGCGGCTGCGGGTGCAGGTGGACGGTGGCCCGGCGCGCGAGGTGGCGTTGAGCGGCAATGAGCCGAGCGACCCAGCCCTGCGCCCTGTTGCTGATGACCTGGGGCCTGGCCCTCACACGGTGCGCCTGGAGGTGGTGGAGGGGGAGGTGGGGCTGGACGGCATCATCGTGCGGGACGAGTGAGCGGCATGGGAAAGCCGAGGCGCCTGGCGAGCGAATACGTGCTGGTGGGCGGGCTGCTGGTGCTGCTGGCCTTCGGGCTGCGCACCTACGGCCTGGAAATTCAGAGCCTGTGGGCCGATGAGGGCACAAGCGTGGCCCTGGCGCCGCGCCCGCTGCTGCGCATCGCCCAAGACGCCTCCCACGACATCCACCCACCCCTCTATTATTTCACGCTGCACTTCTGGGTGGCTTTGGTGGGAACCCGCGTTTTTGCCGTGCGCGCGCTGAGTGCCTTCTACGGGACGCTGCTAGTGGCCCTCACCTACAACCTGGGAAACCGCTGGCTGGGCCGGTGGGGAGGGCTGGTGGCCGGCGTCGCGGCGGCCGTTTCGCCCTTTGCCGTCCGTTACTCCCAGGAAACGCGCATGTACATCCTGATGGCCCTGTGCGGCGCCCTGGCGTGGGCCCTCTTCGACCGTCACCTGCGCAACCCCACGCCGAAATCGCTGGCCGCCTGGTGGCTCTCCGCCCTGGCGACGATGTACACCCACTACTTCGCCGGGGCAGCAGTAGCTGCTCAGAACCTGGTATGGGCGCTGCGGGCGTGGCGGGAGCGGTATCCGGCGCGCCGGTGGGTCGTGTGGGGGGGCGCTCAACTGGCCCTGCTGGCCGCCTATGCTCCCTGGCTCTACTACAGCCGGGAGACGCTGCTCAACTGGCCGGCCATCAGCCAGGCGTTTGGGCTGGGCTTCCTGGCCCGCGAGGTAGTGCGCATTTTCAGCCTGGGGACGAGCGTGCCGTCCACCTGGTCGCCGTGGCTGTGGGGGTTTCTCCTGCTGGTGGGCCTGGCCGGTTTGGGGGCGCGGCGAGTTGGCTGGTCCGGCCTGTACGCCTTCGCCTGGTGGCTGGTGCCGCCAGGGCTCATGCTGGCCCTCTCGGCTCTGGACCGCCCCTTTTACAACGCCAAGTTCCTCATCGTGGCCCTGCCCGGCTATCACCTGGTGCTTGGCATGGGCGCGCAGGAGTTGGTTCACCGGCTCGGAATTGGAAGGGGAACCTGGGGGGCGCGCCTGGTAAGCCTGGCGGCCGTGGCGTTCCTGCTGGTCGCGGCCGTCCGCCCGCTGCGGAACGAGTGGACCGACCCAACCTACTGGCGGGACGACTACCGGGGCATTGCCCGCACCATCGAGGCCACTGCCGGGCCGGAGGACGCCATCTTGCTCCTTGGTCCCGGCCAGATCGAGATTCTGGATTACTACTACAAGGGGCCGTTGCCCCGCTACCCCCTGCCGCGCCAGCGCCCCCTCGACCCGGATGAAACGCGGCGGGAGCTGGAGGCCATCGCCCGCCGCCACCGCCGCCTCTACGCCGTGTTGTGGGCTCAGCAGGAGAGCGACCCCGACGGGCTTATCGAGGGATGGCTGAACGCCCACGCCTTCAAGGCCAGCGACCGCTGGTACGGCAACGTGCGCCTGGCAATTTACGAGTTCGGCGACCTGCGCGCCCAGCTTCGGCCGGTGGGAGCGCGCTTCGGCGAGGCGCTCGTGCTGGAACAGGCCGCCGTCGCGCCGGCGGAAGTCTTTGCGGGCGACGTGGTGCGCGTCGAACTGGTGTGGCGGGCCGAACGCCCGCCGGAAGCGACCTTGAAGGTTTTCGCCCAACTGCTGGACGCCGGAAACCACATCGTGGGCCAGTACGACGGCCCACCCGCCGCCACGCCCACTCACCAGTGGCGCGCGGGCACAACATACCCGGGCCGCCTGGGCGTGCCCGTGCTCCCCGGCACGCCCCCGGACACCTACCGGCTCATCGTGGGCCTGTACGAGGCCGAAACCGGCCAGCGCCTGCGTTTGTCCAACGGCGATGACGCGCTCACGCTGACAACTGTTCAGGTTCAGCGGCCACCGGTGCCACCGTTGCCCGACGCTTTGGATGCGGCCGTGCGCCGCCGCGTGGACCTGGGAGACGTGACGCTGCTGGGGTGGCGCTTCAACAAGCTGGGGTTCGACCACGCGCCCGACACGCCCCTGGCGCCCGGTGAGCCGCTGAGCCTCGTGCTCTTCTGGCAGGCCGAACGCGCTGCGCCCCGTTTCCCGTCCCTGGAACTCCTGCTGGTGGGGCCCGGCGAGGAGCGCGTTGCCGAATGGCCTTGGACGCCGGTGGAGGGGCGCTACCCGCCGGGGCGCTGGGAAGTGGGCGAAGTGGTGCGGGACCCCCAGGTGCGCTTTCTGCCAGGCAACCTGGCTCCCGGCACATACCGGCTGGTGCTCACCGGGGAGGGACAGCAGGTGGGGTTGGGGCAGTTGGTGGTTCAGGCGCCGTGAATTGTGCTCTTCGCCGCTCGACATGAGGGGGGAAAGGGAGTATACTTGGAGGGCCTAAAACGCATAAGAAATGAGTGACCGAACAGGTGAGTCAAGGGAATGGATGCCCTGCGCGACAAGTGGCCCATCCTCCTCATAGGCGTCGTCATCATCGTTGGCTTTGGGAGTGTGCTCTGGCGGCGCTGGCGCCAGCACACTGGTCCTGGCCTCCCCCGGGGAGCCGCGTTCATCGTTGATCTGACCGCGCTCATCGTGACCGTCCTTTTTGTTGGTGCTGTTGCCACAACACAACTTCCCGCGCCCGTGACGCCTACCCCCACCCCGACGCCCGTGCCCCTCTCGGCTGTGGAACCCACGGCCAGCCCGACAGAGACGCCCACCGCTACGCTTTCTCCTGCTCCGTCGCCCACATTTACGGTCTCACCTACCCCAACAGCCTCCCCGACGCCCGCCGCCACCGTGCACGTGGTGCAGGAAGGGGAAGTGCTGGCCCAAATTGCACAGCGCTACGGCGTAAGCGTGGAGGCTATCCGCGAGGCGAACAACCTGACAAGTGACCTGCTGCGCGTGGGCCAGGAGCTTATTATCCCCCTGCCAACACCTACTCCAGCGGACACGCCGCCCTCGGCTGCTCCTACAGCCACAACAACGCCAACGCCGGCCTTCATCATCCACGTTGTTCAGCAGGGCGAAATTTTGGGCACCATCGCCCGCCAGTACGGCGTAACGGTGGACGAGATTCTGGCCGTCAACCCCGGCCTCGATCCCCGGCGTATGCGCGTCGGGCAGGAAATTCGCATCCCTGTCCGCTAGCCCACGTTCACCAGCGTTCTTCCCCGCTTTCTCACTTTCTCATACCAATTGGGCGTGGAAATGGCATGAGGTCGCGTACTCCTTCCCTTCGGAGACCTCAAAGGCAAGCGCATAAACGTGTGCGGCGCCACACCACCTCATTCCGGGGGTGCAGGGG
>WFWG01000083.1 GCA_015491235.1 Ardenticatenaceae bacterium
CTGCCGGCAGGGGGTACAGCCCGCAACACGTAGAGGCCGTTGGGAACGGGGCCAATCTGGAAAGAGCCATTAGCCAGGTCGGGCACGGCCGTGCCGCGCACCTCTTCACTGCCCGGCTCGTACAACTTGACAACAGTTCCGGCCGGCAAGGGGTACCCGAGTGGTGAGGTGACGGTGCCGCTGATTTGGCCACCCTGCGCGTACACCACCAGGGCAGACCAGCCCAAGAGCAGCGTCACCACAACGGCCAGAACCAGGCCAAAACGGAGCAGTCGAGATGACTTCATCGTCGCACCTCCTTATCTGTTTGTCCGTTCGAGTATACCGGATGGATGTTGTCGCGCCATTTTCGTTCGATTCCCGTTAGCGGCTTTGCCCGGGCATGCCCAACTGGTCGTGAGAAGCAGGGCCGGTGCCCCCTTCACCTGTCAGCGTACACCTCGAATGTCATGTGAGTGTGTGGAAAGTGTAAAAAGCTCGTTAATTTTTTCGATCCCTCTTCAATCATTCCCCACGTCTGGGGTGTCCCCTGCTCTTTCTGCTCACAAGTGACTCGCAGGTTCATGCAAGACTTGTGTGGCCGCGCACCAGCATTTCAGAAAAGTGGAGTTCACCGGTATAATCCTTCTGCTCGACGGGGTGCGTGTTTTGCTCAACCACAGTGAATTCGTTCTGCTTGTTTTCTACTTTCAAAGCCCACACAGATTTGGGCGAAGTCATACAGAGGGAAACCAATGAGCATCAAAGCACGAAAAAAAGAACACATTGATATCGTCCTGAGCGAGGACGTGAGCGCCAAGGGCGTCACCACGGGCTTCGAGCGCTTCTTCTTCGAGCACGTGGCCCTGCCAGAACTTCATTTTGATGAGATTGACCTGAGCCTCACGTTGTGGGGACGCCGGTTGAAGGCTCCCCTGCTCATCAGCAGCATGACGGGCGGCACCGAACCGGCCCAGGCCATTAACCTGCACTTGGCCGAGGCTGCCCAGCAACTGGGCGTGGCCATGGGGGTCGGCTCGCAGCGGGCGGCTATCGAACAGCAGGAACTGGCCTACACCTACCAGGTGCGCAAGGTGGCCCCGGACGTCCTGCTCTTTGCCAACTTGGGCGCTGTGCAGCTCAATTACGGCTACGGCGTGGACCAGGCCCGACAGGCCGTGGAGATGATCGAAGCCGACGCGCTCTTCCTCCACCTCAACCCTCTCCAGGAGGCCGTACAGCCAGGGGGTGACAAGGATTGGCGTGGTCTCTACCACAAGATCGAAGAGTTGGCCGCCAAACTGCCGGTGCCGCTGGTGGTCAAGGAAGTGGGCAACGGCATTAGCGCTCAAGTCGCCCGCCGCCTGGCCGACTGTGGCGTGGCGGCCATTGACGTGGCCGGTGCCGGGGGCACAAGCTGGAGCGAGGTGGAGGCTCACCGGCAGACGGACCCGCGCCGCAAGCGGGTGGCTCACACCTTCGCCCAATGGGGTATTCCCACAGCTCTGGCTCTCATCGAGGTGCGGCGCGCCGTTCCGGACTTGCCCGTGTTTGCCAGCGGGGGCATCCGCAACGGTATTGACGCGGCCAAGGCCATTCGCCTGGGGGCCACCCTTGTGGGCAGCGCGGCCCCCTTGCTCGGCCCGGCTACCGATCAGGCCAAGGCCGTGTACGACAAGTTCCATTCTTTCATTGAGGAACTGCGCATTGTGGCCTTTTGCACAGGCTCCAGAACACTCGATGATCTCAGACAAGCTCGCCTGCGCCGGGCAGACACGTGGGAGGAAGTGCGGGTGTAGGACGAACAGCCGGCACTTCGCGAAAGGATGATGGTTGTGGTATAATTTTTACAAAAGCACACTGTCGAGAGGGGACCAATGCGACTCATTTCTATTCCCCGTGTGCTGCGGGAAAAACTGGGGGAAGATGGCGCAGCGGCTTTGGTAGAGTTGTTCAATCAGGCACAGAACGAGTGGAAAGGTGACGTGATCGCATTCGTGGAGGAGAAGTTCGAGCGGCGCCTCTCCGAAGAAATTGGTGCTGTGCGCCTCGAAATCGCGCAACTGCGCGCAGAGATGCGAGAAGATTTTGCCGCCCTGCGCCAGGAGATGAGCGAGAACAACGCCGCCTTGCGCCAGGAGATGGCCGAGCAAAACGCTGCCCTGCGTCAGGAGATGGGTCAACTGGAAAGCCGCTTGGAGCAGAAGGTGGGCCAATTGGAAGTCCGCTTGCGCCAGGAGATGGCCGAACAAAACGCCGCCTTGCGCCAGGAGATGGCCGAGCAAGCCGCCGCCCTACGCCAGGAGATGGGCCAACTGGGAACTCACTTGGAGCGGAAATTGGCCGAAAGCATCGCCGCCCTGCGGGTTGAGATTGAACGTACAAGGGCAGAACTCGACCGCAAGTTTACCATTTTATTCGTTGTTCTTTTCCTTACTATTCTCTTCGTGAATCAAGATGCGTTGGAATTTCTGGCACGGGTTTTGGGATTGCTGCAATGACGATTTCACAACGGGTTTGATCTTCGCACACCAGGGAAATCGGATGAAAGGAGGGGCCGTATGTCGAAGCGAGAAAAGACCATCCGCGAATTGAAACGAAGCGGCGAACCAAGCGTGGCCGAAGCGGCGGCCGAAGTCGTGGGAAGCCTGACCCGCCTGGGGCTCACCCTCGCGACGTTGCCCGCCACGTGGTTACCGGCCGACTTGCGCGAGGACGTGCTGGACTTGACGCGCAACGCGGTGGAGGCCTCTGCCCATTTCCCGCGCGCCATTGCCCACGCGCTGGAGGAGTTCGCTGAGGACATTGAGGAATTGGAACGCAAAGCCGCTCGTCGTGAAGACTTGGGAGCCCGCCGGCGGGCCCGGCGTCGGGCCAAAGCCGCAGCAGAAGAAGAGGCCGAAGAAACGGAGCAGGAAGCATAATCAACTGGCGGGAGCCGCGCGCTTAGCTCCCGCCAGCTTTTCACGAGATGCCTCGTTCAACCCGAATTGACACGATCGTGGTGCTCGGTGCCGGGTATGCCGGCCTGCGGTGTATTTCCACGCTGGCACACGCGCGCCAGCACGGCTCCCTCCACGCTCGCTTGGTGCTCGTTGACCGGTACCCGTACCACCAGTTCATTACTTGGTTGCACGAGGTAGCCAGCGAGGCTATCCCAGCCGAGCGGGCCCGCATTCCTCTCGACCGATTGCTGCCCACCGAACACGTCGATTTCGTGCGAACTGAAGTCACCCACCTCATTCCCCCTGAGCGCCGTGTGCTCACCGACCAAAACGACTTCACCTACGACCGCCTCGTCATCGCCTTGGGCAGCGACACGGCCTGGCCGCCCATCCCCGGCCTGCGGGAACACGCCTTTGCCCTGCGCTGGTGGGAAGAAGCTGTCCGCCTGCGCGCCCACATCCGACGCCAGTTCGCCATCGCCGGGCGCGCCAAGCGGCGTGCCACCCGCCAGCGCCACGCTCGGATCGTGATTGCTGGAGGCGGATTCACGGGCTGCCAGCTCGCCGGTGAGTTTGCCCACTGGCTGCCCCTGCTGGCCGACGAGTACGGCGTGCCCCTCGACGACGTGCACCTGCTGTTGCTGGAAGCGCAAAGCCGCCTGTTGCCCGCCTGGCGTCGGTGGGTCGGACAGCGAGCCGAGCGGGTGCTGCGTCGAAAGGGGGTGGACGTGCGCCTGAGCACTCCCCTGGAACGCGTCACCAAGGACCACATCGTGGCGGGCGGGGAAACAGTCGAAACGCACACGCTCATCTGGACGGGCGGCATTCAGGCGCCGGCGCTGCTGGCCGAAAGTGGCCTGCCCACAGGCGAGCAGGGGCGTGTTCACACCGATGCCTTTCTCCGCGTGCCCGGCTTTGCAGACCTCTACGCGGCCGGCGACTGTGCCCTGGTGCGGGACGCGGCCGGCGCGCTGCTTCCGGCCACCGCGGCCCACGCCCTGAGACAGGGAGCCTACGTGGCCAGAGCACTGCTGGCCGAAATCGCCGGAGAACCCGTCGAGCCCTACCGCCCCCGCCACCTGGCCATGTTCATCTCACTCGGCGGTGGGGACGCCATTGGGGATGTGTTCGGCTTTCCGGTGCGGGGGCGGCCCGCCAGCCTGATCAAAGAAGGCGTGGAACGCTGGTACCACAACGTCATTACGTTCGCCTCGAGAATGCACGAGGAAGAGGAGTAAGCGGCCATGAACGTCGCCGAGTGGCGCTACTGTCCCCGGTGCGCGGCGCCGCTGGAACGCCGCCTTGTTGACGGCAAGCCGCGCCCGGCCTGTCCCCGCTGTGGCTTTGTCTACTTTGCCGACCCCAAGGTGACCGTGGGCGTGCTTGTGGAAGACGAAAAGGGACGCATTTTGCTGGGCCGGCGTGGAGTTGACCCGCGCAAGGGATTCTGGTACATTCCTTCCGGCTTCGTGGACTACGGCGAACACCCGGAGAGTGCAGCGGTGCGGGAATTGAAGGAGGAAACGGGGCTTGACGTGACCCTGACTGGCCTGATTGGCCTGTGGTTTTTCGACGAGCGCATTGGGGGAAAGGCTGGCATCGCCATCTTCTACCGTGGCCGCGCCGTGGGCGGCCGCCTTCAGGCGGGCGACGACGTGGTGGAAGTGGGGTGGTTTGCCCCCCATGAATTGCCCGACGAAGTGGCCTTTCCCGTCCACGAGGAGGTGCTGGCCCAATGGGTCCGCTCAATCGCTGATAGGAGGTCGTAGATGCGCGCGCCCTTCTTCGAGTGGGTGAACGAGCGCCAGGTCACACAGGGCACGGCCCTCTGCCTGGGGCTGGACCCCCGGCCGGCCTGGTTCACTCCGGCCGACCGCGCCGCCGACAATCCTTGGCTGGCCTGGGGAGAGCGGCTCATCAAGGCCACGGCCGATCTGGTGTGCTGTGTGAAGCCCAACATCGCCTTCTACGAAGCTGGCGGCTGCCAGGCACTGGAAGGCCTGCGGGCCACCATTGCCCTGGCCCACGAACTGGGGTTGCCCGTGATTCTGGACGCCAAGCGGGGGGACATCGGCTCTACCGCCGAAGCCTACGCCCGCGCCTGCTACGAGTGGCTGGACGCCGATGCCGTCACCCTCAGCCCATACCTGGGGCACGACGCCATAGAGCCCTTCCTGCGCGACGAGCGCCGTGGCATCTTCGTGCTCTGTCACACCAGCAACCCCAGCGCCCAAGAACTGCAAGAGCAGCCCGTGCAAGGCCGCCCCCTCTACGAGGTCGTGGCCGAGCGGGTGGCCTCCTGGGGGGAGCGCGTGGGACTCGTGGTGGGGGCCACGTACCCGGATGTTGTGGAGCACGTGCGCCAGGTGGCTCCCCACACGTGGTTGTTGCTGCCTGGCGTGGGCCCCCAGGGGGGGGACCCCGGTCGCGTTGCTGCCGCCGCCCAAACGCGCTTCATCGTGCCGGCTTCCCGCGCCATTGCCACGGCCGCCGACCCCGTCACGGCCGCGCGGGCACTGCGCGACGCCCTGCGAGCAGCCACACCGAAACCCACAACTGCGCGCCCCTACGAAGACGTAATGCTGGCCCTGCACCGCATTGGCGCTGTTCAATTCGGGGACTTCATTCTCGCCAGTGGCCGGCCCTCGCCCATCTACATTGACCTGCGCCTGCTCGTCTCTCATCCCGGCGTGCTGGCACGGGTGGCCGGGGTGTACGCCGAGCTTCTCCGCCCCCTTTCGTTCGACCGCCTGGCGGCCATCCCCTATGCTGGGCTGCCCATCGGCACGGCGGTGGCCCTGCACCTGGGTGTTCCCCTCATCTACCCTCGCAAGGAAACCAAAAGCTACGGCCGCCAGCGGGCTGTCGAAGGGCACTTCGAGCCAGGAGAGCGCGTGGTCGTGCTGGAGGATCTGGCCACCACGGGGGGCTCCGCCCTGAAGGGCGTGGCCGCGCTGCGGGCTGCCGGGCTCACGGTGGAGGATGTGGTGGTGTTGGTTGACCGTGAGGCTGGCGCAGCCCGCAATTTGGCTGCTGAGGGATTGCGCCTGCACGCGGCCTTCCGCTTGAGCGACATGGTTCACGTGCTGCGCGAGAACGGCGCCATTTCGGCTGAGATGGCCGCGCGCGTTCACGTGTACCTCTCGGAACAGGGGGAACACCATGCCTGAGGAAGTTGAACTGGACCTGAGCGTTGACTTGTGCGGCGTGCGCCTGCCCAACCCCTTCGTGCTGGCCAGCGGCATTCTGGGCACCAGCGAGACGCTGCTGGAGAAGGCGGCCCGCCTGGGTGCCGGCGCCGTGACGGCCAAGTCGGCGGGGGCGCAACCGCGCCGGGGCCACGCCAACCCCATTGTGGTGGACTGGGGAGCCGGCCTCATCAACGCCGTGGGGCTGCCCAACCCCGGCGCACGCCGCGAGGCCGAGTTACTGGCGGCCGCCAAAGCCCACCTGGCTCCCCTGGGCGTGCCGCCAAAGATGCTGGCGATGAGGGGCACGCCCGACGAGTTCGCCGAGGTGGCCCGCACGGTGCTCCGGGCTGAGCCAGACATCCTGGAACTCAACATCTCCTGCCCCAACGTCCACGACGAATACGGCGAGCCCTTCGCCGCCAGTTGTGCCGGCGCTGTCAGCGTGGTTGAGGCTGTGCGGCCGGTCTGCACCGTGCCCCTCTTCGTCAAGCTGGCGCCCAACGTGCCCAACATTGGCCGCATTGCCGCCGACGTGGTGGCCGCGGGTGCCGACGGCATCACGGCCATCAACACCATGCCCGGCATGGTCATTGACGTGGAGAGCGGCCAGCCCGTCCTGACCAACCGGAGCGGCGGCCTGAGCGGGCCAGCCCTCAAGCCCATTGCCCTCTACTGCGTCTACGAAATAGCCCGCGCCGTGCCCGGTGTGCCCATCATTGGCACTGGCGGCATCACCACTGGCCGGGACGCGGTCGAAATGCTCATGGCAGGCGCCACGGCGGTCGGCGTCGGCTCGGCCGTCTACTACCGGGGCTTGGAGGCCTTCCAGCATTTGCAGGAGGAACTGACCGCCTTCATGCGGGCGCACGGCTACACCCGTGTACGCCAGCTCCGAGGGTTGGCTCACCGGCCCGTTCAGAAACCGCAGGAGGTGCCGGAGCAATGAAGGAATTTGCCCCTTTGCCCCTCCAGGCTGAATGTCAGCCGGCCCTGCGTCCCACCGGGCCCTTTGGGCTGGTGCCCCGTCCCCTGCGCGTGCGGGAGGTGCAGCGCGAAAACGCGCGCATCCGCACCTTTGTGCTGGACGGGGAGTTGCCCCACGCTCAGCCTGGCCAGTTCGTCATGGCCTGGCTGCCCGGCCACGAGGAGGCGCCGTTCAGCCTGGCTTATCACCGCCCCGTTACCCTGACGGTGGCCGCCGTCGGCCCCTTCACCAGGGCTATGCACCGGCTGGAAGCGGGGGACCGCCTCTGGATTCGGGGCCCCTACGGGCAACCTTTCCGGCCGGAGCCCGTTGGCCGCCCCTTGCTGGTGGGTGGGGGATACGGCGTGGCCCCGCTGGCCTTCCTGGCCGAAACGCTCCTGGCTGTCGGTCAGCAGCCGGTGGCCTTCGTGGGGGGCCGCACGGCCGAGGATGTCATTGGTGTCAAGCGGTTACAGGCGCTGGGAGTGCCGGTCGTCGTCACCACGGAAGATGGCTCCCTGGGCGAGGCCGGCCTGGTGACCAAGCCGGTGGCCCGCTTTCTGGCCGAAGGGCGAGGGGAAGCCCTCTACGGCGTGGGGCCACACGGCATGTTGCGCGCCCTGGCCGAACTGGCCCGCGCCCACCGGGTGCCAGCCCAACTCTCCTGGGAAGCCTACATGGGCTGCGCTGTGGGCCTGTGCGGCATGTGCGAGCACGAGGGCGTACTCCTCTGTGTAGAAGGCCCTGTGCGGCGCCTGGCACCGGGGACGCCGTGACGTGAAGGGGCGATGTGGGCGTCTCGCTTCCGCCACCTTTCTCTTGGCTGGCTTGCCGTAGGAAGCGCCGCCCTGCTGTGGGCGGCCTACTACGGCCATCTGGCCCTGCGAAAACACCGCGCTCTCATCACAGGCGTTGACCTGGCCGACGTGGACCAGGCCATGTGGTGGACCCTTTTGGGTGCTCCCCTGCGCATCACCACGTTCCCTGACATCACCAACCGGCTTGGCATTCACGTTGAGCCGCTTTTGCTCGCCTTGGTTCCCCTGTATGCCCTCCGACCAGGGGCAGAAACGCTCATCGTGGTGCAGGTTCTGGTGCTGGCGAGCGGGGCCCTCCCGCTCTACGGCCTGGCCCGCCACCTGCTGGACGACGGCAAAATTGCCTTGCTCTTCCCTCTGCTCTACCTGTTGGCGCCTGCTGTCCACAACGCGGCCCTCTCCGACTTCTACCCCGTACTGCTGGGCGTGCCGCTGGCGGTGCTGTCCACCTGGGCCTTCGAGCGGGGACGCTTGCGGGCTGGCTTGCTCCTGGCCGGCCTGGCCCTGCTGGCCCGCGAGGACTTCGGGTTGTGGCTGGCCGGGCTGGCGTGGTACCTGCGCTCGCGGCTGGGCCGGAAGCTGTGGCCGCTCCTGGCCGCGGGCGGTGTGATTTGGTTCCTGGTTGCCACTTTGCTCGTTGTTTCTCTCTTCACCGAGGCTCACCGATCTCCCTTCTGGGCCCGGTATCGCTTCTGGGTCGAGGCTCCGACGGCCTGGCAGAGGGCCGCCTTTTTGGAGCCCCGCCTGTGGTACGCGCTCCGCGTGCTCCTGATGGGAGGAGCAGGAGCGGTGCTGGCACCGGCCAGCGCCGTGCCAGCCGTGCCTGCCCTGCTCCTAAACGTCGCCGCTAACTTCGACCTGCCCCTTTCATTCGAAAGTCACTACAACGTCCTGCCGGTGGCCGTGCTGCTGGGCGCCTCGGCTGCCGGGTTCCGTCGGCTGCCGCCCACGGCCCGCCATGCCGGAATGGCTGTTGCGCTGGCAGCCGCCCTCTGGGTTCACGTCGAGGTGGGACGATCCCCGCTGGTGTCCGGCTTCCGGCCACCAGCCGAAACGCGCCACAGCCGAGCCGCGCGGGTGCTGGCCGCCCGCGTTCCCGCCCACGTGCCCCTCAGCGTCAGTGCGCCGCTGGCGCCCCACGTGAGCCGCCGCTCCTTCCTGGCCGTCTTCCCTCGTCTGGAGGGCGCTGAGGATGTGCTGGTGGACGTGTACGCCGACCGCACGCTCCACCCACTGGAGATGCGCCGCCGCGTGCTCAATCTCCTCAACGAGGGGTGGGGTCCAATAGCCGCTGACCACGGCGTTCTGTGGCTCTCCCGCCGCGCGCCTCCGGCCGAGTTGCCTGCCAGCTTTTTCACCTTCGTCTATCCCGAACACCCGCCCACCTACCCAACATACTTGGTCTTCGGTGACGCGCTGGAACTGGTTGGCTTCGACATCTTCTGGGACTACTGGGGGCGACCGGCTGCGCGGCTCTACTGGCACCCCTTGAAGTCCCTGCCGGACGGCTGGCAACCGGCTGCTCTGGCTCAGGGCGAAGGGGGAAGGTGGCTTGCCACGCCGGACACACACCCGCCGGTGGTGCTCCTCTGGTGGCCCGTTTCCAGGTGGAAAGCAGGGGAAACCTACGTGGTCGAAATGCTCCCCTTCGACGCGCCCGACCGGGTAACCGTGCTGGCAGGTGTGGGCGCGCCGCTAACGGACCCTGCTGCTCGACAGCGCACGGCGGACGGCCGGGACCTGGTGCCGCTCGCCACGCTGGTCCGCCGTGGGCGCGGGTGGGCGGTGCTTCCCCTGGTGCCACCAGATGAGGCCAGCCCCCAGGTAGGCGGCTGCGCCCAGCCAGAGCACGGCTGTGAACCCCAACTCCAGGGCCAGAATCGCGGCCAGCACCGCTGCAACTACCGAAGCCGCCCCGTTGATGGCCCAGGCCCAGGGTACCAGCGGCGCGGCCTCGCGTTCGAGCCACATCAGACCCACCGGGAAGGGAATGCCCAGGACCACGCCCAGGGGCGCCGTGGTGCCCGCCAGCAAGAGCAGCCTTCCGCCGGCGCCCGCGCGCAGGGCCAGCGGCGTCAGCCAATCCAGCAGCACGGGCGTGCCGGCTGCCAGCAGGGGCAACGCCAGCCACACCGCCCCCCGGGGCAGGCGGGGCCGGCGGGCCACGGCACTTCCCACACCTGAGGCCACCAACAGCCATCCTACCACGGCCGCAAACGCATACGTGGGGTGGCCCAGCCACAGAATGGCCCGCTGGATGAGGGGAATCTCCACGAAGAGAAAGGCCAGCCCCAGCAGGGTAAAGTAGGCCACCACCCACCGCCCTTCAGCCGATTGGTAGCGGAGGTGTCGGCCCCACAGCGGCGCCAGGATGAGCGCAGCGCCCAGGCCGGAAACCAGCGCCAGCAAGGCCAGCAGCACGAAGTACCCGCTGCCCCCGAAGGGTTCCCACGTCTTGCCCAGCGTGGCCAGCACCTCGGGCGCCTGCTGCCAGGTGAAGAAGTGCAGGAAGAAGGGGCGGTTGTCCGTGGGCGGTGAGATGTCGAAGGCCGAAGCGGCGTAGACTGCCCGCCGGTCTGGAGCGGTAAGCAGGCGGCGTACTACTTCGTAATAGGCCGGAGTGGGCAGGCGGTTGTAGCGGTTTACCTCCTCTGGTCGGATGTCTGGCGCCCACACCAGGTCGTAGCGGCGCTCTTCGGCGAAGCGGCGCACAAGTGCCAACTCCTCCGAAGTCCACCCTTCCGGTCGCACCAGCACCGTGAGCGTCTGGACGCCCCGGTAGACCACCAGCGCCCGCGCGGCAGAAGGTACGCCCCGTCGTTCCAGCGCTTCGACCACTGTCGCCACGAAGCGCACGCTTTCGCTGGGTGGCACCTGGGCCCAGCGGGTTGCCACGAAGATGCCGCCAGGTGCCAGGCGGTCCAGAGCAGCGGCCAGGGCCTCCACGGTCAGGTGATACGTTTCGGCCAGGCTGTAGGCGCCGCCGGTCACCGGCCGGTAGGCGTCGGTCAGGGGCATGAACACCACGTCGTAGTGGGCCGTATCCTGTTGCAAGAAGGTGCGCGCCGAGGAGAGCACCAGGCGCACGCGCGGGTGGCCGTAAACGTTGACCTCCGGTGCTGTGGCCTCCACAGCCCGCACAACGATGGGATTCTCCACCACCGCTGTGACGGACCCGGCCCCGCTGGCTAACGCCTGGAGCACGCCCAGCCCCCCGCCCGCGCGGAGCACCAGGACCGCTGCGCCCGGGCGCAGGGCAAAAGCTGGCTGCTCGGGCAGGAAAGAGGCCACCTTCAGCGCCTCGGGAGTGGCGAGAGTGATCGGCTGGGGAGCATCTGCGTCCAAGAAGAGGCCGTGCTGGGGGGGCAGGGAGCCGCTGTAAGCATAGCTCAGCCCCGGCCACCGGCGCACGCCGGCCGAGGCCATCACGTCCACGCGGGCCACGGCGTTCCAGGCGCCGAACAGGTGGCGCGCGCCGGGATATTGCCGCGCGTAGGCCAGCCCCTTGTAGGGCGAGATGGTGAGCGCCAGAGGGGCTCGCCCCCGCGCGTTGAGGAGCGCCAGCCCCGCCAGGCTCACCAAGCCCAGAAGGGTGAGGAACAGCAACGCCTGCCGCCAGCGAGAAGCCGCCAGCGGCATCAACCCCAGCAAAAAGGCCACCAGCAACCCGCCGGGCACGCCGGTGTATTCCAGCACGCCTAGCGCCAGGGCTGCTCCCGCGCCCGAACCGACCAAATTTGCCGCGTAGACCAAGTGGCTGTGCCCCCGGGTGGCGGCTAGCGCCGCCCCAATGCCCAGCCCGCTCCCCAGAAAGGGCAGCGTGAGTGCCAGGTAGTAGAGGGCGAAGAAGAGCACCTGGCGGCGGTCCCAGGCGATGCTGTAGCTGTCGAAAGGCAGCCAGTTGACCGTGGCATAGGCCAACAGCGTGCTGGCGGAGAAGGCCAAACCGGCCAGGGGCAAGAGGCGGGAGAGGGGCACCCTTTGCAAGCGGTCAGATACACTCAACAGGGAGCCGCTGGCCCCGAAGCCCAGCAACGCCAGGCTGACCACCAGAAAGGCGAAGTGGTAGAACTGTGCCACGGAGAGCAACCGCAACAACGTGGTTTCCAGGACGAGGGTGGCCCCGGCCAGGGCTGCCACCGACCAGGCGGTGAGGCCGAGGGACGGCTCGCGGGGGACAGCGGGGGATTGTTCCGGCAGCAGCCCGGCTCCCATTGGTTCTCTCCTCAATTTGGGCGGCGCCGCGCGGGAACGGGAAAAGCTGTGCGGGCGGGGACACAAGGCCATCCCCGCCCGCCACGGCTTCTTACGTGCTCTTGCTGTCGCCGCCCTTGAACGTGGGCAGGCTCTGGAGCATGGAGACGATGTCGAGGCCGGTGAGCGCCTCCACGACGGTGGGCACCTGGGCCATGATTTCGGAGATGTCCTGCGTGAGCTTGGAGGCGCCGGCCCCGTTGGTATTGCCGCCGATGATGACGATGCGCTCCGTGCGGCTGAGCGGCTCGGCCACGGCGCTGGCCAGGGTGGGGAGCGTCTGGAGAATCTCCTCCAGGATAGCGGCCTGGTTGTACTCCTGCCAGGCAGCAGCCTTCAGGCGCATGGCCTCGGCCTCGGCCTCGCCCTTGGCCCGGATGATGTCGGCCTCGGCCAGGCCGCGCAGGCGTTGGGCTTCGGCCTCGGCCTCGCCGGTGGCGCGGATGGCGGTCGCCTCGGCGGCGGCCTGGGCTTCCCGCTCGTACCGCTCGGCGTCGGCGATGGTCTGCACGCGGTAGCGCTCGGCCTCGGCCGGCTTGCGGACGGTGGCCTCCAGTTCCTTCTCCTTGCGCAGCGATTCCTGCTCCTGCACCTCGATCTGCTTGCGCTTGGCGATGACCTCGATCTGGATCTCCTGCTCCTTGATCTTCTGCTGCTCGATAGTCTGCTGGAGCTGGTAGGCCAATTCGGCCACGGCGCGCTGGCGGTTCACCTCTTCCTCGTACTTGGCCTTTTGAATCTGGTAATCCTTCTCGGCCTCAGCGATACGAGTCTGGGCCTCGAACTCGGCTTCCTGGGCCTCTTGGTTGGCGCGGGCCGCCTGCATGCGGGCGTCCCGCTCGGCCAGGGCTCGCCCTACTTCGGCGTCCCGTTTCACCTCGGCGATGCGCTTCTGGCCCAAGGCGTCCAGGTAGCCCTGGTCGTCGCGGATGTCTCGGATGGTGAAGGAGACGATACTGAGTCCCATGTTGGCCAGGTCGGCCGCCGCTACTTCCTGGACCCGCTGGGCAAAGGCATCGCGGTCCTTGTAGATTTCCTCCACCGTCATCGTGCCCAGAATGGCCCGCAGGTGGCCCTCCAGCGTCTGAAGGGCCACATTGCGAATTTCATCTATGGACTTGGAGAGAAACTGCTCGGCTGCGGTGGCAATGCTGATCTCGTCCCCCTTGATTTTGACCTGGGCCACACCGTCCACCGTCACGGGCACGCCGTGAAAGGTGTAGACCTTGGGGGTCAGCACGTCGAGGGTCATGATCTCGAGGGAGAGGCGATCCAGCCGCTCCAGCACGGGCAACACGAACGTGCCACCTCCCTTCACGATGCGAAAGGCGCGCGTGACGATCTCTCCAGTCGTGGGATCGCGGTACTTGTACCGTCGGCCGGAGATGATGAGTGCCTCGTTGGGGCCGGCTTTCACGTACCGGCTGGCAAAAAAACCGCCCACGACGACCAGCAGGAAGAGCAAGCCGACAACGGCAATGACGGTGACGGCAAAGCTAACCATGAAAGAGACCTCCTTTCCGCGCGTTCTTCGGTTTGTGGACAGGACGGCCAACGGCTGTGTCGGACGGGCAGTCGTCCGAAGGGGATGCTATCGGGTAGGCCGCACCAGCGCTGTGGGCCCCTGCACTTCCTGCACGATGACCAGCGCGTTCCGGGGGATGGCCTCGCCAGTGGCGCTGCGGGCCGGCACGTTCACCCGCTGGCCCCGCACGATGAGGCTGACTTCCCCCGTTCCGTTCGCCGGAATGGGCGTAATCACAGTGCCGGTGGCGCCGTAAAAGTCCGCCAAGGAGATGGTGCTGCTTCCCTGCGCTCCCAACACGATCTTGCCGTAGAACCAAAACGTGATGGCGCCCAACACTACGCCACCCAGCAGGGCGAGTGGAAGGCCCACCGTGTCCGGCAGGCGGAAGAAGTGTCGGGCAATCAGGCCAAAGGCCCCCAGCGACCCAATGGCGGTGGAGAGCACAATCGGGCTCAGTGGGGAAAGGTGAGCACCGTGGTCGGCAGCGTGGCCGGACAGCGCGTCATGGGAAGGCCCCAGGTCGGCCTCGGCCGAAATGTCCGCGGGAAGCTCGTGGTGGGCAGCGCCATGATCGCCGAAGTGAAAGTCGTGATCGCCGTCTGTGCCCAGTTCACCGCCGATGAAGAGGATGCCAGCCCACCCAATGCCGAACAACAGCAGACCCAGGTAGACCCAGTCCAAGGCGGTCAACATCGGCCCGCTCCTTTCTTTCAAGCCGACGCACAAGGTTCCGGTGGAATAATACCAGAAGCCACAGACAAAGGCAAAGCAATCTGCTCCTGGTGGCTGTCAGCCGCAGGGCCCCTGACGCCGCTTTGCCCCTTGCCCTACAGCCTTTCGGACAACCGGCTCATTTCCCCTTACGCCGCTCCGCTTCCGGAAGTTGCAACGGGCTTCCTGCGCCTCGACGGGACACTGCTGTGGCCGAGCGCGAAAACGGCGAGACGAGAAAGTGAGTGTCACCCGCGTGACGAAAGACAGTAGACATCCAGCGCCAGGCATGGTACTATTGAGACGAGGACGGGACAGGGTTAAAAAAGAAACGGGAAAGGAGCGCACAATGAGTGGTCCGGTTATTGTACCGCTGGACGGATCATCGCTTGCCGAGCAGGCGTTGCCCCTGGGCGTCAGCATTGCCCGACAGACGGGTCGTCCCCTCACGGTGTTGCAGGTCGTGCCCATCCCCACAAGCGCTGCTCCGGGGGAGACGGGTGGCGTGTTGACCGTCGAGGAAATGTTGGACTTGCTGCGGTCTCGTGCCAAGGTTTACCTGGCTGACGTTGAGAAGAAAATAAAAGAGGCCAACGTGGGAGTGTCGGTTGAGGGCCTCATCGTGACGGCCCGCACGCCTGCCGAGGGCGTCGCGGCCGCGGCCGACGAACACCACGCCTCGTTTGTGGTGATGGCAACCCACGGGTACACGGGCCTCTCCCGCTGGGCCTTGGGGAGTGTAACCGACCGGGTGCTGCACCTGACCAAGCACCCCTTGATTGTGGTGCGCCCACAAGAACAAGAGGAACTGGTCGCCCTTTCCGAGGAAGCGTTGCCGTCCCTCAAGCGCATCGTGGTGCCCTTGGACGGCTCCCCCCTGGCCGAGCACGTGCTGCCCTTCGTTGCCGACCTGGCGCGCGCCTACGATGCAGAGCTTCTCCTCTACCGCGTGTTGACCATGCCCTTCACGGGCCTGGGCGTGGACACCGGTTTCGTGTTGGCCGAACAATACTGGAACGTAGCACGGGAGGAGGCCGAAACGTACCTGAAGGGCGTGGCCGGTTCGCTGCGGCAGCAGGGGCTCACCGTGAGCTATAACGTGGGAATCGAGCCGGTGGCCGACGCCATTCTGGCCTTCGCCGATCAGGTGGGCGCCGACTTGATTGCCATGACGACCCACGCTCGCGAGGGGCTGACGCGCCTTATCATGGGCAGCGTGACCGACCGGGTAGTGCGAGCGGGCCGGGTGCCTGTGCTGGTCACTCGCCCGGAGACGGAACAGGACTGATCAGGAGGAGCCGTGAGCCTGTTCGAGACGTGGGGCATCGGGTACGACGTGGCCCTGTGGCCGGCCGAGCGGCTGGGCCTGCGAGCCATGCGCCAGCGGCTGCTGGACGGCGTGGGCGGTCGCGTGTTGGAGGTGGGCGTGGGCACGGGCCTCAATTTACCCCTTTACTCCGCCGACGCCCCTGTCGTCGGCATTGATCCGGCCTGGCCCATGCTGGTGCGAGCCGCCCAGCGGCAAAGGTTGGGACAACGCCTCGTGCAGGCCGACGTGCAGGCGTTACCCTTCCCCGACGAAACGTTCGACTGGGTGGTGGGCACGCTGGTCTTCTGCTCGGTGCCCGACGTGGTCCAAGGGCTGACCGAGGTTCACCGCGTGCTGCGGCCGGGCGGGCGCGTGCGGCTTCTGGAACACGTGCGCGGCCACACGCGCCTGACTCGCTTCCTCACCGATACCCTCGACCCCCTCTGGTACGGCCTCAACGGCGCCTGCCACCTGAACCGCGACCCGGCCCGCCTCTTCCCGGAAGCCGGCCTGAAAGTCGTGCGCCGTGAGGCTCACCTGGGCACGCTGGTGGAAGTGATCGAGGCCGTGCGATGAGCGCCCCTCTCCAACCGATGCCGCCGTTGCCGTCAGTCTTCGTGGGGCGGATGCGCCAACTCTTGGGTGCCGAAGCCGGAGCGTTCCTCGAAAGCCTGCGGGCTCCGGCTGCTGTGGGGCTGCGCGTCAACACGTTGAAGCTCCCGCCGGAAGCCTTCCAAGCCCTCTCCCCCTTTCGGCTGGAGCCGATACCCTGGTGCCCGGAAGGGTTCCTTGTGGCCGACCTCGACGCTCGCCCCGGCCAGCACCCTTATCACGCCGCTGGCCTCTACTACCTGCAAGACCCCACCGCTATGGCGGCTGCACCGCTCCTGGCCCCTCAACCAGGCGAGGCCGTTTTGGACGCTTGTGCAGCGCCGGGGGGCAAGGCCACTCACTTGGCGGCCCGCCTGAACCACATGGGCCTGCTGGTGGCGAACGAAGTGGTGCGCAGTCGGTCCCGCACGCTGGTCGAAAATGTGGAGCGCTGCGGCGTGCGCGCCGCTCTCGTGACGAGCGAGGTCGTGGAGCGGTTGGCCACACGCTGGGAGGAAACCTTCGACGCCGTGCTGGTGGACGCGCCCTGTTCCGGCGAGGGCATGTTTCGGAAGTCCCCAGCCGCGCGCCAGGAGTGGCGCCCGGAAGTGGTGCGGGGATGTGCCCGGCGGCAGGAGCACATCCTCCTGGCTGCTGCGCGGCTGGTGCGCCCGGGGGGACGCCTGCTCTACGCCACCTGCACCTTCGCCCCCGAGGAGAACGAGGCCGTGGTGGCCCGTTTCCTGCGCCTGTGCCCCCACTTCGCGCTGGCCGAACCACCCCCGTTGCCCGGCGCTTCTCCAGGTCGGCCTGACTGGGTGGACCCTGAGTTGGCCCACGGGCTTCCGCTGGAGCGGTGCGTGCGCTTCTGGCCCCACCGGGTGCCCGGCGAAGGCCACTTTTTCGCCCTCTTGCAGCGCCAGGGGGAAGGCGGCGCATCCCCCTGGCGGCCCGCGCGGAGTCGCCTCCCTTCGGCCGTGGGAGAACTCGTGCGAGCCTTCTGGCAAGAGGCGTTGGCGCTCCCCTTCCCCGAGGAGGGATGGGCTCTCTGGGGCGAGCGCGTCTTCTTGCTTCCCGCCGATCCGGCCGAGTGGGAGCCGTTGCGGCCGCTGCGGCCCGGCCTTCTCGTGGGCACCGTGCGCAAGCGCCGCTTCCTGCCAGCCCATGCCCTGGCCCTGAGCCTGCGCCCGGGAGAGGCCCGTCGAACCCTCGACTTTCCGGCCGACGCCCCCGAAATCGCCCGCTACTTGCGGGGCGAGACGCTGCGGGCCCCAGGGCCGGACGGCTGGCTCGTCGTCACGGTGGACGGCTTCCCCCTCGGCTGGGGACGGCGCGTGCGGGGCACGGTCAAAAACCATTACCCGCGCTCCGCAAGGGGAAGACAATGAAAAGCTCCGCCTTTTCAAATCGAACAGGTTACGCTATCATAAGCGCGTGCTGAAAGGCCGGTGATGGTCGTCTCGTCCCCCCGAGGCTGGTACTCGGCCATAGCGAAATGCGAGAACAGGCCGGACGAGCGACTGTCACCTTTGACAAACGGAAGGAGGGGACGGTGAGCGCGGAAGACCCCATTATCCAGGAACGGGTCCGTAGCCTGATTAGTCAGGGACAGGCCGCTGCCCAGGCTGGCCAGCGAGAACTCGCCCGACGATACCTGCAAAGCGCGCTCGACCTCGACCCCGACAACGTGGACGCCTGGCTCTGGCTGGCCGGCGTGCAGGACGACCCGCTGGAAGCCAAGCAGTGCCTCGAGCGGGTGTTGGAACTCGACCCGGACAACCAGCAGGCCAAACAGGGCTTGCGCTGGGCCGAAGCCCAGTTGGCTGCGCGGGGCGAGGCGCCCGAGTCGAAGCCCGAGGAGCCCCAGCGGGCGCGCGCCATCCACCAGGAGTTACGCGCCCACCTGCGGGCGCCAACTGTCGAGGACGAGGACGCGCCGGCTGCACTGACGGGAGAAATCCCCTCCGAGAATGCGGAACGGAGTGGCCTTCTGTCGGGTGAAGACGTGCTCTACCGCAGCCTGACGCTGGCGCTCACCGGGCTCCTGCTTTTGGGCATCGTGTTGTTGGTCCTGCTGGTCGTGGGAGCCATTCGCCCGCTGGCGTGAGGCCGTCAGACCTGACAGGTTTATGGGAACCGGTCAGGTCTGGCGGTCTCCGACGAAAACAGAAGCCGAGGTGAAGTGACCATGCGCATACCGGTAGCCGTGTTGGGAGCAACGGGACTCGTGGGCCAGCGGCTGGTGCGCCGCCTGGCCAATCACCCCTGGTTTGAGTTGGTGGCCGTAACGGGCTCGGACCGCTCCGTAGGCCGCCTCTACGGCGAGGCTGTGCGGTGGCGCCTGCCGGGCGACCCGCCCCCCGAGGCGGCACGCCTGACGGTGTTGCCCAGCGAGCCCGGTTTCGAGGCCAAGATTGTCTTCTCGGCCCTGCCCAGCAGCGTGGCGGGCGAAATCGAGGCGGCCTTTGCCGCCTCGGGCTACGCCGTCTCCAGCAACGCCCGCAACCACCGCATGGAGGCGGACGTGCCCCTCGTCCTCCCGGAAGTCAACCCCGACCACTTGCAACTCATCAACGTGCAGCGCCAGCGGCGCGGCTGGCGTGGCTGCCTGGTCACCAACGCCAACTGCGTGGCCATCCCCCTCAGCATGGCCCTCAAGCCCTTGGACGACGCCTTCGGCGTGGAGAAGGTCTTCGTGGTCACCATGCAGGCCATCAGCGGCGCCGGCTATCCCGGCGTTGCCAGCTTGGACATTGTGGACAACGTCATCCCCTACATCAGCGGCGAGGAGCCCAAGGTGGAGAGCGAGCCTCTCAAGATGCTGGGGCGGCTGGCCGGTGACCACGTGGAACCGGCCCCCATTCGCATTAGCGCCCAGACCAACCGCGTGGCCTCCCGCGACGGGCACATGCTCTGCGTCAGCGTAGCGCTGCGGCAGCGCGCTCGCCCCGAAGAGGCCATCGAGGCCCTGCGCGCCTTCCGCGGCCGCCCCCAGGAGTTGGGGCTGCCCAGCGCGGGCGAACCGCCCATCGTGGTGCGCACCGAGGACGACCGCCCCCAACCCGTTCGCGACCGGGACGCGGGCGGTGGCATGGCCGTGACCGTGGGGCGCGTGCGGGAGTGTCCCCTCTTTGACCTGAAGTTCGTGGTGTTGGGCCACAACACGGAGCGCGGGGCGGCCGGCGCCGCCCTCCTCAACGGCGAACTGCTCGTAGCCGAGGGGTACGTGTCATGAGCGACGTGGTCAAATTGCCCCGTTCCATTGCCGAGGAAATGATTGCCCACGCGCGGGCTGGCAAGCCGGAGGAAATTTGCGGGCTGGTGGCAGCCGACCGTCAGGGCCGCATCGTCAAAATCTTCAAGGTGCCCAACGCGGCCGAAAACAAGGTCGTGACCTATTTCATGGACCCCCACGGGCAGTTCCAGGCCTTCAAGGCCATCGAGGAGGAGGGGCTGGAGTTGTACGGCATCTACCACAGCCACCCGGCCACGGAAGCCTACCCGTCGGCCACCGACCGGCGCTTGGCCTTCGACGATGCGAGCGGCACGCCCCTCTACCCCGGCGCGGTCTACTTCATCATCTCTTTGGCCGACGAGGCCCACCCCGTCATCCGGGCCTTTCGACTCCCAGACCCGAACTCTGTAGAAGAACTGACTGTCGAGATTGTACCGAGGTGACCCCGACAGGGCTGGTGCCGTGAAAGTGTGCCGCTCGCTTTTAAGCTCGCTTCCACTAGAATCGTTGCACAATAGACAAAGATGAGGGATAATACTCCCCGAACACCAAGAAGGCGAGGGGAGAAGGGATGCTGCGGTATGAGATTCTGAAGAAGCGTCCTGAGGCATTGAGAGCCCTCACAGGTCTGAGCCGTGAGGAATTTGAGGACCTGTATGAGCGCTTCGTGCCGGCTTGGGAAGAAGCGGAACGAAAACGCTTGAGCCGGCCGGATCGGCAGCGGGCGATAGGCGCGGGGCGTACCTACAAGTTGGACCTGGCGACCTATCTGTTGATGACGATGATGTGGGTGCGGCTCTACTTGTCGACGGCGGCCTTGGCGGCGCTGTTTGGGGTGGACAAGGCCACGGTGAGTCGCAATGGGCGGCGGATTCTGGCGGTGTTGCGTCAGGTCACAGAGGGGGAGATCGACTGGCCTGACCCGCCGCCGCGAGGGAAGGGGAAGGATCTGGCCGATATGCTGGGCTCTTACCCCGACTTGTTTGCCATTTTGGATGGGACGGAGCAACCCATCCAACGGCCTCGGGATCCGGAACGCCAGCGAGCGTTCTACTCGGGCAAGAAGAAGCAGCACACGGTGAAGAACGGTTTGGTCGTGAACGAAGAGGGGCTGATTCGCGCGGTGACCGCCTCCACCCCCGGTTCGGTCCATGATTTGCGTCACTTTCGGGAGTCGGGTGTCCTGGCGCGGATTCCCCAGGAGGTGGGGGTGATTGCCGATGCTGGCTTTGACGGTCTGCATAAGGATTTGCCTGATCATAGTGTCGCCACCGCCCACAAGGCGCGGCGCAACCATCCCTTGACGGAAGACCACAAGTTGATGAACCGGGAGTTGTCTCGTGTGCGCATCGTGATCGAACATGTCCTGGCGCAAATGAAGCAATTTCGGGCGCTGAGCGAACGCTTCCGACACAGCCTGCAGCTTCACGATGACATCTTTGTCCTTGTGGCTGCCATCGTGAACCGTCGGACTCGGCAGCGATTGGCTCTCAAGATGGCGTAATCTCTTCGATAATGAAGATGGATAGGACATCTCTTCTATTCTGCTCTTATTGTGCAACGTAACTAATTTCTCTTGTTGCAGGGCAAGAGCCTTCTCCAGGTTGCCACGCATAGCTTCAATCTGCGCAATTTCTCCCAACGTCACAGCCTTGCCTTTTTGGTCCCCCAGGGCTTCTTTGATGCGCAACGACTCCTGATAGAGGCGCATGGCCTGGTCCAGATTCCCCCGCACCCGGTAGATGTAGGCCATTTCGTGGAGGGTGGCGCTTTTGCCTTTTTGGTCCCCCAGGGCTTCTAAGATTTCCAGGGCCTCCTGATAGAGGCGCATGGCCCCCTCCAGGTCGCCGAAGTGGCGCAGCAGGAAGGCGGCGTGGAAGCGCAGGCGGCTGCCCTGGGCGTCGTCCCGCATTTGGGCGGCGGCCTCCAGGTCGGGCAGCAGGGCGCGGGCCACGGCGGCCAGCCAGGGTTGGCCCCAAACGCCGTGGCCTTCCGCGGCGGGGTAAGCCGTCGCCGCCAGGGCGGCCACGGCGGCCACGTAGCGCGCCTCGGCCTCACCGGCTTCCGCCGGCGGGAGTTGGTCCCGGGCAAAGGGCCGCAGGGTGGGGTGCAGGCGGTAGAAGGTCAGGGCCGTCCGCTCGTCCAGCGGTTCCACGCGCCGCTCCAGCAGGCCCCGCTCCCACAGGGTGTGCAGGGTGCGCTCGGTGACCGGCATGGTCTCCTCATCGGCCTGCCCGTGGAGGAGGAGGGCGGCCAGCCAGCTCACGAACTCGCCCCGGAAGAGGCTCAGGCGGGCCAGGGCGGCCACCGGTTCGGGGTCGCGCTTCTTCCAGTAGTTCAGGGAGTAGGCGAAGCAGCTTTCCAGCGCGTCGTGGCGCCGGCCCAGGGCGTCGGGCCGCGCGGCCCGGGCCAGGTAGTCGCGGGCGCGGCGGGCGAAGTCCTCCAGGTCGCGCCCCTCGCCGTCGTCGAAGAGGGGCACCAGCAGGCGCAGGGCCAGGGGGTGGCCCTCCACGTCGCGGGCCAGGCGGCGGGCCGCCCCGGGCGTGGCCTCGTGGCGGCGCTTCTTCACCAGGGCCAGCACGAAGGCTTCCGCCGCCCCCTCCTCCAGGCCGGAGACGGGCAACAGCACTTCGCCGGGCAGGCCGGTGGCCTCGCGGCTGGAGGCCAGCAACACGGGGCCGCGCACGGGCAGGGCGGCCAGGAAGTCGAAGAGGTCGCGCGCCGCCGGGTCCTTCTCCGCGTTCTTGGCCCGCACCAGGGTCTCCAGGTTGTCCAGCGCCAGGAGCAGGCGCCGGCCCTCCACGGCCCGCAGGGCGCGCTCCCGGCGCGCTTCGGCGCTCAGGTGGGGCGCCTCGGGCAGGCCCAGGAAGCGCTCCAGCCGGCCCAGCACCTCGGGCAGGCCGGGCAGAGGCTCGAAGACCAGCCCCAGCACGCCCTCGAAGGCCCAGGCAAAGCGCTCGGCCGCGCGGCGCAGCAGGGCGGTCTTGCCGATGCCGCCCACGCCGTGCAGGGTGAGGGTGCGGGGCCGGATGCCCTCGTCGGCGCGGTCCGGCGGCCGGGTGAGGTGGGCGCCGATTTGGGCCAGTTCCCGCTGCCGGCCGAAGAAGCCCTCCTCGGGCCACGGGAGGGCCGTCAGCTCGACGGGCGGAACGCCCGCCTCCACGCGCGGTTCCGCCGCGCCCGCCGGCAGGGCCGCCGGTGCGGTGGGGTCGGCGGCGTAGAGCACGGGAATGGGCACCGCGTCGGGGTAGTCGTCCAGCAGCGCCAGCCGCGCCTGGTGGAGCGCGGCGTAGAGGTCCTCGCCGCTCAGCAGGTAGCGGTAGAAGAAGCGGGCGAAGTGAAGCGCGGCCTCGTCGCCGACGGGGGCCTGCATGCCCAGGGCGAAGGGGACGCCCGCGCGCACCAGGCGGGCGGCCAGGTTGCTCTCGGGCGTGGCGCCGAAGGCCGCGCTCTGGCAGGCGGAGAGGAAGGCCAGCCAGAGCCGGCCCCGCACGCGGGCGGCGAACTGGCGGGCCTCCACCGCGTGGCTGCGGCCGTCCTCCCGCTCGAAGAGCAGGTACGCCTTCCCGTCCTTCAGCGCGCCGTGGCCGGTGAAGTGGAGCAGGGCGCCGCGCGCGCCGGCCAGCGCCTCCTGCAGGCGGGCCAGGGTGGGGGGAAGCACCCGGCGCAGGCGCACGGCCGCGCGGCGCTCCTCCACCAGGCGGCGCAGTTGCTCCCACTCCTCGGGCAGGCTCAGGCGGTAGGGGCGCGGCCGGTCCTCGTACAGGAGCGGGTCGGTGGGCAGGAAGAGGAGGGGCACCGGCGGCTCGGGGGCGGCCACGGCGGGCCGGCGGGAGAGGGGCAGGGTGCGCACGAAGGGCAGGCGGGCCACCAGCCACTCCTCGCCGTCGTGGAGGGTCTCCCAGGGCACGGCCAGCAGGGCCTCGTGGGCCAGGCGGAGCGCCAGGGGTTCGTCCCAGGGCAGGGCCTCCAGCCAGGCCCGCAGGTCCGAGCCGGGCGGGAAGAGGTCGGCGAAGAGGCGCTCCCCGTACTCGCGCGCCTTCAACCGGTCGTCGTCGGTTTCCTCTGGGCGCGGGCGCAACACCTCCGCAGGCAGGGTGCGGGCGGGACCCGCCTCCGCCTGCAGGCGGAGGGTGCGCCCCCCGTCGGTCAGGTCGAGGGTGAGCGTGGGCATGGCAGCACTCCGCATTCTATTCCGGGGGGCGTGGGGGGTGAACCCCAGGGGCGCAGCGTTGCTGCGTCCCTCCCCCCTTTAAGGTGCGACGCACTTTCCGAAGTGCGTCGCACCTTAATCCGCGAAACCTGTGAAATCCGTGGTGCGAAAACCGGAAAGCCCTGCGTTCGCACAACATCCAACGGCGCACGTCTCCCTCATCCAAAGAAGAGCACGACCAGGGTGGTCGTCAGCATGGACAGCATGGCCGCGCCAAAGGCGAAGGTGGCGCGGCGGCTGGCCTGCTCCTTGCGCGCCAGCAGGCGCGCCAGCACCTCGCGGCGGGCCGTCAGGTCGGCGTCGGGATAGGCGTAGCGGCGCGGCAGGAGCGCGTCCAGGGCAAAGGCCAGGGCCAGGAAGAAGAGCACCAGGGTGAGCAGCGCCAGCACCTGCACGGGCCGGTTGGCGAGGAAGGCCGGGCGGTCGCTCAGCGAGAGCAGGCCGAAGAAGGCCGCCATGAGGGTGGTGGTGAGGGTGACGATGTGGCGGGCGTGGCCCTCCAGCGCGGCGATGGACTCGGCCTCCAGGCGGTCGAAGAGGGCCTCCAGGCGGCGGTCGGCCTCGCTCAGAACCTCGGATTCGACGCGAACCACCGGTTCGGATGTGCTCACGGGCGCGCTCCTCTGGTATTACGAGGGTGGCGGTTCGGGCACCCGAACGACGAACTCGTGCCCCCTGGGGCAGCGCACGCGGTAACGCCTGACCGCGCGCGGGGGCTGGTCCTCCTCGCGGAACACCACCACGGGGTGGTTCTTCAACTCGGCCAGGTCGAAGCGGTAGGTGCGCCCGCACTGGGGGCACTCGGCCTCGATGAAGGGGGGCATGACGACCTCCTCTGAATAGGACACGGATTTACACGGGCTTCGCACACGGATTTTCTAAAAAAATCCGTGTGAATCCGTAAAACCCGTGTGAACCCGTGTCCCATGAAAACCTGCCAGGGCTCCGCCGCTTTGCCTCAGCGGCGTGACCGTTCGGGGCGGCGGGAGCGGCCTCCCCGGCCCCGCTGGCCGGCGCCACGGCGCCCGTCACGCCCGCCGCCTCCGCCACTGCGGGGCTTCTTGCCCTTGCGGTCGGCCTCGCGGGCCTCCTCCAGGGTCCAGCCCTCCAGCACGGCCTGGCGGGAGAGGCGGATGCGCCCCTCGGGGTCAATGTCGGTCACCATGACCATGATTTCGTCGCCCACCTTGACCACGTCCTCGACGCGCGGCACCCGCCGGTCGGAGAGCTGGGAGATGTGCACCATGCCGTCCACGCCGGGCAGGATTTCCACGAAGGCGCCGAAGTCGGTCACGCGCACCACGCGGCCGGTGTAGATCTTGCCCACCTGGGCCTCCTCGGTGTAAAGCTGCACCATCTCGCGGGCCCGTTCGGCCCCCTCCAGGTCGGTGGAGGCGATGTAGACCGTGCCCTCCGGCGTGATTTCGATCTTGGTGTTGGTCTCCTGCTGGATGGCCCGGATGTGCTTGCCGCCCGGCCCGATGAGCTTGCCGATCTTGTCCACCGGAATCTGCATGGTGAAGATGCGCGGCGCGTGGGGCGAGATTTCGGGGCGCGGCTCGGGCAGGACTTCCTTCATGGCCGCCAGGATTTCCAGCCGGGCCGCCCGGGCCTGCTCGAGGGCCTGGCGCATGATCTCCATGTTGAGCCCCTTGATCTTGATGTCCATCTGGAGGGCGGTGATGCCCTGCTCGGTGCCGGCCACCTTGAAGTCCATGTCGCCCAGGGCGTCCTCGATGCCCTGGATGTCGGTGAGCACCTTGTAGCGCCCCGTCTCCTCGTCCACAACGAGCCCCATAGCAATGCCGGCCACGGGCGCCTTGATGGGCACGCCGGCGTCCATCAGGGCCAGGCTGGAGGCGCACACGCTGGCCATCGAAGTGGAGCCGTTGGAACTCAGCACCTCGCTGACCACGCGGATGGCGTAGGGGAACTCCTCCTCGGGCGGAATCATGGGGCGCAGGGCGTTTTCGGCCAGGGCGCCGTGCCCGATCTCGCGGCGCCGGGGGCCGCGCAGCGGCCGCGCCTCGCCCGTGCTGAAGGGCGGGAAGTTGTAGTGGTGCATGTAGCGCTTGCGCTCCATGATGCCCAGGTCGTCCAGCATCTGCTCCTCGCCCACGGTGCCCAGCGTGGCAATGCTCAACACCTGGGTTTCGCCGCGCTGGAAGAGGCCGGAGCCGTGGGCGCGCGGGCTCAGGCCCACCTCGATGTGGAGGGGCCGGATCTCGTCGGGGCGCCGGCCGTCGGGGCGCTCGCCCAACTCCAGAATGCGCCGCCGCACCGTCTCCTTCAGGACGGCCTCGAAGACTTCGGCCAGGTCCTGCACGGCGTACTTGGGCGCGCCCGTCTCCGGGTCGGTGAAGGCGGCCTCCAGTTCGCGGGAGAGGGCCTCCAGGGCCTCGTTGCGCTCCTCCTTGGAGGACGTTTCCGCGATGATGCGCTCGACCTTGTCCCCCAGCCAGGCCCGCACCTCGGCCTCCACCTCCTCGGTGGGCCCCATGACGGGGTAGCTCATCTTGGGCTTGCCGATCTCCTCCCGCATCCGGTTCTGAAGCTCGATGACCGGCTGAATGGCCTCGTGGGCCAGCTCCAGCGCCCGCAACATGACCTCCTCCTCCACCTCACCGGCCGCACACTCGACCATGTTGATGGCGTCGGCCGTGCCGGAGACGCGCAGGTCGAGCCGCTTCCCCTCGTACTCGGGGATGGTGGGGTTCACCACGAAGTTGCCCTCGTCGTCCAGCGTGATGCGGGTGTGCCCCACCGGCCCCAGGAAGGGGATGTCGCTGACGGTGAGGGCCGCGCTGGCCGCGATGACCGCGATGGTGTCCAGCGGGTGCACCTCGTCGAAGCTGAGGGGGGTGATGATGACCTGGACGTCGTTGCGGAACCCCTTGGGGAAGAGGGGACGCAGCGAGCGGTCCACCAGGCGGCTGTAGAGGATGGCCGTCTCCGAAGGGCGCCCTTCCCGGCGGAAGAAGCTGCCGGGGATGCGCCCCACGGCGTAGAGGCGCTCCTCGAAGTCCACCGTGAGGGGGAAGAAAGTAATCCCCTCACGGGGCTCCTTGGTTGCCACCGCCGTGGCCAGGACCATGCTGTCCCCCATGCGCACGGTCACGGCGGCGTTGGCCTGCATGGCCAGTTTGCCAACTTCGACGACGATCTCGCGATCACCCAACGGAGCCGCATACTCGAATGAAACGACTGAAAGCTTGTCTACCATAGTCCGTCTACCTCCATACATGTTTTGTTGTGAAACGATTGTCCGGCCGCGGCTCCGCAGGTAGGGACTGGAAACAGGGCCGTACAGCACGACACCATACGGCACTCTCTCCAATTCCTACCCTGTCCGGAGCCGTGGCCGTGTTACGATACGTTAAGCGGACCGGCCTTCTCACGTTAGCGAAGGCCGTGCCATAGGTATTATACCACAAAAGGCCAAAAGCGGAGAATCGGCAGCGCCCACTTCCTGAAAGTGTTAGGGGGTGTTGGCGCGGATGCGGGTCAAGGAGGCGTTCCCATCTGTCCGAGGATCTCGGCGAACAACTCTTTGGCTTTCAGCAGGAACTCTTCCGCGTTGGCGATGGCCTCCTCAGCCTCCTGTCGCGTGGCGCGCACTTCTGGATCGTAGTCAGCTATCTCACGATCTTCCATCGCTTTCCGAAGAAGACGACTGTAGCGACGATCTACACGACCAGTTCTCACAAACTCCTGTCCAAAGAAAGAGGTGACACCCGCGTGTCTCCGAACATCCATGCCCTTCAAAAGCAGAAGCGCTTTCGCGGCGTAAAACATCGTGTAGTAAGCCTTGGACACCACATCATCGTAGCGCGAAAGTTCGAGCAACTCCCGCGCAACTTCCAGCTTCTCGTCCGCCAAATCCATGAAGACTTGTGCATGTCTTATGTCTTCTGACGAGGCCATAGTTCAATTCCCTCCCGTTGAACATTCCTAACCAAAAGGGAGCCATGTTTGAAACGTTGCTCACCTATGAGAAAGGGGGAAATGTACACGTCGTACTCCAGAAAGATATCGTCGGCGAGATAGATGGCCGTCTTCCATCGCGGGTCAGATCGGAGCGACGTCCAAAGCCCGTCCGGCCGCCGCTCTTCCCCGTTGCGGATCACCACCATCAGGTCAATGTCCGATTCCGGGGTTCCTTCTCCCCGCGCCTTCGACCCGTACAGGATGATGCGCACGACCTGATCCGGCAGCGCCTCCAGCAGCGCATTGATGTACGCCTGTAAAGCCTCCCGCTCCTTCGGCGTGAGCCCTGGGACTTCCATGACCTCTGCTGGCTTCAGCATCCTCTCCTCCTCAACGGCGTGCCCTGGAACACCCTGGAGTTTGGCAAAAACGGCCAATTTGACCTGCTTATCTGAATAGGACACGGATTCACACGGATTTTACGGATTCACACAGATTTTTAGATATCCGTGTGCGAAGCCCGTGTAAATCCGTGTCCTATAAAAATTGCCAGAGTCCAGAATGTCAGCACTCCTCCGAATGTATTATACTCTCTTGCTCCCACGAGGTCCAACCTCTGGAGGAAAACGAGGCCGCCGTAAGGTGCGACGCACTTTGAAAAGTGCGTCGCACCTTACTTACCTTCCCCAACACGGCCCGGTCCCGCGCGGGTTACCGTCGTAC
>WFWG01000084.1 GCA_015491235.1 Ardenticatenaceae bacterium
AGGAAAAGAGGTGTCCTTGTGGAAGCGTTCACCCACGTGACCTACGTTAGCCCCTTCACCTGGCGTTACGGCTCGGACGACATGCGCCGCATCTGGTCCGAGCACTACAAGCGCTTGCTCTGGCGGCGCATTTGGGTGGCCCTGGCCGAGGTGCAGTGTGAGGCCGGCCTGGTCACCCCGGAGCAGGTCGCCGACTTGAAGGCTCACCAGCACGAGGTGGACCTGGAACGGGCACACGCCATCGAAGCCAAGATTCACCACGACCTCATGGCCGAGGTGCACGTCTTCGCCGAGCAGTGTCCTGTCGGCGGGAGCATCATTCACCTGGGGGCCACCAGCATGGACGTGGAGGACAACGCCGACGCCTTGCGACTGCGCGAGGCCCTCGACTTGATCCTGGAGCGACTGCGCTCCCTTCTGCTCATCCTGGCCGACCGCGTCGAGCAGGAGGCTGACCGCGTTTGCATGGGCTTCACTCACCTGCAACCGGCCGAGCCCACCACCGTGGGCTACCGTCTGGCCCAGTACGCCCAAGACCTGCTGGCCGACTGGCAACACTTGCGGCGGGTGCGCGCGGAGGTGCGGGGCAAGGGCTTCAAGGGCGCCGTGGGCACTTCAGCCTCGTATGCCGAGTTGCTGCGCGATACCGGCATGACGCCCCGCGAGATGGAGGCGCGGGTAATGGAGCGGCTGGGGTTGGAGCCGTTTCCCGTCGCCACGCAGACATACCCACGGCGGCAGGACTGGGTGGTGGTCTCTGCCCTGGCTGGCCTGGCGATTCCTCTCTACCGCCTGGCCTTCGACATACGCCTGCTCCAGTCGCCCCCCCTTGGCGAGTGGCGGGAGCCCTTTGGGCGCCACCAGGTGGGCTCGTCGGCCATGCCCTTCAAGCGCAACCCGGTCAACGCGGAAAACGTGGACAGCTTGGCCCGCTTTCTGGCGGCTCTGCCGCGCGTGATGTGGGACAACGCCGCTCACTCGCTCCTCGAGCGCACGCTGGACGACTCGGGCAACCGGCGCGTGGTGCTACCGGAGGCGTTTCTGGCCGCCGACGAATTGCTCCGACGTGTGCAGAAAATCGTGGCCGGCCTTCAACTCGATCAGACTGCCATTCGGCGCAACGTGGAGGTGTACGGCACCTTCGCGGCCACGGAGCGGGTGTTGATGGAGGCTGTGAAGGCGGGAGGAAACCGCCAGGCGCTCCACGAAGTGATTCGCGAGCACAGCATGAAGGCTTGGCAGGCCGTGCAAGCCGGACAGCCCAACCCGCTGCACGAAACGCTGCCCGCCGATGAGCGCGTCACCCGTTACGTGCCGCCCGAGCGAGTGCGTGAACTGTTGGTGGCCGACCACTACGTGGGCGATGCCCCTGAGCGGGCTCGTGAGATGGCCGCCCACGTCCGCCAAGCCCTTGCTCCGGCCGGGGCGGAGAAGGAGCCCAAGTAGCCCCATGGCCTCCTTTTGACCGAGTTGCGGCGGTCAGGTATACTGATACCAGTTGGGTTTACAAATGCCATGTATTCACCGAAATGGCTCGGCGCCGCCGCCCCAGTGCTCCACAATTTCTTTTCTTACGGCGGCGCCGAGCCGTATCTCTGCTCAAGCTGCTGGCATGGCACGCCGTCGGTCCACGCTTCAGGAGAACACCAGGATTGAAACATGGTGTTCGAGAAAGCAATTGGTATGACATCGGAGTTCACCTCTGAGGGAAAGAGCACAGCGTATGCGGTGCAACTTGAAGTGAACCATGAGCGGAGAAAGCACACACGTTCCTCAACAGGAGCATCAAGAATCCTCAACTTCGCCAGTTGTTCCTGACGAGGAGCCCTTCGACCCTATTGATTGGCAACAACTCGAGTTGTGGGCCAAGTTGACCCCTGCCCAGCGCGTGCTCACCATGATTCGGGCAGCCGAATTTGTGCGGGCCGGCTTGCGGGGCGCCTTCCGCCAGCGCTATCCTCAGCTCTCTGACCGGGAAATCAACATGAAAGTATTGGCTCACTTGACACCTCTTCGGGATTACAAACCATGAGCGTGTTGGGATTTTATTTTCAAATCCTACGCGCGCTGGAGGAATTCGATGTTCCGTATATGCTCGTGGGGGCATTTGCCGGCACAACTTTTGGCCTGACGCGGGCGACTTTTGACGTGGACATTGTGGTAGATTTGCAGGAGTCTCACTTTGAAGCGCTGGCACGCCGGTTCCCTCCGCCTCGCTACTATGCCGATCCCGAACAAATGCGTCGTTCTGCGCGCATCGGCATCATGTTCAACATCATTGATACGGAAGAGGGCATCAAGGCGGATCTTATACCGCTTTCTGCTCAACCATTTCACCGGGCGGCATTTGCACGGCGCATTCGTCGTCTGTTTCAAGATGAAAGTGGGCGCACGTTTGAGGCTTGGTGTGCTCGACCGGAAGATATTATTCTGGGCAAACTGGAAGCATGGCAGGAAGGCCGATCCCCCAAGCACAAAAGTGACATTCGCGAGATGCTGATTTTCCTCCTCAGCGGATTGGGCGAGGAGAACCTGAACCTCGAGTATATCTCAGTCAGGGCTGCCCAGATGGGAGACGAGGTGTTGGCAACCTGGAATGCCCTTCTTGCTCAGGCCCAGGAGGAAACGAAGACAAAGGCGGAATAGACATTAAGACTCACTCTACCAGATACCCCCGCTTGCGCAGGGCGCGCCGGGCGCGCTCCAGGGCCTCGTCCGAGCGGGCCTCCAGCGTGTGGAGGTGGAGGCCGTTGGTGAGTTCGCTGAGCAGGTGGGCGCCCGTTTCCCGCAACTGATCCATGAATTGCGCCACGTCAGCCCGAGAGGCGATGTGCAACATGCCGCGCAGTTCCCCGTAGATGGGGTGCTCCACGATCACGTCCACCACCTCCACCCCGGCGTCCACCAAGGCCAAGAGTTCGTCTTCCGTCTGGGCCGGGGTGTGGCGCACCGCCACCACCGTGCGCCGGGTGGCAGGCAGCGGACGGTACAGGAAGTACCCCCGTGGGCTGGCGAAGATGTCGTGGCCAGCCGCCCGCAGGATGGCGATGTCCTGCACAATGACCTGCCGGCTGACGCCAAACAAGGCCGCCAGTTGGCTCCCCGTGAGGGGTTGGGGAGCTGTGCCCAAAATTTCGAGCAGGCGTTGCCGTCGTTCCTCAGCAGACAGCGTGGGCTTGTTCGACACGGTAGTGACACCCCCTGCTGTGCGGATTGGCCAGGGCGGCCTCGGCCACCAGCCGGGCCACCTGAACCATGTTGCGCAACCCGACCAGTTCGTCGCTCAGGGCGCTCCGGCAGTATACGGCTTCCACCTCATCCTGAAGTTGGCGGAGCGCTTCCACCGCCCGGGTGAGGCCTTCGCCAGTGCGCACAAGCCCCACCTCTTGCCACATGAGTGTGCGCACCGCTTCCGCGCGCGAAACCAGAAAGGCCGGCGCCACGGGCTGAGTCCCGGCGGGTGCCACGCGGAGTGGCTCGTCCGCGGATGGGGGGATGGTCTCCGCCCAAGTGCGTTGGATGTGTTCGGCAGCGCGGACGCCCCACACCAGCCCTTCCAGCAAGGATGTGCTGGCCAGCCGGTTGGCACCGTGCAGGCCCGTACAGGCCACTTCGCCGACAGCATAGAGGTTTTCCACCGTCGTCTGACCCCACTCGTCGCACCAGACGCCGCCGCAGGTGTAATGGGCCGCCGGGGCCACCGGCACCAAGTCGCGCGTCATGTCCACGCCGTAGCGCCGACATTGGGCGTAGAGGTTGGGAAAGCGCGCTTTGATTTCCTCTGGGGAGAGGGCCGAACGCACGTCCAGGTAGACGTGGGGCGCGTCGCGGACGGCCATTTCCTGGAAGATGGCTCGTGCCACCACGTCTCGTGGAGCCAGGTCGCCCCATTTGGGGGCGTGCCGGTGCATGAAGGGCGTGCCGTCGGCGTGAACCAGCCGGGCGCCCGCCCCGCGCACCGCTTCTGAGATGAGGAAGGCCGGCGCTTCGGGATGGGAGAAGGCGGTGGGATGAAACTGCACGTACTCCAGGTTGGCTAGGCGGGCGCCGGCCCGGGCAGCCATGGCCACGCCGTCACCGCGCGCGCCGGGAGGGTTAGTGGTGCGCTGAAAAATGGCGCCGAAGCCGCCGGTTGCCAGGATTGTCCTCGGGGCCAAGTGCACTTCCACCTGGCCGCTTGCCTGGTCGAAAACCGTAATCCCCGCGCAGCGAGTTCGTCTCCCACTTCGTCCACTCACGGGAGTGGTAATCAGTTCCAACGCCGTGCAGCCCGCGCGGAGCGTCACGTTGGGGTGGTCATGGAGTTGCCGGATGAGCGCCACCTCGATGGCACGCCCCGTGGCGTCCCCCACGTGCACGATGCGGGGCAGGGAGTGGCCTCCTTCGCGGGCCAAGGAGAAGGCCCCCTCTTCCCGGTCAAACAAGACGCCGACCCGTTCCACGAGAACAGACGTTACCAGTTGAGGGCCCAGTTCGGCCAGGAGGGAAACCGCGCGGGGGTCGTTGAGCCCGGCCCCAGCCTCCACGATGTCGGCGAAAAGCCGGTCGGGCGTGTCACCCGGCCCCCGGTAGACGATGCCCCCCTGGGCGTAGTACGTGTTGCTCTCGTGCGGCTCGCGAGCACGGGTGAGCACCAGCACCCGGAAACCCGCATCGGCCAGGCGCAGGGCGGCCACGCTGCCCGCGATGCCGCAGCCAATGACCAGCACGTCGGCGTTCATGGCGTTACCCCACTTGCAACATGCGTTCCACCGCGCGAGCGGCCCGCACGCGAATCTCCTCCGGCACCTCGATGACGTAGCGGTTGTGGCGCAATGCGGCCAGTGTCTCCTCCAGCGTGATCTGGTTCATGTGCGGGCAGCGCACCGTGCAGAGCCGCAACATCTCCTTGTCCGGGTTGGCGGCGGCAACGTTGTCGCCCATAGCACACTCGGTGAGCAGCACGTAGCGGGGCGCGTCGGTCTGCTCCACGAAGCGAATCATAGCGCTGGTGCTGCCCGAGAAATCGGCCGCTTCGACCACTTCAGGGGCACACTCGGGGTGGGCCAGCACGACCACGTCGGGGAACTGGGCTCGGATGGCCGCGATCTCCTCCACGGTGAACTTCTCGTGCACCTCGCAGCGACCGGGCCAGCCGATAATCTGGTAGTCAACTTCCGTGTCCTCCACGTGGAGCTGACCGTCCGGCCGGCGCACCGGCACGATGATGTGTTTGCCCGTCTCGCGGGCCACGTTGCGAGCCAGGTACTCGTCGGGCACGAAGATCACTGTGTCGCTCTTGAGCGACTCCACCACGGCCACGGCGTTGCTGGACGTGCAGCAGATGTCGCTTTCGGCCTTGACCTCGGCGTAAGTATTGACGTAACTCACAACTGGCACGCCGGGAAAGCGGGCGCGCAGTCGTCGCACGTCCTCGGCCGTGATGCTGGCGGCTAGCGAACAGCCGGCCTTCTCCGAAGGGAGCAGCACGGTCTTCTCCGGGTTGAGGATTTTGGCCGTTTCGGCCATGAACTTGACGCCGCAGAAGACGATCACGTCCTTGTCCGTCTGGGCTGCCTTGCGGCTCAACGCCAGCGAGTCACCCGTGAAGTCGGGAATGGAGTAGTACAGTGCTGGCTCCATGTAATTGTGCCCCAGAATAAGGGCGTTGCGCTCCTCCTTGAGCGCAAGGATTTCCGCGGCCAGGCGAGCCTTGTACCAGAGCTCCACGTCGGGCACCACGTCGTGCAGCTTGACCCTGAGTTCTTCGTAAAGGCGCTCGGCCTCCGCTTCGAGCGGAGAGGTGTCAGTCAACCGAACGGCCGTCATGGTAAACCTCCTGGTGTGTGGGATTTGCAACAGGTGCGTGTTCCAACACGAAGCTGATGTCGAGGGCGGGCGCGGAGTGGGTGAGCGCGCCCACGGAGATGTAGTCCACGCCCGTTTCGGCGACGGCAGCCACGTTGGCGAGCGTGACGTTGCCAGAAGCCTCCAGCGGAACGCGGCCAGCCGTGCGCTCCACGGCGGCTCGCAGTTCCTCCAGGGACATGTTGTCCAGCAGAATGCGGTCCACCTCCAGCGCCAGGGCCTCGTCGAGTTCGGCCATGGTGCGCACTTCCACCTCGACGGGAAAGCGACGGCCGTAGCGGGCGCGGGCCCGACGCACCGCCTCGGTGATGCTGCCGGCGGCGGCAATGTGGTTGTCCTTGATGAGCACCATGTCGTAGAGGCCAAGTCGGTGGTTCTGGCCGCCCCCCAAGCGCACGGCCCACTTGTCGAACACTCGCAGGCCGGGCGCCGTCTTGCGGGTGTCGAGGATGACGGCACGGGTGTGGGCCACCGCTTCCACGAAGCGGCGCGTTAGCGAGGCCACGCCTGACATGCGCTGCAAGAAGTTGAGTGCCACCCGCTCGCCACTCAATAGCGCTTGGGCCGGACCTTCCACTGTGGCCAGCACCGTTCCAGGGGACACCTGTTGGCCGTCGTTCACGCGAGGGGCAAAGCGCACCCGCTCGTCCAGCAGGGCAAAAGTGAGGCCCGCAACCGCCAGGCCAGCCACCACTCCCTCCTGCTTGGCCACGAAACGACCTCGCAACAGGCGTTCGGGGGGAATCACGGCGAGGGTGGTCACGTCACCTTCGCCAATGTCCTCGGAGAGTGCCTGGCGGATGCGCTCCAGTACCTGCGCCGCTTGTGAGGCCGGCAACTCCGGGAGCAAATAATTGGCAACCGAGTTCATAAATTCCTCACGTTTCACGCATCGCCGCCGGTTGCGTTGAAGTATACGCTAAAAGGCTGTCTTGTCAACTGTCATGTCAGAAGCAAGGTCTGTCGCTGCCGCGTTGTGTCAGAAAAGGGAAAAATTGTGTAGAACTGGGTTGGCACGTTGCGAGGCCCTGTTGGGGACTGAAAGGCTATTGACGGGAGGAAGGGGCTTAGATATTATGGGGGTGCCTGACGCCCAGGAACTTCACGTGTTGGAAGTGTGAAAAGGAGGAGCTTGAACATGGGGGCTGTGCCCAACGGCGCCGCCTCTTGCAGATGAAGGGGGCAACAGGTCTCCCATTTGTCGGTTTCCTTGAAATTGTTTACACTGTCGTTACCACACGGCAAAACGCATTCACACGAGAGGGAGTGAACGGGGACCATGAACGACAACCGGCCGCGTGTGGTGGTGACTGGCTTGGGGGCCGTAACGCCTTTGGGCATAGGCGTTTCGGCCTTCTGGGAAGGGTTGGTGGAGGGGCGTTCGGGCATTCACCGCCTGACCCATTTTGACGTTTCGGAGTGGCCGGTACAAATCGGGGGGTACATCGAAGCGTTTGATCCAACAGAGTACATGCCGGCCAAAGTGGCGCGCCGCACGGCCCGCTTCGTCCAGCTTGCCATCGCGGCTGCCGAGGAGGCCCTGGCCGACGCGGGGCTCGACCTCTCCCAGTATGACCCAACTCGCGTGGGCGTGGAAATTGGTAACGCTGTGGGCGACTTGGACACGATCGCGCGCGAGCACAAAGTCATCATGGAGAAGGGGCCACGCCGGGTGGCCCCCTACGCTGGTCCCAGCGTGCTGGTCAACATGGGCGCCTGCCAGGTTGCCATTCGCTATGGCATTAAGGGCCCTGCTGGCTCCCCGGTGGCAGCCTGCGCCACCGGCCTCTACGCCGTGGGGGATGCTGTCCGCCGCATTCAGCGGGGCGAGGTGGACATCGTGGTTGCCGGTTCGAGCGAAGCGCTGTTGACGCCAATCGCCATCGCGGCTTTCTGGCGCCTGCAAGCCCTCAGCACCCGCAACGATGAGCCGGAACAGGCCTGCCGTCCCTTCGACAAAGACCGGGATGGCACGGTAATGTCCGAGGGGGCGGCTGTCCTGATTTTGGAACGGGAGGAGATTGCCCTCGCTCGCGGCGCCCGCATCTACGGCGAGATTGTGGGGTACGGCGTTTCCACCGACGCGTACCACCTGGTGGCACCAGACCCCCAGGGCGGCGGGGCAGCCCGCGCCATGCAACTTGCCCTCGAAGAGGCCGGTGTGGCTCCTGAGGAGGTGGACTGGATATCGGCGCACGGCACGGCCACCCCCTTGAACGACATCTCCGAGACACTGGCCATCAAGCGGGTCTTCGGCGAGGCAGCCTATTCCGTGCCGGTGAGCAGCATCAAGAGCATGATTGGGCACACGTTAGGCGCCGCTGGTGCGGTCAGCCTGGTGGCGAACTTCAAGGCCATCGAGACGGGCATCATTCCGCCCACCATCAACTTGGACCAGCCTGACCCCCAGTGTGATCTGGACTACGTGCCCAACGTGGCCCGTCGCACGCCTGTGCGGATTGCAATGAGCAACGCCTTTGGATTTGGCGGACAAAATGCGTGTATCGTCGTGAGGCGCTATGAACCCCATCGGAACGGAGACGATGAGCGCGCAAACTGACCGTTCGGACATCAAAGCCCTGTTCCAGCGCGCCGCGCGCTGGGTTCTTGGACAGCCTGACTTGCGCTGGGTTATCTTGCCCCCTTATGACATTCCGGGCATTGCCGTGGTCGGCGGAGTGCTGGTCGAAAACGTTGGGCGCGGCATCGCCCGAAACGTGAAAATAGACATGCAGTTTCCGCACGGCTCCTCGAACATCATGCACCACGTCCAGGTCGTCAGCGATGACCCCTATATCCTGCGGGGTGGCGGAGAGCGCCATTCCTTCGTCACGCTGCGCCTGCGCGAAATGCACCCCGGGAGCACTGTGGTGGTCTACTTCAGCAGCCACGCTGTCGTCGTGCCCGAAGTGCGGGTCAGCCACTTTCCCAAAGTGTCGGGACGGGTAGGGGCGTGACAAAAGCGGAGCGGAAAAAATGACAGAACCTCAATGGCGAGTGCTTGTGGTGGAGGACGACATCCCCTCTGCCCAATTGCTGGACCGCATTTTGCGCCACGAGGGGTTTGAGGTGCTGGTGGCTCACACTGGCCCAGAAGCCTTAGCGCTGGTGCAGCGGGAGCCAGTTGACCTTATTATCCTGGATGTAATGCTTCCCGGGCTGGACGGATTCCAGGTGGCTCGCCAGTTGCGTCAGGACCCGGCAACCCGTCACGTCCCCATTCTGATGCTAACGGCTCGGGGGGACCTTTCGGACCGCATCGCGGCCTTCGAGGCTGGCGTGGACGACTACCTGACGAAGCCCTATGAACTGGAGGAGCTAATCTACCGGGTGCGGGCACTGCTCGCGCGAGTGGCGCGATACCGGGAAGGTATACTCTGGCGTCCGGCCAGCCTGCCGAAGGGACACGTGGCAGCTTTCTTCGGCACCAAGGGCGGTGTGGGGAAGACGCTCATCGCTGTCAACGCCTCTGTGGCACTGGCTCAGCGGATCCACCCGGACAGACGAGCAGTGATTTTTGACACGGACTTCTTCTTCGGCGACGTGGCCATCCACCTGAATTTGCCCACGACCCACAGTGTGGTAGACCTCCTCGACCAGATCGAGTCGCTGGACGAATACGCGGAACGGGCGCTTCAAATTCACGAGGAAAGCAACCTCCACGCGCTGCTGAGTCCCTATCGGCCAGAGGATGCGGAGCTTATCACACCCGAGGATGTTGACAAACTGCTCGCTTGGCTGGCCGAACGCTTTGATTTTGTGGTAGTGGACTGTCCCCCGGCCTACGATGACCGTGTTCTGGCCGTCTTCAACCACGCCGATACCGTCATCCTGGTCGTCACGCCCGAGATTGGCCCCCTCAAGAACATGAGCATGTTCCTGGAACTGGCCCCTCGATTGGGCGTATCCCTCAATTACATTTTCGTGGTGCTCAACCGGGCTAACTCCAACGTGGGGGTTGACGTGGAGACCATCGAGCGAGTCATCGGCCACCCGGTCGCCTTCCAAGTCATCAGCGGGGGGCGGCCTGTGGTGTTGAGCGTGAACCGCGGCGTGCCCTTCGTGCTCGAGGCACCAAACCACAGGCTGTCGCGCCAGATTCAGGCCATTGCCGATTTCATCGTCCAGCGGGGCGGGGAGCGACGGCTGACAACAGACAGCGCATGAGGGCGGAAGTTACTCCGTGTATGACTACTCCTCCTCGCAATCGGTGGAAGAACAAAAGGGCACCGCTTTGGCGGTGCCCTTTGCTTTTCAGGCAAATGAACGGCTGTTCCGGTTAAACACGCCGCACGTTCGCCGCACGCGGCCCCTTGGGGCTCTGCTCGACAGTGAATTCAACCAGTTCGCCGTCCTGAAGGTCGCGGTATCCGCCCCCCTCGATGGCGCTGAAATGGACGAAAACGTCACGGCTTCCGTCCTCGGGGGAGATGAATCCAAACCCCTTCTGACTGTTGAACCACTTGACCTTGCCGAGTTGGTGCTCGCTCATACGAAACTCCTTTGAAACTTGAAAGATTTTGGTAGTCGTGCGGACGGAGTACGTGCGGGTGCTCAACAAAAAAGCCAGCGCACGACGCGCTGGCTCCTTGAACAACTTAGCTCATACTGCGTCCTACGGTTTAGAGCATACCACACATTCTCCTACTTGTCAAATCAACGCTGGCCCTTGGCCCTGCTACTCCTCCCCCGGCCCCCCAGCGTTCTGCCCACACATTCTCCACACATTCTCACGGTAGCACCGCGTGTGTCCGTGCTCCATTGACGTCCACCGCAAGGCCGTGTAGAATGGGGTGCGAGCAAATGAGTGGAGGCAGATACCCGTGGGACGATGGCAACACTATTACCGCCCCCGCACGGTTCAGGAGGTGTTGGAAATTCTGGCCCACTACCGCGGCCAAGCCAGGGTAGTGGCTGGCGGCACGGACCTCTTCGTCGAGTTGCTCGAAAAACCCCCAGCCTTCGAGGCGCTGGTTGATGTCACCGCGATTCCTGAACTGCGCACCATTTACCAGGAGGGCGACTGGATCGTCGTTGGCGCGGCCGTCACTCACACTGAAATCGTCCGCTCCGCCCTCATTCGCCAGCGGGGCACGGCGCTGGCCGAGGGGTGCTCGGTCATCGGGGGGCCACAGGTGCGCAATGTGGCCACCTTGGGCGGCAACGTGGTCAACGCGCTGCCCGCGGCCGACGGCACGGTGGCGCTCCTGGCGCTGGACGGCGAGGGACAGGTGGCACGTGCCAACGGGAGCGCCTGGCACCCCCTCCTCGACCTCTTTCGGGGCCCCGGGCAGTCCGCCGTTGACCCCACGCGGGAGTTGCTCACGGCCTTGCGGTTTCGCGCCACGGGGCCCCGCGAGGCCTCGGCCTTTGGGCGCGTGATGCGGCCCCAGGGGGTGGCGCTGCCCATCCTCGTCGCTGCCGCCACGGTGCGCTTGAACGGGGCGGGAACGCACATCGAGGAAGCCCGCGTGAGCCTGGGGCCGGTGGCGCCCACTCCCTTCCGCGCCCAACGGGCGGAAGCGGTCTTGCGGGGCGCGCCGCCCGACGCGGCCGTGTTCCGGCAGGCGGCCGAAGTGACCTTGCAAGCGTGCTCACCCCGCACGTCCAGGTACCGGGCCACCCGCGAGTACCGGGTGGAAATGATCCGCACGCTGCTGCCGCGCGTGTTGGAGACGGCTGTGGCGCGAGCGCGCGGGGAGACGTGGGCGTCTCCCCGCTTCGAGGTGGCCGACAAGTATTCCTCGTTTGGGTGTTGGCTGGGGGGTTAGCCCGGCGGGCCGGTGCAAGAGGTGGCTGGTTGCACGAAGGGAGGAGAGCAATGCCGCTGCTCAACATGACCGTCAACGGAAGGCCGGTAAGCGTGGAGGTGGCCGGGGACGAGTTCCTGGCCCACGTTTTGCGGTACACGTTGGGCCTCACGGGGACCAAGATCGGGTGTGAAGAGGCCGAGTGTGGCGCCTGTACGGTGCTCGTCAACGGCCAGCCGGTGGACTCGTGCATCTTTCCCGCCCTCAAAGCGCAGGGCGCCGAGGTGCTCACCATTGAGGGACTGGCCCAAAACGGGGAACTGCACCCTCTCCAGCGGGCCTTCGTCGAGTATGGGGCGGTGCAGTGCGGCTTCTGCACCCCTGGCTTCATCATGACGGCCAAGGCTCTCCTCGACCGCTCCCCCCAGCCCACGGAGGAGGAGATCAAGTCGGCCCTCAAGGACACCTACTGTCGCTGTGGCTGTTACCTGGAAATCATTGATGCCATCAAAGTGGCCAGCGGCCAGTCCCCCACCCTGACCTGCTCGGATGGACGACTGCCCCGGAGCCCCAAGGCGCTCCGCGTGGTGGGAAATCCGGTTCCTCGCCCCGACGCGGTGGCCAAGGTGACCGGTCAGGCCAAGTACACCGACGACTACGCCTTCCCCAACATGCTCTACGGCGCTACCCTCAGGGCCGCCTACCCTCACGCCCGCATTAAGCACATTGACACCAGCCGCGCCAGAGCGCTGCCGGGCGTTCACGCCGTGCTGACTCACGAGGACATTCCCGGCGACAAGCACCACGGCCTCATCTTCAACGACTGGCCCGTGCTCTGCTACGATAAAGTGCGCTACGTGGGCGATGCGGTCGCCATCGTGGCCGCGGAGACACCCCAGCTTGCCCGCCAGGCGCTGGAGCTCATCGAGGTGGAGTACGAGCCCCTGCCGGTGGTAACCGATCCGGAGCAGGCGCTGGCCCCGGACGCCCCCAAAGTCCACCAACAGGGCAACTTGCTCAAGCACATCAAAGTCCGCAAGGGGGACGTGGCGCAAGGATTTGCCGAGGCCGACGTGATCGTCGAGGCGGAGTACCGCACGCCCATGTACGAGCACGCCTTCCTCGAGCCGGAGTGTTCCATCGCCCGCGTCGCCGAGGACGGAAAGATCGAGGTCATTGTGGGGTCGCAGATTCCCTACGAGGACCGCCGCCAGATCGCCAAGAGCCTGGGGGTGCCGGAGGAGCAGGTACGGGTGAAGGGCGCCTTCGTGGGTGGTGGCTTCGGGGGGAAGGAGGACATCGCGGCCCAGATTCACGCGGCCCTCCTGGCCACGGCTACCGGCCGCCCCGTGAAGGTGCTCTACAGCCGCCAGGAGTCGCTGCGCGTTCACCCCAAGCGGCACGCCACGGTGATTCGCGTCAAGGTGGGGGCCAAGCGGGACGGTCGGCTGGTGGCCGTTCAGGTACACATCCTGGGCGACGCGGGCGCGTACGCCAGCTTGAGCGACAAGGTGATGACCCGCGCGGCCACGCACGCGGCTGGCCCCTACGAGGTTCCCCACGTGAAGGTGGACTGTTACACCGTCTACACCAACAACCCGCCGGCCGGCGCCTTCCGGGGGTTTGGCGTGACCCAGTCCGCCTTTGCCGTCGAGTCTACCATGGACATCCTGGCCCACCGGCTGGGGATGGACCCCGTTGAACTCCGGCGGCGCAACGCCCTGCGCACCGGCTCGACCACCTCGACCGGTCAGGTGCTGCGAGAGAGCGTGGGGTTGCTCGAGTGTCTTGACAAGGTGGCCGCTCACATTCGCCGCGAGTTGAGAGTTGAGCCTGATGGGGCGTGGTGGCGCCCCTTCCCCAACCCGGCCGACCCGGCGCGCGTGCGAGCCTGGGGGTTGGCGGCCTGTTACAAGAACACCGGCTTGGGCGGCGGCGCCCCCGACCGGGGTGGCGCCGAAGTCGAAGTCCTGCCCGACGGGCGTGCGGTGGTGCGCACGGCCGCGGCCGAAATCGGCCAGGGGTTGCCGGCCGTGCTCGCCATCGTGGTGGCCGAGGAGTTGGGCATTCCCTATCAGCACGTGGAGGTGGCCTTGCCCAACACCGACGTCACGCCCGACGGTGGCCCCACCACGGCCTCCCGCCAGACGTACATCAACGGCAACGCGGCGCGAATGGCCGCCCGACGGGTGCGGGACATTCTGGCCTGGGCCGCCTGTGAGGAACTTGGCGCCTCGCAGGACGAACTCGAGTTCCGGGAGGGCTTCGTCCACGCCCGGGGCAAGCGCCTTCCCCTCGGCGAGGTGGCCCGGCTGGCCCGTGAGGGCGGACGCCAGCCCCTGGCGCGGGCGGTGTTCGAGGCCCCACCGACCGCTCCGCTGGGCCGCGAGGGCGACATGCACGTGGGGTTTTCGTTTGGCGTTCAGGCCGTCCTGGTGGAGGTGGACACGCGCACCGGTGAAGTGGTGGTCCTGAAGGCCGTCAGCGCCCATGACATTGGGCGGGCCATCAACGTGCTGGGCCTGCTGGGGCAGATTCGGGGGGGCATTATCATGGGCATCGGCAACGCGCTGACCGAGGAGTATCCGGTGGAGGGGGGATTGCCCTACTGCACCACCCTGTCGCGGTACAAAATGCCGAGCATTCGCCACACGCCCGAGATCGTCTCCTACCTGGTGGAGGACGAACTTTCCTCCGGGCCATATGGAGCCAAAGGGGTGGGGGAAATTGCCAGCATCCCCACGGCAGCCGCTGTCGCGAACGCCGTCTACCACGCGGTGGGCGTGCGGATTCACAAAACACCCGTGGACCAGGACTGGCTGCTGCGAACGCTCAAGGCGAAGTCAGCATAAGGGGCAACGCCTCTTTCACGTGACGGGGACGCCGGGGCACAAGGCCACGTTATTCCTCCTCGCCTTCCGGGAATTCGGAGGCGGCCTCCCAGCTTTCGATGTGCTCCAGCAAGTTGTCAATGGCCGTCAGCACCAGGTCCACGCGCCAGAACTGGCCCCGCTTGTCCGTCCAGCCCTCCCGCTCCGGGTAACGGTCGCGGAACTGCTCGGTGCGCTCGCGCCAGCGGTGGAGCACGGCCACCGGCTCATCGGGCTCGTCCAGCACGCGCTGAATGAGGCGGGCCTCCGTCTTCCACTGGGCTGCCAGGCTGTCTTCCAGTTCCGGCGTGTCCGTTTTGAGACCGCGCCGAAGGGCGCCGCCCGCTGTGAGGGCTGTGAGCGTCTTCAGCCGTTGGCGCAAAAAGGTGCGGATGTCCATCAGTCAACCTCGCGGCGCCCTTCGAGGGCCCGCGCCAGGGTCACCTCGTCGGCGTATTCCAGGTCGCCGCCCATGGGGAGTCCGCGGGCCAGCCGCGTGATGCGCACGGGGCGAGAGCCGATTTGCCGCACGATGTATGTGGCTGTGGTCTCCCCTTCCAAGTTGGGGTTCGTCGCCAGGATAACCTCCTCAATGGGCTCCCGGTCGAGGCGCGCGATGAGCTCCCCGATGCGCAGGTCTTGGGGGAGAATGCCCTCGACGGGCGAGATAGCCCCGTGCAGCACGTGGTAGAGCCCCCGGTAGACGCCCGTGCGCTCGATAGCCACCACGTCCAGCGGTTCCTCCACCACGCACACCACCGTTTGGTCCCGGCTCTCGTCGCTACAGATGGCACAGGGGCTGGCCTCAGCAATGTTGCGGCAGCGCCGACACTCCACCAAGTCGAGCTTCAGGGCACGTACCGCTTCGGCCAGGGCAGCCACCTGCTCGTCGGGGGCGCGCAACAGGTAAAAGGTCAGGCGGGAGGCCGTCTTGGGGCCGATGCCGGGCAGCTTGGCAAACTCCTCAATGAGTCTGGCAACAGAAGGGGGCAGCGCGTTCGGTCGCATCATTCAGATACCTGCGGAGCCTTCGGAGTTAACCCAGCAGCCCGCCCAGGCCGCTGCCCTCCAGCAAGTTGGCGAAGGGCGCCATGCGCTCCTCGGTGAGGGCACGAGCCTTGGAGAGGGCCTCGTTGAAGGCGGCCACCAGGAGGTCCTGCAAGATCTCCACGTCGTCGGGGTCCACCACTTCGGGCTTGATCTCGATGTCCACAACTTCCTGTGCGGCCGTCATGCGCACCGTCACCACGCCGCCGCCCACGCTCACCTCCACGATTTCGTTCTTGAGGGCTTCCTGGGCGGCCAGCATCTCTTCCTGAATCTTCTGAACCTGGGCCAGCAACTGTCCGGGATCGAAGCCGGGTGCACCAAACCCGGCTGCGCCGCCCGCGCGGCCAGTCTTCTTGCGCTTTTTCTTCTTGACCATGGACATGCTCCTTGCCGTTTGGTGATGTTCCGATGCGGAACGACTTCAGGGGGAATACAGCCACGCAACCACAATCTTAGTCGAATTGACAAAAGGGGCAAAATCGGTGAGCAGTGAGCGGAGGAAAGGGGGTGACGGCCACTTGCACGGTGGCCGTCACCAAGGATAAGCTAGAGGGCAGCACCGCACTGGAGGCAGAACCTGGCGTTTTCGGGCAGGAACTCGGTTCCGCACGCCTCGCAGCGCTTCAGCAGCGGGCCGAAGGGATAGCGCGGGTCCATGCCCTCGCCGATGCGGTCGCGGATCATGCGCATGCGCGGCTGGCGCTTCTCCTTGAAGGCCCACAATCCCTCGCTGGGCTCCACGCCGCCGATGTTGAGGGCGAACCAGGCCTTGGCGTGTTCCCACGTAAGGCGCCAGACCAGGTCGCGCCACCAGTTCAGGTGGACTTTGAAGTACCACAGGCTGGAGGGCGAGAGGGTGAGCATTCGGTCGAGTACCTCGCGTACCTTGTCGTCCAACTGCTCGAGGGGCACCACGTGGTTGACCACGCCCCACTCGAGGGCCGTCTGGGCGTCAATCTCCGTGCTGAGCATGACGATTTCGGCGGCCCGCTTGATGCCAATGTGCCACGGCAGCCACTGGGAGAGGCCGCCCACCGACGTCATGCCCACACGCGGCCCCGGCGAGATGAAACGCGCGTTCTCGCTGGCGATGGCCAAGTCACACGCGCAGACGAACTCGAACCCGCCGCCAGCCACAGCGCCGTTCACCCGCGCGATGACCGGCTTGCCGCAGTGCAAAATCATGTCGAAGACGCGGCCATAGATTTCGCCCCACTTCCAGAAGTCAGCCGACTTGCGGTTGTACTCCTCGGCATACTCGTGAACGTTGCCGCCCGTGCAGAAGGCCTTGTCTCCCACGCCGGTGAGCACGATGAACTGGATGTTGTCGTCCCACATGGCCCGCTCGATGGCGTCCACCATCTCGCGCAGCGTGGTCAACGTGTAGGAGTTGAACTCGTGTGGCCGGTTGATGGCCAACAGGGCCGTGTGATCGTGCCACGACGGCTCGAAAACGATTTCCTTGTACGTGCTCATTGTTCCCTCCTTGCTGATATATTCTTGATATACTTGGTCGGCTTTGTAAAGATTCGCCGTATGTCGTCAAGGCATAGGTGACCTTCACGCCTCCTCGGGTGGTGCGGGGGCAGAGGATTCCTGGGGCAGCCGCACGTCCACGATGCGCCCACCCAGTTTGAGCGCCGCTCGAACCAGCGGGTCTTCGGCGGCTTCCTCGAACTTGGTACGCGCTGGCTGGGCAGCCTGCTGGTTGGGGGACCAGACGCACTCCACCAGCAGGGGGGCACCGCCGAACTCGCGCAGGGCCTTCTGGAGCATGGTGCGGCTCTCGCGCTCGGCCACTTTGTCGCGGTGGATGGAGTGAGCAAAGCGCAGGGTCAGGGTGTCGTTCTCCAGCGCGTGGGGCTGGCCGAACTTCAGGCGCACGGCCAGGCGGCGGTAGGGGCCACCCCGTGTCCGCAGCCACTCCAGAAAGCGGGGCCAATGGTGTTGCCACCAGAGCAAGTCATGCCCCTCGGCATCAGTCTCGACGCGGCCTTCTGCGTCCGGGGGAGGAGGCGCAGGCGTCTCGGCCGGGGGCTTTTCCCCGG
>WFWG01000085.1 GCA_015491235.1 Ardenticatenaceae bacterium
CTTCTGGCGAACTCGCCGGGTGGCCGGTGTACGTCTTTTACGGCGCTCGCACGCCTGAGGAACTGGTCTGCCTGGATGCGTTGGAACACCTCGTGGCCCGTTTGCCCACCGGCGTGCTGGTGCCGGTGGTCGAGCGGGCGGCGGACTCGTGGCAGGGGCAAACGGGGTTTGTGACCGAGGCAATGCAACGCCAGTTGCCAGAACCGTGGGCCAACTACACCTTTTACATGGCGGGCCCACCCCCCATGATTCGGGCCGCTTTGCGGCTGTTGGAGGAGGCCAACGTGCCGATCACCCAGCTCTACTTTGACAGCTTTGGCTGAGGGGCACTGATATGGGCCGAAAATACGGTCAGCTTCCGCCCACATTGCGCCGCCTGCCCGTTCGCCAGGGGAAGCCGCCCCACGTGGCAATCCGGTATCCCTGTTTGCAGACAGAGGAGACGGCTCCTCCACACCTGCGCGAACAACTCTTGGAGTGGTGCGCGGGCCTGGAGGGCGTCACGCTTCGTCCCACTGAATTGAACGTTCCAGGGATTGCGCTCGTTTTGGACGAGCATTTGGCCAAGGGCCAGCCGGAAGCCTTCATCCGGGGCCACGAGTTCGCCATCGTGAGGGAAGAGGGCAGCGTTCACCTCACCTTGCGTCCCGAGTGGGGGCAGAAGGTGCTGGACAAGGGGTGGGGAACGGTTCACCCGCTGGTGCGCTACATGGCCGGCGCCTTGCCGCCGCAGAACATAATTGTCTACGCCCCGAGAGACGAGAGGGAGTTGCGGGTGGTGTGGAAAGTTGTCCAGGCCGGACATGCCTTCGCCTGTGGGCTCGTAGAAGGTCGGCCCCTGCCCGATTCGGCGTGGTAAAGAACAGCGACTGCGGCCATGACCGATCCGCGGACGATTCTTCAACGGGAAGCCGAAGCTCGTGGCTTTCTGGTGGCCTGGGCCCCGATTCAACTTCCGCGGGAAGTGCAGGCGCGCTATGAACGCTGGATTGCCGCCGGGTATGAGGCCGCTATGGGCGAGTTGGCGCGGGCCGTGGAGGTGCGCTTCAACCCGTGGGAACGGCTGGCCTGGGCAAAGAGTGTGATGGTGTTGGCGGCCCCGCACGCCTATCCAGACCCCGGTGTCCCCCCGGGCGGGGTGCGCGTTGGCCGCGTGGGGCGAGTTTTCTGGGTGCGAGAGTACGACTTCATCCGCCGCCTGATTGAGCCTCACCTGGAAGACTTGAAGCGCCTTTGCACGAAGCTTGGCGTGCGATGTTTGGATTACATCCATCAGGGACCTCTCTCCCTTCGCAGCTACGCGGCCTGGGCCGGCCTGGGTTGGGTGGGGCGCAATGGGATGCTCATCCGCGCCAGTGTGGGGAGTTATTTGACGTTGGCTCTTCTGCTCACCAGCTTGGAAGTCGAGCAGCCACCTCCGTATCAAAACCACTGTGGCGCGTGTCGCCTTTGCGTGCGCCATTGCCCAACCGGAGCCCTCTTGGGAGACGGATTGCTCGACGCTAACCGCTGCACCAGCTACTGGACCACGAAACACCCCGACTTCATTCCCCCGGAAGTGTGGGATCGGGTTGGCCTGTGGGTTTTCGGTTGTGACGAATGTCAGACCGTGTGTCCGTGGAATGCCGACGCTCACGACGTGTGGGCCGAATATGCTCCTGAGCCCGAATTGGCCCACCCGAACTTGGAAGATTTCCTCACGCTTTCCACCCCTGCCTTCCAGGCCAAATACAAGGGGAGCGCCTTCGAGCGCTTTGGACGGGTGCGCATGGCCCGCAACGCGCTCATCGTGTTAGCCAACACGCGGGACCCGGCGTACATTCCCCTCGTGCGGTGCGGAACTGAAGACCGCTCCGCCCTCGTGCGGGCGACGGCTGTCTGGGCGCTGACGCGATTGGGAGACATCCGCCATGTGGAACGCTTGCGACAGGACCCAGATCCGCGGGTGCGCCGCGAAGTACAGCGCGCACTGGAGGAAGGGGAGCGTGCTTTTGTATCTGTATCCACCTCGCCGAAAAGAGAAGCGAAGTAGTTGACATTCTCCCAAAAGTCGTGTATACTCAGGTCAGCTCATCTAGTTATCAGACATCTTGTTTTCTCCCCCTTCGATTGCCGGGATTGTGCCGTGTGTCAACTCGACTGAGAGAAAGGAGAAAGGCCTATGGACTTGCGCGATTTCATCGCCCGTTGTGAGGCCGCCGGCGAGTTGAAGCGCGTGAAGGCAGAGGTGGACTGGAACCTGGAGCTTTCCCACGTGGCCAAGTTGGTGGAGGAAAAGGGCGGCCCCGCCCTTCTCTTTGAAAACATCAAGGATTACAACTCCCCCGTTTTCACGGGGGCCTTCGGCACGTCTCGGCGCCTGGCCATCGCGCTGGGAATGCCCGAGGACTACTCCATTTGTGACCTGGCCCGCGAGTGGACCAAGAAGACCATTTCCGAGCTGATTCCCGCCCAGGAGGTGGAAGACGGGCCGGTGACCGAGAACGTGGTGGAGGGGAACGACGTTGACCTGACCATGTTCCCCGTGCCCAAGTTCTACCCCCTCGACGGCGGGCGCTACATCGGCACGGCCGTCTTCCTGGTGGTGCGCGACCCGGAGACGGGCAAGATCAACCTGGGCACGTACCGGATGCAGATGCTGGACGAGAAGCACTGCGGCGTGCAGATTCTGCCCGGCAAGCGGGGCGACCGCATTCTCAAGAAGTACAAGAAGATGGGCAAGAAGATGCCCGCGGCGGCCGTCATCGGCTGCGACCCCTTGCTCTTCCTCGCCGGCACGCTCATGCAGGCCGGCGCCAGTGAGTACGACGTGGTGGGCTCGGTGCGCGGGGAACCGGCGGAAATCATCGTCTCCGACCTGACGGGCCTGCCCATTCCCGCCTCGGCCGAGATCGTCCTGGAGGGTGAGATTGACCCCGACGACTTGCGCCCCGAAGGCCCCTTCGGCGAGTACACCGGCTACTACACCGACGAGCTCTACCAGGTGAAGAAGAAGCCTTGTCTGGCCGTCAAGCGCATCCTGCACCGCAACAACCCCATCCTCTGGGCCACTTCCGTGGGGCGGCCCGTCACCGACGTGCACATGTTGCTCTCCTTCACCCGCACGGCGGCGCTCTGGAGCGACCTGGAGCGCATGCGCATACCGGGCATTCAGTCCGTCTACGTGCTGCCCGAGTCGGCCGGGCGCTTCTGGGCCATCGTTTCGGTCAAGCAGATGTACCCCGGCCACTCGGCCCAGGTGGGCAACGCCGTCATCGCCACCACCACGGGCAGCTACGGCATCAAGGGCGTCATCGTGGTGGACGACGACATCGCCGCCGACGACATCCCGCGCGTCTTCTGGGCGCTGGCCGTGCGCTACAACCCGCTGCGCGACACCGAAATCATCAAGCGGGGTCGCTCCACGCCGTTGGACCCCTCCCTCGACCCCGATTCCAACAAGCTCATCACCTCGCGCATCATCATGGACGCCACCATTCCCTACGAGTGGGAGAAGAAGCCGGTGGAGATCAAGTTCGACGAGGCCACGCTGGCCAAGGTGCGCGAGCGCTGGAAGGAATACGGGATTGATTGAACCGTGAACCCGCCGGTGGGTTCCCTTCGTCAACACCCGAAAGGAGTTGAGCGCATGGACGTGAACGAGATCGCTGCCAGGATCAAGCTCGTCATCCTGGACGTGGACGGCGTGATGACCGACGGAAGCATCATCATCCACGACGACGGCTCGGAGACGCGCATCTTCGACATCAAGGACGGCCTGGGCACGGTGGCCCTGCAAATGCTGGGCGTGGAGGTGGCCATCATCACCTCCAAGAAGTCCGGCGCTGTGGCCCGCCGGGCCGAGGAGTTGCGCATCAAGCGCTTCCACGAGGGGGTGCGCAAGAAGGTGCCCGTCTACGAGCAGATGCTGGAGGAGATGGGCATCACCGACGAGGAGGTTTGCTACGTGGGCGATGACCTCAACGACCTGGGCATGATGAAGCGCGTGGGGCTGCCAGTAGCCGTGGCCGACGCCGTGCCCGAAATCAAGGCAGTGGCCCGCTACGTCACCAAAGCCCCCGGCGGCCGGGGCGCCGTGCGCGAGGTGGCCGAACTCATCCTGAAAGCGCAGGGCAAGTGGGAGGCGCTGTTGGCCAAGATCGGGTAGGTTGTCAGCGGCAGTAATCAGTTGTCGGTGATCAGTGAGCAGTAAGCGGCAACCGCTTGACGGACCCCGAACGCGGTCAGCCGTTTACTGTTCACTGATTACGGAGATACTGATTACTGTTTACTGGAAAGGAGGGTGTAGTGAAGGGACATCGGGACAATCGAACGTATGTAGAAGACCTGGAGCGCCACGGCGACCTGGTGCGCATCAAGCAGGAGGTGGACTGGGACCTGGAGGCTGGCGCCATTGTGCGGCGGGTGTGCGAGTTGAAGGCGCCGGCGCCACTCATGGAGCGCATCAAGGACTACCCCGGCTTCCGCTACTTGGGCGCTCCCATCGCCACCTACCGCCGTCTGGCCATCTGCATGGGTATGGACCCCCGCAGCAGCGTGCCGGACCTGGCGGAGGAATACCTGCGCCGCACCACCACGGAGCCCATTCCGCCTGTGGTGGTGGACAAGAAGGACGCGCCCTGCAAGCAGAACATCCTGTTGGGCGACGAGGTGGACCTGTGCAAGCTGCCGGCCCCCCTCGTCCACGACGGGGACGGCGGGCGCTACATCGGCACCTGGCACGCCGTGATTACCGAGAGCTTCGAGGAGGGCACGGTCAACTGGGGCCTCTACCGCCTGATGCTCTACGACTCCAAGCTCATGGCGGCCGCGGTCTTCCCTTTCTCCGACCTGGGGAAGGCTTTTCTCCAGCGCTACGAGCCCCAGGGCCGGCCCATGCCCTTCGCCGCCGTGATTGGGCCGCCGCCCTTGGCGGCCGTGGCCGCCTCGGCCCCCTCGCCCATTCCGGAGCCGGAGTTCACGGGACAGTTGATGGGCGAGCCCATCGAGTTGGTGAAGTGCGAGACCAACGACCTGCTCGTGCCCGCCCACAGCGAAGTGGTCATCGAGGGGGTCATTTTGCCCAACGTGCGCCTGGAGGAAGGCCCCTTCGGCGAGTACACCGGCTACCGCACCTCGCCGAGGGACAAGCGGCTGGCCTTCCTCGTCAAGGCCATCACCTTCCGCGACGACGCCATTGTGACCATCTCCAACATGGGCGTGCCCACCGACGAGGGCCAGCTCCTGCGCTCCTTCTCCCTGGGCTTGGAGCTGGAGAAGCTGCTGCGCAGCCAGGGCCTGCCCGTCACCGGCGTCTACATGCCGCCGGAGTCCACCCACCACATGATGATCGTGGGCGTCAAGCCCACCTACAGCAACATCGCCACGCAGATTGCTAACCTGGCCTTCGGCAGCAAGCTGGGCCCCTGGTTCCACATGGTCGTGGTGGTGGACGACACCATTGACATCTACAACTGGGACGAAGTCTTCCACGCCCTCTGCACGCGCTGCCACCCCGTGCGGGGCATCCGCGTCTACGAGCACGCCGTGGGCACGGCCCTCTACCCCTTCCTGAACGCCCACGAGCGCAAGTACGCCAAGGGCGCTCAGGTGCTCTTCGACTGCACCTGGCCGCTGGACTGGGACCCGCTGAACGAAGTGCCGCGCCTGGTCTCCTTCCGCACCGTCTACCCGAAGGAGATTCAGGAGAAAGTGCTGGCCAACTGGGAAGCCTACGGGTTTCCATCAGAGTAAAGCGAGGTGACACCGATGAACGTGTGGGAAGTCTTCATCAACGACCTTTCCGAGTTGCGGGAGGACGAAGACCTGGAGCTTTCGATTCGCACCCTGAACCCGGGAATCTACAAGTACACCTACAAGAAGGTGCGGGCTCGGGTTTCGACGTCGCCGGAGAAGTACCCGGACAAGCTGCACGTGCGCTTCGGCCGTGGTCAACCCCACGACCACGTCTACTCCATTCAGGTTCTGGAGGAGTTGAACGTCATCCCCGAAGAATACCTGTGAGGTTGAACGTGGACCTGCGCTCCTTTCTGGACGGTTTGGGGAACGCGCTGCTTCGGGTCCCCCACGAGCTTGACCCAAAGCACGAGATGGCGGCCTTCCTGCGGGCTGTGGAGGGCCGGGGGCTGACGGCCCTCTTCGAGCGGGTGGCCGGCTATCCCCACGCCCGCGTCGTGGGCAACCTGCTGGCCACCCGCCGCCACCTGGCCCTGGCCCTGGGCACCAGCGAGGAGCAACTGGCCGAGACGTACCTGAAGCGCAAAGCACAGGCGCTGGCAACGGTCACGTGTTCGCCGGCCGAGGCGCCCGTCAAGGAAGTGATTCGCGGGGACGACGGGCCGCTCCTCTCGGCGCTGCCGGTGCTCACCCACTACGAGCGCGACGGCGGGCCGTTCATCACGGCTGGCCTTGTCTTCGCCAAGGACCCCGAGACGGGCCGCCGGGGCTTCGGCATTCACCGCATGATGGTGAAGGGGGAGAACCGGCTGGGCATCCTCCTGGCCAACCCGCCGCTGGTGCGCTTCTACGCCCGCGCCGAGGCCCTGGGAAAACCCCTGGAGGTGGCCGTGGCCCTGGGCGTGCACCCGGCCCTGTTGGTGGGCGCCGTGGTGCCGGACAACCCGATGGGGCCGGACAAGCTGGAGGTGGCCGGCGCGCTGTTGGGAGCCCCGCTCGAGCTGGTGCCCGCCGAGACGGTGGACGTGGAGGTGCCGGCACGGGCCGAAATCGTCGTCGAGGGGCGGGTGTTGCCGGGGTACCGTGAACAGGAAGGCCCCATGGGCGAGAACACGGGCTACTACTTCACCTATGAAAGCCCGGTGATGGAAGTCACCGCCATTACTCACCGGCGGGACTTCATCTATCCGGCCATCTGCCCCTGGGGCGCCGATGTAGACGTCCTGTTCTCCCTGGCCGGGGGCACGGAGCTTTTGGGGCGCCTCAAGGCCCTCGTGCCGGAAGTGGTGGACCTGGAGTTGACCCCGGGAACGCCGGGCTTTTCGGCCGTTATAGCCGTCAAGGCCAAAGCGTGCCCGCCCGCGCGAGTGCGACGCCTCATGGGGTTGGCCCTGCACCTTGATCGTCGGCTCAAGGTGGTCACCGTGGTGGACGACGACGTGGACATCCGCAACCCGCGCGAGGTGGCCTGGGCCCTGGCGACCCGCTTCCAGCCCGACCGGGACGTGGTCATCTTCGACGGCCTGGAGGGGTACGTCATTGACCCCTCGGTGGGGGAGACGGGACGAACGGCCAAGATTGGGTTGGACGCCACGCGGGGCCCGGGGCCGGAGTTCGACAAGATCGCCATGCCGGAGGCGGCCGTTTCCAAGGCGGAAGCGCTGGTCGAGGAGTTGTTGGGGAAGCGCGCCTGACCGGCAGCGTGCGTGGTAAACTTCACCGGAAAGGGGGTGAGAGGCCAGAGGGGTACCAGCGGAACCGGTACAGGTTGCCTTTCTTGTCGGTGCGCGGACAAGCGGACGGCTGTTGTCGGGTGGAAAAATTGAGGAGGAAAGGTCATGACACAGAAGAACGGCGCGTTCCCGAGCCCCTTCGAGGTGGAAATTCCCGCCGAGCTGGAAGGCTGGGAGGAGATGTATCCCTACTATTACCTCTTCAGCGAGGAGCGGCGGGAGTTCGAGGAGAGCAAGTTCTGGTTCCAAGATCGGATGCACCACCCCGAGCCCCTTTACCCCTTCGACACCATCACGGCTGAAAGTTGGTGGGTGGCCCTGAGCCAGTACACCACTCGCATTTTCGTCATTCCGCCGGCCCTGGGCATTGACCAGCGCGTGGTGGGTGGCTATCTCTACATCAGTGCCAACGCGGTGACCGACCCCGATCTCGTTCAGAAGCGCCTGGAGCACTTCCAGAAGCGGGCTGGCTACTACTACCAGAACTGGGACACCCTCTACGCCAAGTGGAAGGAGAAGGCCGAGCAGGTGATTCGGGAGCTCGAAGAGTTGGAGGTTCCCGACCTGCCCCGCTATGACGAGCAGGTGTACGAGGACGAATCCGTCGTCATGGAGGGCGCCGGCATTGGAAGCGGGTACCGCCTGCTGGAAGCTTGGGATCGCCTCATTGAAAGTTGTTACAAAATCTGGCAATATCACTTCGAGTTCCTCAACCTGGGATACGGCGCCTACGTGACGTACTTTGACTTTTGCAAGAAGAACTTCCCCGACATTTCGGACCAGACCATTGCCCGCATGGTGGCCGGCATTGACGTGATTCTCTACCGCCCCGACCAGGAGCTGCGCAACCTGGCCAAGAAAGCTATTGAGTTGGGCGTGGCCGACGTGCTGAAGCAAAACAAGCCGGCCGAGGAAATCATGGCCGATCTGGAGAAGAGCGAGGCTGGCAAGCAGTGGCTGGAGGCCCTGGAGCAGGCCCGTCAACCCTGGTTCAACTTCTCCACCGGAACGGGCTTCTACCACCATCACCGAAGCTGGAACGACAACCTGGACATCCCCTTCGCGGCCATTCGCGGCTACATCGAGCAACTCGAGCAGGGCAACACGCTGGATCGCCCCCTGGAGGAGATACAGAAGGAGCGCGATCGCTTGGCCGATGAGTACGCCGCCCTGCTGGACGAGGAGTCGCGCAAGGCCTTCCTGGACTTGCTCAACCTGGCCCGCACCGTCTACCCCTACGTGGAAGAGCACAACTTCTACGTGGAGCACTGGCACCACAGCATCATGTGGAACAAGGTGCGGGAGTTCGGGCGCCTCTTCGTCAAGCACGGCTTCTTCGAGGACGTGGACGACATCTTCTACCTGCACCGCTTCGAGATTTACAGCGCCCTCTACGACCTGGTCACTTCCTGGGCGGTGGGCACGCCTGCCCGTGGTCCGGGCTACTGGCCCTCTATCATCGCCCGCCGCAAGGAACTCATCGAGCGGATGAAGGCCTGGAACCCGCCGCCCGCCCTGGGCACGCCGCCCGAGGTGATTACCGAGCCCTTCACCATCATCCTGTGGGGCATCACGTCGGAGACCATCGAAGAGTGGCGCCGACCCGAAGCGGCCGCTGCCGCGACCCTCAAGGGCTTTGCCGGGTCGCCGGGCCAGGTGGAAGGGCCAGCACGAGTCATCCGTCGGGCCGAGGAGTTGGACCAGGTGCAGGAGGGCGAAATCCTGGTCTGCCCCATCACCACGCCGAGTTGGGCGCCGGTCTTCCCGCGCGTCAAGGCCGTGGTCACCGACATTGGCGGCATGATGTCCCACGCGGCCATCGTCTGCCGCGAATACGGCATTCCGGCCGTGGTGGGCACCGGCTACGGCACCAAGACCATCAAGAGCGGCCAGCGCATCCGCGTGGACGGCAACACCGGCGTCGTCGAAATTCTCGATCACGAGTGAGAATGAAGAGCCATCCCGGGGTGTCTCACGGGGCACCCCGGGATGGCATATCGCCGCTCATGTGTTCCGTTCGGTGAAGGTTGAGCAGGGGGAATCTTCTCACTTGCAAAAGAAACTTGCATTCAGGCGGGGGGCAGTCATGCAGGGGGAACCGTATATTTTGTGGTTCGAGGAAATTGACAAGCGCCATCATGCGCTTGTGGGGGGGAAGAACGCCAGTCTGGGCGAGTTGACCCAGGCCGGCATCCGAGTTCCGCCTGGATTTGCCGTGACCACCGAGGCGTTTCGCGTTTTCCTGGAACGAGGAGACATTCGGGACGAGATTTACCGCCTCCTGAAACCCCTCGACCCAAGCGACATCTCTGAAGTCGAACGGGTGAGCCGCGCCATCCGCAAACTGATCAGTGAGACGCCGGTCCCGGAGGAAATCGTGGTGGCCATTCGGTCGGCCTACGACGAGCTGGCACACCGGGTGGGGGTGTCGGGCGTGCCGGTGGCCGTGCGTTCCAGCGCCACAGCCGAGGACTTGCCCGGAGCCAGCTTTGCCGGCCAGCAGGACACCTACCTTTGGGTTCAGGGAAGGGATCACGTCCTCGTGCGCACGCTGGTCTGCTGGTCCAGCCTCTTCACGCCGCGCGCCATCACCTACCGCATGGAAATGGGGTTCCCGCACGAAAAGGTGCTCATCAGCGTCGGCATTCAGAAGATGGTCAACGCCCGTTCGGCGGGCGTCATGTTCACCCTCAACCCGCTCAACGGAGACCGCTCGAAGATTGCCATCAACGCCAGTTGGGGGCTGGGGGAAACGGTGGTGGCCGGAGAGGTGACGCCCGACGAGTATTGGGTGGACAAGGTGACGTTCGACATCGTGAAACGGGTCATCTCCCCGAAAACAGTGGAATGCGTGCCAAACCCCCACTTCCGGGAGGTGACCGTCGTGGCCGTGCCGGAAGAGCGCCAGATGGAGCCGTGTTTGACGGACGACGAGATCCTCGAGTTGGCCCGCCTTGGCAAGCAGATCGAGCGCCACTACGGTTGTCCCCAGGACATCGAGTGGGCCGTTGATAAGGATTTGTCCTTCCCCGAAAGCGTGGTTATCCTTCAGAGCAGGCCGGAAACGGTGTGGAGCCGAAAGAAGCAGGACGATCCTTCCCTGAAACCAAAGGAGAAACCCACCGATTACGTTGCCAGTTTCTTGCTGGGACAACTTCAGCCGAAGCAGAAGGAGACTTGATTCGCCGACAGGAGATCGCGTCCATGTCTCGAGGCGTCGTCGTTTACGTGGTGCGTCACGGTCACATTCCCTCCCACGAAAGTGATGTGGCGCTCACAGCAGAGGGATGGCGGGTTGCAGAACAGGTTGGCGAACAGCTCGCCCAAGTGGTTGAGCCGGGGGAGGAGATTCGCTTTCTCCACGGTCCGGCCCGCCGGGCCCGGGAGACGGCCGAAGGCATGTACCGGGGTGTGAAGAGGGCGGTGGCCGGGCGCGGCGGAGACGTGTCGGTCGTGCCGCCGGCGCTTCACCCAGACCTGTGCAACTTCCGCATGTGGGTGGACGGACGGCTCCAGGAGGCCATGCGCCTCTTCCACGATGCCGTGCGGGCGGCCTATCATGAGGACCCTTCGCCGGAGAACGCCGCTCGCTTGGCCTTTCACGACGCCTTTTGGAGCGCCTCCGACCCGGTGGGCTACTGGCTCACGACGCCCACGCCGTACATGGAATCGCCGGAAGCCGTTGCGGCCCGCGTCGAACGTGTGGTGCGCCAACAGCTTGAGCGAGTTCCTGCCCCACAAGTTCGCCAACACGTGATCTGCGCCAGCCACTCCGCCCCCATGCGGGCCTTCCTGCGCGCTGTTCTGGGCCAGGACCCGGGGGAGCCGAATTTTTGTGAATATTTTGTGGTGGAAGAGAAAGACGGGAAGACCTGGGTGCGGTATCGAGGGCAAGTGGCGGAGTGGGCATGTTCTGTCTAAAATGCGGCACCGAACTCGCCACTCGTTTCATCGCCGGGCGGGAGCGGCTCGCCTGTCCCAACTGTGATTTTGTCTACTACCGTAATCCGGTGCCCATTGCGGTGGCTCAGGCGACGTGGGAAGGGCAGTTGCTCCTGGTGAAGCGCTTGATTGAGCCCCTCAAGGGATACTGGGCCCCTCCAGGTGGCTACGTGGAGTACGACGAATCGGTCGAAGAGGCCCTGGTGCGGGAGATCAAGGAGGAGACGAACCTGGACCTGGAAATCGGAGGCCTGCTCAACGTCTACTCCAAGCCCAACACGGGCATCGTCTTCGTGGCCTACCGGGGGCGCATCGTGGGCGGGGAGCCACGGCCGGGCGAGGACGCGGGCGCCGTGGCGTTCTTCGCGCCCGAATCGTTGCCCCAGCAGGCGCCCCCACGGGAAAAGGCGCCACTGGAGCAGTGGGCCTTTCAGGTCATTCAGGACATCATCGAGGACTTCCGAAAGCGAGGTGGGGGATGAAGAAGAGGCTGATTGTGGGCGTTTCGGGGGCGAGCGGCGTGATCTACGCCATTCGACTCCTGGAGGTGCTGCGGGAAGTACCCGACATCGAAACCCACCTGGTGATGAGCGCGGCCGCCCGCGAGACGGTGGTGCTGGAGACCGACTACCAGGTGAGCGAGGTGGAAGCCCTGGCCGACGAGGTCTACCGCTTCAAGGACATTGCGGCTTCGATTTCCTCGGGCTCTTTCAGGACGATGGGCATGGTGGTCATCCCCTGCTCCATGAAGACCCTGGCGGGCATTGCCATGTCCTTCAGCGACAACCTGCTCCTGCGCGCGGCCGACGTGGTGCTCAAGGACCACCGCCGCCTCGTCCTGGTGCCGAGGGAGACGCCCCTCCACCTGGGACACCTGCGGCTGATGGTGCGCGTGGCCGAGATGGGAGCCATCATCATGCCGCCCATGCCGGCCTTCTACCACCGTCCCAAAACCCTTGACGACATCGTCAACCAGACGGTCAACCGGGTGCTTGACCTGTTCGACATCGAGTTGCCTCGCGACCTCTTCCCGCGCTGGGTGAGCCCGGAGAAGCGGGCCAAGTAGCACGGCAAGGTGAGTGACGGCAAAACGTTTTCAGGAGGGGTGCCATGAGCAAAGTCACGTCTACGATGCCGGAGAAGTTGCTGGCGTTCCTGCGCCAGGGCGCGCCGGTCCTGCTGGCCACGTACGGTGAGGACGGCTGGCCCAGCATCGTTATGACTTGGGCGGCTGCCCGCGACGACCGCACCGTGCGCTTCGGCGTGGACACGGGCAGCGCCACCGAAGCTAACATTCTGCGCGAGGGCAAGGCCACGCTCCAGGTCATTGGCCCGGACAACATCCTCTTCCTCATCAAGGGAACGGTCCGGAAGGTCAAAGACCAGATCGAAGCGGCGCCCTTCCCCATTGGCATGGCCGAAATGAGCGTCACCGAAGTCAAGGACCAATCGTGGCCAGGAGTGGTGGTGGCGCCGCTGACCTACCAGTGGGAGGGCGAACAGCGCGAGGCCATGGCCGCCATGGAACAGGCCGTGCTGGCGGAGTTGCGGGAATGGGAACCGTAATTCTGCACGGCACTGTGGTGAGCGGCGTCGGCGAAGGGGCCACGTTTACTCAACTCGACTGGGTCAAGGCCAGCTTCGAGGCCCTCTTGGGTTTTGTGCCCTTCCCCGGCACCCTCAACGTGCGCCTTGAGCCCTCCGGCGTGGCCGCCTGGAAGGCGTACAGGGAGACGAACGGGCGGCGGGTGGAGCCGGCCTCGCCCGAGTTCTGCGAGGCCAGGCTCTACCCCACCCTGATTGTGGCCCGTGACGGGAGACAGGCCGACCAGGTGGCGATTGTGTGGCCTCTGGTGGCCGGCTACCCCGACGACGTGCTCGAGTTCGTGGCTCCTGTGCGGTTGCGTGACGTGCTCTCGCTTCAAGACGGTGTTCAGCTTACTATTCTGTTACCTTCCTGATACCAATTGCGTTTGGTAACGTCGCCTGCTCACAGA
>WFWG01000086.1 GCA_015491235.1 Ardenticatenaceae bacterium
GCTCCGCTGCGAGCTGGAGGGCATCAAGCAGGAGCTCGCAGCCCAGCGGGTCATGCTGGGTTACGAATACGGCCAAGTGCCGGCCGACGTGGTACCGCACGATCCCCGGGTGCTGCCTTTCGTCACCGTGGTAAAGGTGCCTGGCACGCCGGGGAGCTCGGAGCGGGTGAACCTCACCGCCGCCCTCGGGAAGACCGTGACGAAGGGGCATGTGGTCAACGTCGGCAACGCCAAGGCCATCGTGCGCTTCATCCAGGACAAGGCGGTGGAGCGTGGCGTGGACTACGTGCTGATGCCCGGCGCCGCGATCGAGCCCAGCTGGTTCTATGACGAGCTGGAAGTGCGCGAGGCCGGCGAGGGTGAGGTCGAGGTTCAGATCCTCGCCCAGTAGGAGGCGACGTGCGGAGGGGCTACGGCTGGCTTTTTCAACTGGGCTTCCTGCTGGCGGTGCTGCTGCTTGTGCGCTACCTCGCCGAGGCGGCGGCTAAGGCCTTCTCGAACCCGCGGTACCGGCGTGAGGAGGCCCAGCCTTGAAGTTCAAGCCGCAGATCTCCCGCCGAGGCAAGCACTTTTTCGCAGAGATCGCCCTGGCCCGAGGTCCGCGACAGATGGCGGTGACCGGCTCAGGATCGTTTGGTGAACTCTTTGGTTACGCCTGGATGGCGATCTTGGACCGTGGTGAACGGCGCCTCCGGTTGTTCCAGCTGCAGGTAGCCGGAACGCCATGGGCGATCGGCACGGACCCCGCCGGGGCAGAGTGGGTCGAGGTGTCGGTGCCGGCGCTGCCGCACGACACCAAGGAGCTGCGACACCTGGGGCTGGCCTTCGATCAGTCGGCGCGGCACGTGGTGGCGTACGAGCGCGCGGGCGAGGTCTGGGTGCGGCAATGGGACCCAGGGTCGGGGCAGTACGTGATGCGTGGCCCTTGGCCCGGCGTGGACCCGGTGCTCGTGATGGATGCCGAAGCCAACGGCTACGTGCCCGACTCGGACGTGCTGCTTTTTCACCTAGCGCTAGACCGAGAGCATGTGCTGATGCGCGCCCAGCGCGACGGGTACGACGTGGAGTACCAGGTAGAGGACTTGGGCGAAGCGGGCTATCTGGATCAGGGGTTCATGGCGTCGATGCGGGCGCACGTAGTGGGCTCGCTGGCCTCGGCGCCAACGACAACAGGATTCACCGCCTCATCCAGTCTGTACCCAGTGCGCCAAGCGCTCAAACTTGCGTTGGATCCACAGTTCGCCGGCGGCGCGTATGCACAGGTAGCCCAACAGCAGGCGCACACGATGGGGCTCGTGCTCACTCCGGAGTTTGCGGGCGGGGTTTACGAGCCGCCCACGACCCGCGTCGATCAGGTGTTCGAATTGGTGCTTTCTCCCCAGTTCTCCGGCGGCGAATACAAATTGGTGCTTGTCACCTTCGGCCCCGCGCCCATCGCCTTGCAGTTGGACCCGCAGTTCGCCGGGGGAACCTACATCGAGGTAGCCACGCAGGTCTCCCACGAGGTGCGCCTGGTGCTCAATCCCCAGTTCTCAGGAGGTGTGTATGAAGAGCAGCCGCAAGCCTAACCAGCGCCCGCCGCGTCGCGTACAGCGAGAGATGGAGCGCAAAGCCCGCCGCGCGTTCAAGGCGCTAGAGCGCGGTGACCTAGAGGCCGCGCACAAGCTCGGCCTTACCATGCGCCATCGCGTGCTGCTCGTCCGTGATGGCACCGTTGTACTCGAGCTCGGAGGTGACGAATGAGCGCACGTATCACCAATTACGGCATGGATAGGGTTGCCTCTACATCATCCTACTATCCATCGTCAACAGATGCTTACTTCGAACGGTGGCACCGATATACCGCAGTCGGCACCGGCTCTAGTACCCCATCCGAATCAGATGTAGCCCTCGAAGCGGAAGTGGCGCGGACCAGCGACACCGGCGGCTTTTTAAAAAGCGAAACGGCCGAAACCGACTCTACCAACAATGTTGTGCGGTACACATCCACCACGTACAGGGTGTTCAACTTCTCCAGCGCTTACAACCTTACCGAGTACGGACATTTTACCGACTCCACAGGGTCGAATGCGGTGTTTCGCGACCTGTTCCGCCAGGACCCAAACGACCCAAACAGCGCTGCCATCACCATCAGCGTGCAAAGCGGCGACCAGCTGCAAATCATCAAGACCTTCGTTCTTGAAGTTGCCTGGGAAGCAGTTGCTAAAACAGTGACCATTACGGGGATTGGTGACATTGCTGGCACCCAAGTAGTCGCGGTGGCCACCACGGAGTTTGCAACAATTCTTGGCTTCTTGCGTGGGTTATGGCCAGGAGAAACAAGCAGTACGTACGTTGACATGCACCCATTTAGTGCTGCCGTTGGGTCTACAGCGCGCGATTACAGCGTATCTAGCTCCATTGGAATCGGCGCAGATGGTATTAGGGATACTTACACCTCTGGGAGCTACACGCTCCGTACACGTTTTACATACCAGACCAACGAAGCGAATTATGAGTGGTACGGTTGGGTGGCTTTTGGCTATAGGGACGCCGGTGTCCGCTTCATCCCGGACACACAGCCCGCGTTCACGAAGGCCGACACGTACACACTCGAAATCTGGCTCGACGTGAGTTGGACAAGGGGGTAAAGAATGGCGAAGGTTGAAGTACGACTTACCGCAGAAGTGACTACAAGCGACGAGCCGCTGGACCTCGGGCTCCACGTCCTCGAGGATGTGGACTACGACCTCACCGAGGCGGCGGCGCTCAAGCTGCTCAAGGCCGACCCTGACCTGGGCTACAAGGTCGAGGGGGCCGTCTTGGAGTTCGCCGGGGCCGTCATCCCGCTGACGTCGCTCAAGCAGCTCAGGGCCGAAGTGGTGAGTCGCTACAAGTGATCCCCGCGAACTGGTCACCCACCACGCTCAACACGCCGGAGCCGGTGCCGATACCGGCGGCCAGCGCCTCAATCGCGCCGGCGGCTGGGTCAAGCTGGCGGCATATCGCAGGGAGCGCACGAGGCGGTACGCTCTCCTACGCGGACTTGAACGCCTACACCTGGTGGGCGGGCGGTGGGTTCATCACCTTGAACCGCGGACACCGCGGGATCCGACGGACGCACCGCGGTGCGGAAGACGTGGCGCAGGTTCAGAAGTGAATACGCGCCCGCATAGATGTCATTTAGATGTCAACGCGAGAGGGGACCGGTTCCGGCCCCCTTTGTTTTTGTCGTACTGAAGGGAAAAAGTTTGGTGCCGAGGGGCGGAATTGAACCGCCGACACTGCGATTTTCAGTTAAGCCCGAGCGGCCACGGAGCAGAACGGAACGCAGCGAATGCACGTCCACCACGTGCTCTTCCCCGCCCCACGCTCTGGCCGATGTCACGTCGCGAAACGGTATTCACCGCCCGCATAGATGTCATTTAGATGTCACCTCGTCAAGCTCGGCTAGCGTAAGCACATCGCGTTCTTCGGGTTCGTACAGGTGGCGGTAGGCCTGCAGGGTAAACGACACGCGGCTGTGGCCGACCCGGCTGCTGATCAGCTCAATCTGCGTTCCCCGGGCGCGCTCCAGGCTCACGTAGGTGTGCCGGAGGTCGTGGAACCTGATCTCCGGCACTCCCGCGTCCTCTATGAGCGCCTTGAAGGTCCGGTAGAGGTTCCGGGGCATGGTGTAGGTCCCCACCGTGCTGGCGAAGACCCAGGGCGGGCAGTCCTGGCGCCACAAGCTGCCCGCGCGCTCCCGCTCTTCGGCCTGGCGCCGGTGGTGCTCTCGGAGCACGGCCGCCGCCTCGCGGGAGAGGTAGAGCCCGCGGCGGGAACGTGCGCTCTTCGGTGTCGTGAGCACCACGCGCCCGCCGGCCACCGTAAGGTTGCGCTGGATCTGCAACACCCCGCGCCCCAGGTCCACGTCGGGCCACTGCAGGCCCAGCAGCTCGCCCCGGCGCATCCCCGTAACCAGGGCCAGGTAGAAGAGGGCGTAGAGCCGGTGGCCGCGGGCGGCCTCGAGGAAGGCCACGGCCTGCTCAGGCGTCCAGTAGGACGGCTCTGTGGGCGTGGGGCGTGGCGGGTCAACGGCGGCCGCTGGGTTGCGGTCTAAGGTCCCCCAGCGCACCGCCAGCCCCAGCGCGTTGTTGAGCACCACGTGGGCAAGGTTCACCATGCGGGCCGAGAGCCCGCGGGCGAGCATGGCCTGGTAAAGCTGCTCGACGTGGTAGGCGTTCAGCCTGGCCAGCCGCACCTGCCCGATCTCCGGCACGATGTGGTTTCGCACCAGGTTGGTGTAGCCGGCCAGGGTGGTGGGCTTGACCCGCGACTCCTTGTAGGCGAGCCAGCGCTCCAGGTGCTCGGCCAGAGTGACCCGCCCGGGGTCGGCCGCCTGGCCGGCGCCGTACTTGACCAGCAGCTCCAGCAGCTTGCGCTCGGCCTCGGCCTTCGTGCGGGCGTAGGCGTACTTGCGCTTCTGGCGGCCGCGGGCGTCCACCCCCACGGTCACGGCTACTTGCCAGCGCCCGTCGGGTCGCCGGGTTACTGTTCCGCCTCCGTGGCCACGGCGTTTAGGCACTTCTCACCCTCCCACCCAAACAGCTGTGCTATCATCCCTGTACAGGAGGGAGTGAGCCGAATGCCGAAGCGCATCGTGAAAAAGCAAAAGGCTGTACGCGCCGAAAAGCGAAAAGAGTTCACGGACGCCGATGCGATGCGCGTTATCAAGCAGGTAACGCGGGAAAATAAAGAGGCGTTGAAGCTGCTCGCTCAGATGTAGCAGGTGGCAAAGCACAAATTCTACCGCCGCCACAAGCGCAAGAAGTTTCCCACCGTGGCGGCGGTTCTCTCTTTGCATGAAGAAGCCATCCGGGTGGGTGGTGGGAGCGGTGGCCTCATAGGTAATGGCCTTGACCTTCTCGCATCCGCCCTCGATAAACCCTTTCTGACTGTCGGCGGTGAAGACGCCTATCCGGGCTTCTTTAAAAAAGTAGCGGCAACTGGCTTTTTTATCGTGAACCTGCACCCTTTTGTCGATGGAAATAAACGAGCGGCGCTGCAAGTGATGATGTACACCCTCGGAATCAACGGACATAAGTGTAAACCGTGCACGCAGTTTGCCGTGGCTACCGTGGTCTTGATCGCTACAAACCATCTTGAGATCCCCGGGGTAGCGGCGTCTCTTCGCCTATGGTGCGGTCTTGAGCCGGCGTAGTAGCTTCCTCACGTCTGGACGGACGATGCGAGATCCAGGCAGCTTCTAAAAGCCAGTAGAACTCTTGAAGCTCCCGGTCCGTACCCTCAATGCTTAAATTTTCGTTGGGCATTGCAATCTTTACAGCTAGCTTCCCAACAGAGAAAAAGTAAACCATAAACGAGAATATTGCTGCTCCGACCCCAAGGATGGCTAGGTCCCCGAATCGCGTGTAAACGTAACCGAAGTATGTAGCAACAAGAAGAACAACCCCCACAAAGATCGGCATGGTGCTCTTAGGCCAGCGGCGAAAGGAGATGTGGGAGGCTTCCTCTAAATCCACGGCGCTGCGCCACTCCATGGACCCCTCCTTCCCTTCGAAAAATAGCCACTTACCGTTGAGTGAAGCCCTGCCCTGCTTCCCTTGGAAGACAAAAACCCAACCTTTGCTACTCATCTCCTTCCACCCTTCCTCTCCTTCCTGATTCTCCTCGGATCGAACGTCACGTTCACCACCACCCCCTGAACCGCGATCTCGTCATCCGGCTGCACCAGGATGGGCGGCAC
>WFWG01000087.1 GCA_015491235.1 Ardenticatenaceae bacterium
CTTTTGGTTGGGGGGCGGGATGGCGGCGCCGCACCCCTTCTGTGAGCAGGCGACGTTACCAAACGCAATTGGTTATGAGAACACCGAAACATGGTGTTCGAGAGAGCAACTGGTATGAGATGGGAGGAATGAGAAATGGCCCGGGATCAGGAACGTAAACGACTCGAACACGAACGCCGCATTGTCGAACAAGAGATCGAACGGCTCAAAAAGGCCATTCAGGCTGAAACAGAGTTCGAGCCGGAAGATGGTGATCCGGATTTGCTCGAGCGGGAGAAGAGTGTCTCGCTCCTGCGCTCGTTTGAAGCGCGGCTGAACGAAATCATAGACGCCTTGAACACCCTCGACCAGGGCACGTATGGCATCTGCGAGCGCTGTGGTCAGCCCATTGATCCGGAGCGACTCAAAATCATGCCCGAGACCCGCCTGTGTGTGACGTGCAAGGCAGAAATTGAGCGCCAGAGTCGCCGCCGTTCGGCTATGTAACAGGAGCTTTCGAGGTGCGGCGCGCTCGAGAAGGGCGTCGCACCTCCGTTCGGTCAACACAAACGGGTGGGAGGTGCGCGCCATGAACGGTGTTCACGAGTCACAGCATCCGCTGGTCAAGGAAAAGCTGACAATTCTTCGCGATCCGGCAACCCCTCCTAAAACGTTCCGTGCCGTTATGCGGAGTCTCACCACGCTGCTCATGTATGAAGCCACGCGCGACCTGAAGATCGAGCCGGTCTCTGTCATCACACCACTCCAGGCAAAGGCCCAGGGGGTGCGCCTGGCCGACCGTGTGGGCCTGGTTCCCATCCTGCGGGCCGGATTGGGCATGGTGGACGGCGCCCTGGACTTGCTTCCCGACGCGCAGGTGTGGCACATTGGCCTCTATCGCGACGAGGAGACGCTGCGTCCTGTCACGTACTACAACAAGTTGCCCAGGAAGCCGCGCGTAGACGTATGTTTCGTTCTGGACCCCATGCTGGCTACTGGCGGATCTGCTGTCGCGACGGTTTCGATTCTGAAGGAGTGGGGGGTCGAGCGTGTGGCCTTTGTTGGCATTCTGGCAGCACCAGAGGGAGTGGACCACCTCCAATCGCACCACCCCGACACGGCTGTCTACGTGGCCCACGTTGACGACCACCTGACGCCGCCTCCCCAACGCCCTGACGACCCACCGGCGGGATTTATCGTGCCCGGCTTGGGCGACGCGGGCGACCGTCTCTTCGGCACGGAGCCGCAATGAGTGTTTTCGGCGTGCCCCTGCTTGTCAGCTTCACAGTGACATTGGTGGCCGTGTTGCCAGTCATGCGCCTGGCGTGGCGGTGGGGGCTTGTCCAGCATCCTCACCGCCCGCGTGACGTTCACACTCAGCCGATCCCGCGCGCTGGTGGGGTGGCCATTGTGCTGGGGTTTTTGGTGGCAGTGGGCGTGGCTCAATGGTTGCCCGTCGAGCGCACCGACCCCAATGAAGCCGTTCGCCTGCAAGGGCTGGTGTTGGGCAGTCTTCTCGCGGCTATTGTCGGCCTGATGGACGACCGGCGCGAGTTGTCGGCCAAGGCCCAACTGCTCGCCCAGTTGGTGCTGGCCGCCATCGCAATTGGGCACCTAATTTTCATCGAGCGCTTCCGTAATCCCCTGACGGGGGAACTGGTCGTGGTGCCAGCCTGGGTGATGGTGCCCTTCACACTCTTCTGGTTTCTCGGGGCCATGAACACGCTGAACTGGCTGGACGGGCTGGACGGCCTGGCCGCTGGCGTGGCGGCCATTGCTGGCATTGTTTTTGCCGCGCACATGATTCGCCTGGGACAGTACAGCGTGGCGCTCCTGCCGCTGGCCCTTGTGGGGGCCACTTTGGGGTTTTTGCCCTTCAACTTCAACCCGGCTCGTGTCTTCATGGGCACCACGGGATCCCTCTTTCTGGGATACGCGCTGGCTGCCCTGAGCATCATGGCCGGGGCCAAGGTAGCCACCATGTTGCTGGTGCTGGGCATTCCCATCCTGGACGTGGCCTGGCAAATTGTGGCTCGCCTTCGGCGGGGAGCCAGCCCCTTTCAGGGGGACCGGGGCCACCTGCACCATCGCCTGTACGACGCGGGCTACTCCCAGCGGCAAGTGGTAGTGGGCTACTGGGGCATCTGCGCGCTCCTGGGACTGCTGGCCCTCCTGCTGCCAGCCCCCGTCTACAAACTCCTGGCGCTGGTCATCTTTGGTGGAGTGGGCCTGCTGGTCCTGTGGCACCTGGCGCGTTCAGCGCCCGTGGGTAGTCCCTCCTCGCCCATCAGCCGAAGCCGGCGGCATTGAGACAGCAGGAGAGACGCCATTGCCTGAGAGCTTCGCGCCGCCGTCTAATACCAATGGCGTTTGATAACGTCTCCTGCTCACAGAAGGGGGGCGGCGCCGCACACGTTCATGCGCTTGCCTCTGAGGTCTCCGAAGGAGTACGCGACCTCATGCCATTTCCACGCCCAATTGGTATAAGCCCTCGTCGAAACAGACCAGTCTCGAAGTGGTTGCGCTCCGGTAGATGGCCTCCACGATCTGGACGCCCATCAACCCCTGTTCGGGTGTCACCAAGGGTTCCGCGCGCCCCAAACAGACGTCCACAAAGTGCTGTAACTCGCGCAGGTGTGAAGGCTCGTCGCTTTCCTCGATGTGCGGTTCCAAGTCCATGCGGGTGCCGAACAGTTCGCCGCGCACCCGGAGCGTCTTGCGCCCCTCAACCGGGTTGCGCAACTCTGCGGCTCCGCGCGTGCCGTCCAGGCAGAGGTAAATATCATCCGCCTTCTTGAGGCGCGAAACCCACGACACATCGAGCCGGATGGCCGCTCCGCTCTTGAACCGCACCAGGGCTGCCGCCGCGTCCTCGACCGGATAGGGGCTTTCCTCCGTAGGAGCGATAAGCGGGTTGCCTTCCCCGCCAATTTGTTCCGACAGCTCGGTGAACAGCACGCCGAAGACCGACTCCGGCTCGGGGAAGTCGAGCATCCACAGGGCCAGGTCGAGCATGACGATGCCGGTGTCCCACAGGGGACCACCGCCAGCTTGAGCCTTGCTGGTGAACCAGCTTCCCAACTGGGGATGCGGGGTGGGGCGCAACCAGCCAGCCCACAGGTAGTACACTTCTCCAATGGCGCCCTGGGAGACGATGAGTTTAAGGGCCCGCACGTCGTCCCGGAAGCGGTTGTTCATGCCCACAAGGAGCACGCGGTTGTGCTTGTGGGCCGTTTCGACCATGCGCCTGGCGTCAGCACTTGTCAGGGCCATGGGCTTCTCCACCAGCACGTGCACCCCGCTTTGTAAGCATCCCACAGCAATAGCGGCGTGCAGGTAATTGGGAGTGCAAATGCTCACCGCGTCCAGGTCCACGCGGGCCAGCATGTCACGGTAGTGGGTGAAGACATAGGGGATGCCGAACCGGTCGGCCCCGTATCGGGCACGGCGACCGTTCACGTCGCTGAGCGCGACGACTTCTACTTCGGGGATGCGCAAGTAGTTAGGAATGTGACCGTGTACTTCGTCGGTCGCGATGGACCCCACGCCGATGACACCAACGCGCAATTTCTTGCTGGCCACGGTTGTCCCTCCCGCAAGGGCCTCAAGAAATTTTTTCCAGCTTCGCCAGACTGGCAAGCAATCGCTTGGGCCCTTCACTCACGAAAGCCACGGTGACTTCCTCGTCGTCGCCACTGGGCTTGGAGGCCACCACCACACCCTCGCCGAACTTGGGGTGGCGCACCCGGTCGCCCGGTTTGAACTGCAAGCCCGCCTTCTGCGCACGAGCGGCCTGTTGCCGCTGAACGCGCTTTGCGGCCAACTCCACGTCCCGCTCGTTGGCCGCCCGGCGGGAGGAGCGCAGCGAGCGGCTCATGTCGAACCCCAGCGTGCCCTGGCGGGCCTCCCGCACCTGGGGCCGCTGAAGCAGGTGTGGTGGGATGTCGTAGAGGAAGCGCGATGGTTCGGACAAATCGCTGCGCCCCCACATCTGGCGCCGAAAGGTGTGGACGAGGTAAAGGCGCTCCTTGGCCCGCGTGATGCCGACGTAAGCCAGGCGGCGCTCCTCGGCCAGGGATTCGGCGTCGTCCAAGCTGCGGCTGTGCGGGAAGAGCCCCTCCTCCATTCCCACCAAGAACACCACCCTGAATTCCAGCCCCTTGGCCGTGTGGACCGTCATGAGCGTGACGGCATCGCGCTCCGTATCCACCTCGTCCGCGTCCGAAACGAGTGCCACCTCTTCTAAAAATGTAGTCAGCCCGCTCTCCGGCGGCAAAAAAGCGTACTGGGCGGCCACGTTGCGCAGTTCCTTGACGTTCTCCCAGCGGTCCTCCCCCTCGTCGGAGCCGTCGCGCAGGTACGCTTCGTAGCCAGTTCGTTCGACGATCAGGTCGAGCAACTCCAGCACGTTGAGTGTCTGGCGGGCTTGCATCAACTCCTGCAGGAGGGCCTGGAAGGCGCACAACACCCGCTCGGCCCGCCGGTCGAAGGGCGGCGGCACGTCGGGAAGCAGCGGGGATTCGGCCTTATCTTCCGGCGCCCCGCGCTGTTCGACCAAGGTGGCCAGCACCTGGAGCGCGGTGTAAACCGGAACGCCCAACTCGCCGGCCCACCACAACAGGTCCGCCCACGTCTTCTCGCCAATGCCACGCGGGGGCACGTTCACGATGCGCTCCAGGCTCATCATGTCGAAGGGGTTGTGCACCACCCGCAGGTAGGCCAGCAGGTCCTTGACTTCCCGGCGCTCGTAGAAGCGTGTTCCACCAACCAGCACGTAGGGCACCGCTGCCCGAACGAACGCCTCCTCCAAAGAGCGGGACTGGGCGTTGGTGCGGTACATGACGGCAATTTCGTTTCGGCGAGCCTCGCCGCGGGCCACCAGCCGGGCCACCTCGCGCACCACGAAGTTGGCCTCGTCCACCTCGTCGTAGGCCTCGTGAACGATTATTTTGGGGCCGTGGCCCTTCTCCGTCCAGAGGCGCTTGGGTTTTCGGTTGGGGTTCTTCTCGATAATGGCCTGGGCCGCGTCCAGGATGGTCTGGGTGGAGCGGTAGTTTTGTTCAAGGTAGACCGTGTGGGCCTCGGGGAAATCCTTCTCGAAGCGCAGAACGTTGCGGTAGTCGGCGCCCCGCCAGGTGTAGATGGACTGATCAATGTCGCCCACCACGAAGACGTTGCGGTGCTCGGCTCCTAACAGGCGCACCAGTTCATATTGCACGTGGTTGGTGTCTTGAAATTCGTCCACGTGCAGGAAATGCCAGCGGCGCCGGTACGCCTCCAATACCTCCGGCACCTGGCGAAAGAGTTCCACAGTGAGCAGGAGCAGGTCGTCGAAGTCCAGCGCGTTGGAGGCCCGCAGGCGCTCTTGGTAAGCGGCGTACACGCGGCCTGCCACCTCTTCCCAGTACGTGCTCGCTTTTCGCTGGAACACATCCGGGGGGACGAGTTCGTTTTTGGCGCGGGAGATGGCCGCGTGGATAGCGGGTGGGCGGTAGGTGCGGTCGTCGAGGTTGAGTTCGCGCACGATTTGCTGGACGAGGCGGCGCTGGTCGTCCGCGTCGTAGATGACGAAGCTGGATTCGTAGCCCAAGTGGTGAATGTGACGGCGGAGAATGCGGGCACAGGTGGCGTGAAACGTCCCCAAGGTAACCGCTTCGGCCCGCTCGCCCAGCAGCGCGTGAAGGCGGACTTTCATTTCGCGGGCAGCCTTGTTGGTGAACGTCACGCCCAAAATGTTGTACGGCTCGATGCCCGCTTCTTTAACCAGATAAGCGATGCGGTACGTTAGCACACGTGTCTTGCCGGACCCAGGGCCAGCGAGCACAAGCACCGGCCCTTCGATGCGGCTAACCGCTTCGCGCTGTTGTGGGTTGAGATCTGCAAGCAGGTCCATGTGAAAGAAGAACATATCTCACCCGCGCACAAAGCGCGGGTGAGAGGCCGTTCGTTTGGTTGTGCCGTTCAGGAAGCGCGTGCTACGGCTTGACAACTTTCTGAAACTTGATCAGATACACCACGTGAATGGTCCGCCACCGTTCCTCCAGGTCACCCAAGCCAAGGCCGCGCACCTTGTCGCTGGGCAGTCCTTCCACCCAGATGGAGTAGGCCTGTCCGGCCGCGTACATGGGGAAGTTGACCGCGTACTCCGGGGGCGGCTTGTTCTCCGTGGGGCTCACGGTCTTGCCGTCAGCCCACGCAAAGACCACAGGCTGTCCCACAATGCGGTTGCCATTCTCGTCCAGCACCTCCACGAACACGCTGTGTCGGCCCGCTGCCTGTTGTTCGTCCTGCCAGAGAACTTCAATGACGCGCCAGTAGGGCTGGCCGGACGGCACGTTGGCTGGCTCGATGGAAACGCCCAGTTGCCCCAGGCGTGGGTCCAGGTTGCGCGGTGGCTCAGGGGGCACCTGGCGTGCCACGGCTTGAGGAGCTTGCGCCACAGCGGCCGGCGTGGCCGGTGGCGGTGCTGCCGGAGGTTTCGGCGTGTTCGTTGGCGCCGGCGTCGGTGTTGGCTCCGGCGTGTCCGTGGGCACCGGTGTGGGAGTGGGCGTCGGCGTGTTGGTGGGTACCGGCGTGGCGGTCGGCTCCGGCGTGAAGGTGGGCTTCAACGCCAACTTCAAGGTGGGCGACGGCTCCACGGTGGGCGTGGGCGAAGCCACCTGCACGATTCCACCAGTCGCATTTGTCGGCAGGCTACCACTGCGCCCCGCACTGGCTCCGCCGTTCCCGCTGTTCATTATTGCGCTGAGGGCAACCGTTGGGGCCGCCACGCCTGCCAGCCAGAAGAGCAACAGGGCCAGCAGTACCAGGCGAACCTTGGCCCCCCGGCTCCGGGCGGCGAACCAGGTGAAGAGTTCGGCCAGTAAGCCAGGGCCAACCTCTTCCTGCTCCGTCGGAGTCGTGGCAGCCAACGGAGCGGCCGTTGCCGCTGGCGCATACCTTCCCATTGTTGTTGTGGCAGGCGGCTGAGGCGGTTCCGCCGCCAGACGAGCGCTAAGGACGCGAGTCAGCGTAAGCGTGATTTGAGGATGGCGCGAAATCATGAGTTCGAATTCGTCGCGCGGGAGCACGAAGAGGGTCACGCCCGTGATGGCTCGCGCTGTCTCCCGTTGGTGGCTTCCCGTCAACAGCCCCACTTCCCCGAAGAAGCCAGGGGCGCGCACTCGAATTTGGTTTCCGTGTAAGCCCTCCAGTTCGACCTCACCCTCGGAGAGCAAGTAGAACGCCTGGGCAGGCTCACCCCGACGGTAGATTACACTGCCGGCCACGAAGTGCTGCTCGTCCAGGTGAGAGGCCAGGTCCTCCAGTTCTTGGTCGGCCAGAGGGGCGAACAGCGGGAACCGGCGCAAAGCCGAAACTCGCTTCTCACCGACCAACTCGTGGCCTTTCAGGAGCAAATGTTGTAATCGTTCGCTTACTGCTGTGGCCAGGGCGGGCACCTGGGCCGCCAGCATGTCAAATTCGCTCTTCCTCAGAAGCCAAAGAATGGCCGGCGTAACCGCCTTCGCGTCATACGACCATGTCTTGCCGGTCAGCAGGGCCATCTCGCCCAGGAAGTCCCCTTCCTGTAACTCCTCAAGGACCTCCTCGCCGTCCAAAAGGTGGACCGTGCCCCGGCTTACGAGATAGAAGGTAATACCTGGCTCTCCGGCCCTGAACAAGTATTCCTCCGGCTCGAAGTGGTGAATCTGGAGATGACCGGTCACCATGTCGAGCACGTCGTCTGCCAGGGAGGCGAACAGGGGAACTTGTCGGAGCATTTCCCGTGCGGCCACGCGATCGGCCGCAGCAAGGCGATGTGCTTTCAGGTCCTGGGTGAAGGCACGGTGCAGGTCAGGATGCTCCTGGAAGACGGCTTCCAAGTCGCTGCGGGAGATGCGCCACAACTGGACTTCCGTTGCGGCGCGAGCTACGGCGCCGTAGGGTTCACCGGCGATGGTCGCCATGTGGCCGAAGAACTCGCCTGGGCCGAGTTGGCGGAAGGGCTCTGGCGCGTCGGGAAGCGTGGAAACCAGAATCACCTCGCCGGACTCGATGAAATAGGCCGCCTCGGCCTGAACGCCGGCCTGGAAGATGAGGGCGCCACGCGGCACGATGTCCGGGGACATGCGCTCGGCCAGCGCCTGCACCGCCGCCGGTGCCACGCCTTGCAACAACTCGCAGGACATGAGCTGGTTGGCAAGGTGGTTCGTCAGGTTGAGGATTGGCTGGCCCAAAAGAGCACTCAACTTCACAGCAATAGATGGGCGGCTGGCGATCAGCGCATCCCACCGCTCGACCGGCATGACCCAGACATGAAGGTCCGTGGCCGCCACAGCGGTCACACCGTATGGCCGGCGCAACATGGCGTCCACCTCGCCAGCCAGCCCGCCTGGCCCCAGGTTGGCCAGCACGCGATTGCCGTCCGAACGCTCCACCAGGCGCAGCAGGCCGGACTTCACCAAGTAGAAGGCGTCCGCTGGCGCTCCCTCCTCGAACACGACCGCGCCTTTGGGAAAGCGCCGCACGTCCATTTCCCGCGCTACGAGGCGGCGTTCCTCGTCAGTGAGCGTTGCAAAGAGTGGCGTGTTCTTCAGAAATTGATTCTTCACAATCCTCCTCCTTCCGCGAGTAGCCAAATTGTTCGTTACGGCACTCGCCGAAACACGACATACCATCCGATTCGCTCTTCTCCACTCGAACCATCGGTGCATTGTGCTGAAAGTTGCCGAGTTGTCAAATCGAGGGCGATTTCGCTCCTTCCGTCGTCCACGGCCACGGTGTACCGCCCTTCCTCTACCAGGGCGAAATCGGCGTAGCCGGGGTCGTCCGAGCGCAAACCGGTGAAAAAGCGCTCTTGCCCCCCTTCCCACTCCACGCGCAGGGGAACCCCGGGCAGCGGTTGTCCCTGGGCGTCCTCCACGTGTACCACCAGGCGGCGCTCTGTCGTAAGTCCTTCGGCGCAGGTAATTGGGCGGCGTTCCACCACCACCCAATCGAACTGACCAGACTCCACCACGGTGGGCAGCGGCGAGGGGAACTCCTCTGGCCGCGGAGACGGTGTTGGGGGTTGCACGTGTGGGCTGTTGCGGCTGGGCTCCTCCACAAGGGCCCGCACGGCCGGGTCTACCGCTCCCAGTGCCACGGCCAGCCGAGCCAGGCGCTGTGCCCTGGCTTCGTCACCGGCGGCTGCTGTCCGACGTGCTAAGTCGGTCACCCATTGGACAGGGTTGGCCGCCTCAAGGGCTTCCAGTCGTCGGCGGGCCGCTGGTAAGTCACGGTCTAGCGTGTAAGCGTCGGCCACGAGGGTGATGTACACCTCTTTCTCGGAGAGGCGCAGAGCTACAGGTGCCTGGCCTACGGGCTGTAGGGGGTGAACAATCCAAGCAATGTAGAGGCCCAGCCCAATAGACCCGGCCAACAGAACGAGAATGCCCAGCACAATGAACACGGCCCGGTATTTCACCACGTGCGTTGAAACTCCACTTCCCATGAGTAGTGTCCGTAACAGAGCTGGCGTCTGGCGTCTTTCTCGCGACAGTCAGCCTCGTCGGTACAGTAGCCAGCCTGGATCAAGTCGGCGTAGTCGGGATAGACGCTGTCAATGCGGCGCGTTTCCTGGCTGGTGTACGCGCGTCCACTCACGTCCCGCACGATTTGGGCCCAATAGGCGCCGTAGAGGGGAAATTCGGCCCGACCAGGTGCCTTGGAGCCGCTGACGATCTCCTCTTGTCCCCCGTCCCAGCGAACCCGCACAATCACGCCGTCGAGGGGGTTGCCAGCCGCGTCCACCACGCGCACGAAAAGCACATTCATGCCCTCACAGCCGGCATTCTCCTGAATGGACAACATGCGCGTCTTGGTCACCACGAAGTCAACCGTCGGCGCGGGCTGGGGCGTGGCCGTGGGCGGCACGGGTGTGGCCGTTGGTTGTGCAGGTGGCGACGTCGGTGAGGGTGGCTGTGGCGTGGGTGAAGCTGGCCGCGGCGTTGCCGTGGGCCTCGGTGTGGCGGTTGGCGGTGGCGTGGGCGTGGCCGACGGCGTGGCTGTGGGCATTGGTGTCGCGGTAGGGGGCGGTGTGGGCGTCGGCC
>WFWG01000088.1 GCA_015491235.1 Ardenticatenaceae bacterium
CAATTTTTCCCTCTTTGGGTGGGCGGGTGAGACGGCGGCGCCGAGCCATTTATGGCATTTGCAGGCCCAATTGGTATTATTTTCCTTCAAAGAGCCAGGCATCAATGGCCCGCTCGTAGGGGCACAACTCTTCGGGCTTGAACCAAAGGTTGATCTCGAACTGGGCTGTTTCGGGGCCATCGGAAGCATGAACGATGTTGCGCCCGATTTCCAGGGCGAAGTCGGCCCGGATGGTGCCGGGAGCGGCTTCAAGGGGATTGGTGGCGCCCACCGTGCGCCGTACAGCTTGAATGGCGCCTGGCCCCTCCACCACCATGACCACAACAGGGCTGCTGGTGATGTACTCGATAAGCGGCTCGTAGAAGGGCTTGCCCTTGTGAACGGCGTAATGCGCTTCGGCCAGATCTCGCGAGACGTTCATCATCTTCAAGGCGATGACTTTTAAGCCTCGCTGTTCCAACCTGCGGATGATTTCCCCCGTCAAGCCGCGCTGAACGCCATCGGGCTTGACAATGACCAGCGTGCGTTCCGTCATCGTGACCTCCATGTGAAGAGTTTAGGCTAAAACGTTTGCATTGGCACGAAAAGCCTGACCGTCGTTCCGGCGTTGGGGGCCGTTTCGATCGTCAAAATGGCCCCGATCATTTCGGCCCGCTCTTCCATGTTGATGAGCCCCAAGCTGGTGCGCTCCCCATATCCCTGGCGCACACGTTCCAAATCGAAGCCGGGGCCTTCGTCGCGCACTTCCACCTCTAGCCCATCTCGCACTGTGCGCAGGCGTATCGTTATTGGCGCTCCTCCGGCATGTTTGCGGGCGTTGTTGACGGCCTCCTGAACAATGGCGAAGATATTTTGCTCCACCACAGGGTCGAGGCGCGGAATGTCGCCGGCTTCCACGCGAATGTTGAGGCGCTCGTGCGTGCGCAGGCGTTTGGCAAATTGCTCCAGAGCAGCGACCAGCCCTTCTGTCTCGAGCACGATTGGCCGCAACGTGAACATGAAGGTGCGCAGCTCTTGAACGGCCTGCTGGATGGTCTCTTGCATGGCGTCCAATTCGGCTGGCACCCGCTCCGGTTGGTTCTGGAGCAGTGTGCGGATGAAATCAATCTGCATGGAAATGGCCGAAACCCGCTGAATTGGCCCGTCGTGCAGGTCACGCGCCAGACGATGTCGGGTGTCCTCCTCGCTCAGAAGAATTTCGCGGCGGTCGCGTTCCAACTCGTACAGCAGGCGATGCACCTGAAGGGTCTGACTGGTTATGCGGACAAGGCTTTCCAGCAGCGTCTGTTGCGTCGGCGTTGGTGTGGGACGGCGTGGAAAGGTCAACATGAGCATACCGTACAGGTCAAGCTTGGCGTACAGGGGAAAGAAGAAGAGCCACCGATTGCGCAGGGAGGGAAATACCTCTACGAGGGTCGCGTCGGGCCTGGTGATGCGCGATTCGCCCGTCATCAACACATCACGCAAAAGCCCTGTAAGGGGCACACGCCGCTCTCGCCACGCCGGGTCGCCCTGAAACGTAGCCGTGACCACCACTTCTTCTGGGTTGGTGGGGCTAAACGTAAAGCCCACGCCCTGCACGTGGTTCAGGTTCCGTGGACAGAGAATGTGGGCACAGGCTTCCAGGCTGTCCGCCAAAATGCGCTCGTAATCGGCGCTGTTCAGCAAGCGGATAGTCAGGTCGGAGAGCGCCTGCAAGGCCGCTTCCAGGTCCCTTTCCTCCATGTGGCCTTGGAACCGTCGGGCTGTCTCTTGAAGGTGTCCTTCCAGCAGCACAAACGCCAGCGCAATGCCCCAGGGGAGCAGGGCCGGAAGCATGGCAGCAAGCGAGCGCTCGCCGCTGAGCAAGCGAATCCCTGTGGAGACAAGGGCGAGAAATCCCAGGAATCCTATTGCGCTTTCCTTCCCCAATGTGCGCCAAGTGATAAACGTGGGCCCCAAAGCCAGAAGAACGTAGGCCGGAACCAGCCAGTCGGGGCTCCGCATGAGGAAGGCCAGCCAGAAGACCGCATCAATGACCACACCGACTCGTCTCTTCCAAGTGCGAGTTCTGGGAAAGCGGGTGGACAACCACAACAGACCTTGAGCCAGAAGGGCCACGCCAGCAAAGAGGGCCAGGAAGGGCAGACCCGCGCGGCCCTCGCCAAGCCATCCCAGCACCAGAAGACCACCCCACCAAAACCAGCGCTGTCGCCATATAGCGTATTCCAAAGTCATGGCCCTTGCCTTGCTCACTTTACATAACAACCCGAAGCCGAATTTGCTCGCCGTGCCCGGCTTCCTCAAGGCGCGCCTGGAGCCACTTGAGCACATAGCGGTTGAACTGGTCGGCCTGTTCGTCGTGAGGCAGAAGCCTGGCGTCGAACCCCGTCAGTTGGGCCCGAGGGTTGGCCTGCAAGAACGCCGGCCCATCCGTCGGGGGCACAAGGCGGGCGCGGTATCCCCACACGAGGAGCACGGGCTGGCGCAGGGCGGCGAACTCCTGCCGGATGAACCGGTTCAAGGCGCCCCCCAGCAGGGCAGCCGGAGCGAAGCGCGCGTTCGGCTGGTGGCTCACAGCGTAGTGGTATCGCACGGCCACGTCGGTCACCTGTTCGGCGTTGAGGTAAAGCAGGTGGCGCAAAAGCCAGCGCAGAACTGGCCGGCTTACCAGCACGTTGAACATCGTGTGGCCCAGAACCGGCAACCGGAAGAGTTGTTCGAGCACCGGTCCCCAGAGAGGGCGCTGGTGAAACCGCTGAATGCCCACCGGCGCGATCAGGACAAGTGGGCCAAACAGGGACGGCGCTCCCGCAGCCGCTGCCACAACGAAACTGGTGGTGATCCCGCTTGCCACAACGACGGCTTCCTGCCCAACCACGTCGCGGACGAAATCGCGGAGGAAGCGAGTGTAAAGGTCGTGGGTGTAGCGCCGTGGAGGGCGCGTGCTCAGCCCAAAGCCAGGCAGGTCGGGCGTGTAGACGCGAAATCCGTTGACGGCCAGGAACTCGTGAACGTGGCGCATCTCCCACCCACTGGCGGCCACGTGGATGCTGTGAAGCAGCAGAACCGGATGCCCCTCGCCGTGAGCTTTGTAGAACACCCGTGCCTCGCGCCAATCGTAGAAGTGTCCCTGTCCGGGAAGAGGAGAGTGGAGCGGATCAGCCTGTCCGGCAGCCCAGCGGTCGTAAGCAGCCAGGCCAGCTCCTACGAGGAAACCTTGTCCCAAAGCTTTGATGTAGGCGGCCAATTTTTCTGCCAATGTGCTCCTCCTCGTCCGGACTCATGTGCAGACGTGGTGAAGTTGGAAAGCGGCACAAGCTAACCGGCAAACCGCAGCAGATCACGAATCCGGTCGGCGAAGGGGTCATCCGGCACCTTCGAGAAGTCCCAGAAGCGCTGAACGTTCATGCTCGCCTTCTGTTCCTGGAGCCACTCGCGGAAGGCGTCCTCGCGCCGCTGAGCCAAAATCTGTGGGTCCAGCGGGCGCACTTCGGGGCCCTTGTCGAGCTTGATGATCACGAAGGCTGTGTCGTCCAACTTGATGGGGTCGCTCTGTTCACCTGGTTTCAACTGGAAGGCCGCTTCGGCCACCTCCGGGGGGATGCCCGGCTGATCCTTCACGATCCATCCCACGTCAATGATGCCGGATTCTTCGATAGAAGTCGTGTCCTTGGAGAGTTCCCTGGCCAGTTCGGCGAAATCCTCTCCCGCTTCCAGCCGCTGCTTGACCGCTTTGGCCTCTTCCTCCGTTTCGACCAGAATGTGGCGCGCTCGCACGCGCTCGTTCTCCTCGTCCCTGTCGGTCACCTGGATGATGTGCCAGCCGAATTCCGTTTCCACCGGGTCGCTGATTTCCCCCGGTTGCAGGTTGAAGGCTGCCTCTTCGAATGCAGGCACCATCTGGCCACGGCCAAACCACCCCAAGTCGCCCGCGTGTTCCCGGGCATACGCGGCGGCCGCCTCCTCGAAGCTCTTGCCAGCTTGTATCTCGTCCAGCAGGGCGCGAGCTTCCTCCTCGCTGGGGAGGAGAACTGCCTTTATGTACACCTGTTCCTCTTCCGTCGGCACTTGGTCGGCAAAGTACTGCTGGACCTTTTCGCGCAGAATTTCCGCGCGCACGAAGGCGCGATATTCTGCCTCTGTGAGGCCCAAGCGATCCTGGAGTTCCTTCAGAAACGCCTGGTACGCTTCCTCGAACTTAGCCGTGGTGAGCACGTTTGGCGTGGGGGTGGGAAACGGCGTGGCTGTCGGCGTAATGGCTCCCGTGACCGTCAGGGCGTCCGTTGACGTCACCTCGGCCGTTGGAGTGGGCGTCCAAGCGGCGGCTGTGGCCGTGGCTTGGACCACGGCTGTGGCCGTCGCGTTCAGGTCATCCTGGGTGATTGCTCCCAACTCCCCGGCAATCGTTTGCTCGATGCGTGCCTGTATCTCTTCGTCGGTCACCGTGATGCCCAACTCGGCGGCTTTGGCTTCGATGATGGCGTCCTCCAGCACGGTCTCGAACACGCTGCCGGGAATCCCCTGGTATTCCTGCGTGAGTTGTTGGAGCCGTTGGGCATAAACCTGGCGGAGAAAGCCAGACGACTCGTCGTTGGGGAGCGCGCGAAGCTGGTTGGCAATACGTTGCATGTTTCTGTAAACCAAATAGCGCTCGAAGTTGACGCGCTTCTGGTACTCACCTACGGTGATCACCCGGTCGCCGACCTGGGCAATGGGTTGGCGCACCTTGATGGTACGTTCGTAGACAAAGCCTCCTATCAGCGTGAGAACAACCAACACGAGAAGCGCGCCCACGCCCATAACAACACGCCGTTGCATGGCTCGCTCGCGTTCCAGGCGCGAGAGCTGTTTGCGCGTGAGCGGCTTGGCTTGCGGTGATGTGCGTCTTTTGGCCATTTTGACGGCTCCTCACGAGGGCTCGACGGTTCTGAGCGGTGAAGAAGTTCCTGGGCGAAACTCTTCACCGGGCAAAGACAACGTGGTCGGCGAGCAAAAAGGGGGCACCAGCGCTTCCCTGCCGGTACCCCCTTTACTTTCCGTTCACGTCCACGTCGGAAAGGACATCATTACTGCTCGCTTGACTCGCCGTACAGGCGAATGTGATCCGCAGTAAAGGGCAGCAGTGCCAAATGTCGTGCTCGCTTGATGGCAACTGCCAGGCGGCGCTGGTGTTTCGCACACGTCCCTGTTTTGCGTCGCGGCTGAATCTTCGCGTGACTGTCAATGTACCGGCGCAACAGGTCTACGTCCTTATAATCAATGTACGTGATTTTGTCAATGCAGAACTGACAAGCCTTTCGACGACCTCGGCGGTAGAAAGCCATCGGTTACTCCTCCTTGCTCTCTGCCGTTGGGACCGCTTCGGGGGCGGCAGGTTCCTCAGCCGGTGTTTCGGCAGGGGCTACCTCGGCTGGCCCCGCCTCTTCGGCGGCCACGGATTCGACATCGGCTTCAGCTTCGGCTACAATCTCCTCAGCCGGGGCTTCTGCTGGCTGAGCCTGTGCGGCGGCCACCCGGCGTTCGATCTCCTCCTCGGTAAGAGGCGGCAGGTCGTCGCGCCTGACGAGCAGGTAGCGCAGAACCTGCTCGCTCAGGCGCAACTGGTTCTCGATAAAGGCTGGGCCGGGTGGGGGGAGGAGCAAATCGTACAGGATGTCGTACCCTTCCAACTGGTGTTTGATGGGGTAAGCCAGGCGGCGCCGCCCGCGCCGCTCTATCTCCAGGATAAGCCCCTTGGCGCTGGTAATGAAGGCATTGAGGCGAGCAATAGCTGTCTCTAATTCCTCGTCCTCCAGGTCAGCGCGTAAGACGACATACAGCTCGTAGCGTCGCAACTCGTTCACTGCTCTTCTCCTTTCTGTGGTCTGTTGGCCCCGGCTGGCTTCAGCCGGAGCAGAAAGTGGCTGGAGGCAAAATAAAAGGAGGCAACATTTGCCTCTTCAGCGAGCAGCCAGATAAAACGACGTGTAAGGACACGCGCCATTTCCAAACTATACCACGGAAGGAGCGATTTGGCAAAATACCATGACTGTTCGCACCCTGGTGGAGTCACTGGAACAGCAGCCCATACCCGTTTTGCGAGCCATTGCGGCCAGCCATCACCTCGACGTGGCCCAAGTCTCCCGCCGTGACTTGCCCCGCGTGCTGGCCGACCATCTCAAGCGGCCAGATGTTCTGGCCCGCGCGTTGGACCGCCTGACGTCCGAGGAGCGGGCCGTGTTGGACCGGCTGGTGGCCGAAGGCGGCCTCTTCCCGGCCCACCGCCTTCAGCGCGAGTACGGCGAAGTGCGCGAACTGGGTCCCGGTCGGCTCGAACGGGAACGTCCCTGGGAGGACCCCATCTCGCCCGCCGAGCGGCTGTGGTACATGGGCTTCATGTACAGCGACTTCGGCCAGGTGGGTCGGTTTCGCGGTCGCGTCTTCTACATTCCAGCCGACCTGCTTCCCCTTCTGCCGCCCGTCGAAGCGCCGCCCGTCCGCTTCGAGGTGGAGCCTGTCGAGCCGCCTGCCACCCTGCTGGAAAGTGCTCCCGACGACGTGGTGGAGGACGCCTTTGTCATCCTGAGCGAACTTCAGCGCCACCCGGCTCCCTTGGATGAGGGGGGCTTCCTCTCAATCGAGGTCTTGCGCCGCATGAACGCCCGCCTCCGCGTACCCGAACCCCACCTTGCGGAGGAGCCAAAATTGCAGCGCCTGGGCCTCATCTTGCACCTTCTCCGGGACCTTCGCCTGATTGTCCCGGAGCGGGGACACATGGTTCTCGCCGTCTCGGCTGTCCGCCGCTGGCTACAGGCGCCGCGCGACCGCCGCCTGCTGAGCCTTCAGCGCGCCTGGGCGCGTGATCCCCACTGGAATGACTTGTGGCACGTCCCCGGCCTGGCCTTCGAGCCAACCGGCTGGCGGAACGACCCACTGACCACCCGCCAGCAGGTGCTTCACTGGCTGAAGCAGGTCCCGCCGGACACGTGGATTTCGGTGGACTCGTTCGTGAAGGCGATCAAACGGGTGGACCCGGACTTTCAGCGGCCGACTGGCGACTACGAGTCCTGGTTCATTCGTGATGCCCGCACGGGGGAATTCCTTCGCGGGTGGGAGAGTTGGGACGCTGTGGAGGGGGCCCTGCTGCGCTATCTGCTTGCCGGCCCCCTCCACTGGCTGGGCATGGTGAACTTGGGCCTGGGGGCCGACGGAGAACCGGCCGCCTTTCGGCTTACCCTTTGGGGGCGCCGCTTTCTCGGGCACGAGGTTCACGTGCCCCCGCCGCCCCCCAAGACTCCCATCCGTGTGGCGGCCGACGGCACCATCGCGATTCCCGAGGGAGCAGACGACTGGGAGCGCCTGCACGTTGAGCGCTTGGCCGTGCCGGTGAACCCGCCCACCCACTACCGGCTCGACCGGGAGCGCATCGTCAGCGTGCTTGTGGAGGGGAGCGACCCCGAGCGGGTGATGCGTTTCCTCCGCCAGGCGACCGGCGGCCAGTTGCCGGAACCCGTGGAGCGGCGGATTCGGGGCTGGATGGCCGGGTTCGGCCAGGTGACTGTCAGGCGGCTGGTGGTGCTGGAGGTGCGCGATCCGGCCGTGTTGCAGGCCCTCCGGCGGGATCCCCGCTTGCGCCGCTGGTTGGGCCGTCCGCTGAACAGACACACGGTGGCCGTTTCCCCTGAACACCTGGACGCGCTGATTGCCAGCCTGCGGCGGGCTGGCTATTTGCCTCGCGTGGTGGACGAAGGGGGAGAAGGCGATCTGGCGTCGTCCCGATGAAGCACGCTACGGCGGAGCACTCAGCGGGAGCCGTAGCGCCTGGTGCCATGCCCCCTGATACCAGACCAGGTTGGGCTGCACGGTGGCGGGGTCGTACCAAAGCAGGTGAAGGGCAACGGGTCTGGCCTCGGCTGGAACGCTCAAGGTCCACTCGGCGCCGTAGGGTGTGCCGGGCTGCCAGGCGACGGTGGGCATCTCCCCGCCAGGCGGCCCGTCCTGCTGGGCCAGGACGGCGCCGTCCTCCGAAACCAGGCGAACCGAGACGCTGTAGTGTCTGCTGAGGGGGGCCAACGCCCGCCAGGTCAGGCGAACGCGCCACGCCGTTTCCGCCCCGCGCTCGGCGTTCACGCCCGCGAGGGTGACGGGCACCGGAACGGGCGGCGCCTGAGCAGCCTCGACCACGGTGGCCCGGGCGCGGAGGGCCGGCGGCACGTCTGGGTCGGGCAGGCGACCGTTGCGGGCCCGCAGTTCCGCCACCACTTCGTACTCGCCCGGCGTCCTGGGCACTTGCACCTCAAGGGGCACCACGCCAACTTCTTCCACCACCACCGGCGGAGCCACCACCAGGCGCCCCGCCTGGCGCTCCGGCCCCTCCCAGCGGAGTGTCACCTCCAGGCGCGTGTCCGTTGGAAAGGCCATGATGCCGGGCGCGCGAATTTCGAGCCAAAGGCGCGCCACCCCTCCGGCCGGAAGCGGCCCAGTGGCCCAGAGGCGCCACGTGGGCTCGGGTTGCCTGGGAGCCGGTTGCAAGGCGTACACGCGCGTGGCCGGGGAGGCGCACTGGCCCGCCTCGTCCCGTGGGAAACAGGCCACCAGGCGAAGGCGCGGCGTTGTCCGCAGGCGCTCCCGCAACGCCTGGCGTTGAGCCGCGTCGAAGTCGGCCTCGTAGACGATCACGTACTGCACGCCGAGGGTGTCCAGCGTGGCCAAGCTGCGCGCAGAGGGGAAGGTGCGCATTTCGCGCGCCCAGTCGCCGTGGCGGGGCGGAATGTAGCCGCTGTAGCCGTCGGGAGTGACGTGCCAGTACCACGTGCTGAAGTATTGCGACTCCAACAGCCGGCTGACCTCCCATGCCCGGCGAGGCTGGTCGGCCGGCACGGGCTCGTGGGGGCGGTCGGCCACCAGGGGCAGTTCGACGATGCGCGTGGGCGGCTGTTGGGCCAGCCAAAGCACCACCTCCGGCGGGCGAGGCGCCTCTACCAGGCGAATGGGGACGGCGGCGAACTCCACCAGAACGAGCAGCGTGGCCCCCCAAGTCGTCCACTTGCGACGCGCCGCTCCCCACGCGGCCAGCACGCTCAACCCCAGCGTAACGAGCAGCGCCCAGCGCACGGGAGCGCGCATCGCCTGGAAGCCGGGCACGTACAAGAAGAGCCAGCGGTAAGGCAGGGGGATTCCGGTGGAAACGCCGGCCCGGACGTGCAGCGTGGGGCCCAGCGAAAGGAGAAACCCCACCAGCACCAGCGCAGCGTACACCCACCGTCGCCGGTCTCTGGCGCGCCAGAGGGCCACTCCGCTCAGCACCAGGAGCGTGGCGCCCGGAAAGAGGTAGTCGGGCGGGCAGCAAGGGCCATAAATGTACGCGAAGCGCTGCGTGAGCGGACCCCAGACGAGCGTCTTGGGAGGAGCGTACAAGTACGCCTGTAGGCTGGCCGAAAATTGCTCGTTGTCCTGGAGCGTCCAGGCCGCCCCCAGGGTGCGGTTGACCACAACGTAGGGCCACGCGAACGGGCTGAGCACAGCCACGGCTCCTGCGGCGGCCAGGGCGACCCACTTCGTCGCTTGCCTCGAAGGCCAGGTGCGCCTGACGAGATGCCATCCGACCGCGTACACCAGGCAGGCCGTGGCCGCGAAAAAGGCCGCGTAGAAGGAAGCCAGCGCCTGGAGCACGAAAAAGAGGCTCAGCAGCGCGGTCTGGCGGGCGAGGGGCCTTCGCCCTTCCAGGCAGCGGTCCAAGTAGAGCAGTGTGAGGGGCAGCCAGCCCGTGGCCAGAAGTTGTATCTGGCTAAGGTGACCGTACCGGTAGGGATGGAAGGCGAACGCCACGGCAGCCAGGAAGCCAGCGGCGCGGCGGCCTGTGAGGGCCGTTGCCAGCAAGTACCCGCCCAAAGCCGTGGAGAAGAACGCGAGCAAGAAGGCCAGGTTGTACGCGCTCAGTGCCGAAAGGCCAGCCCACCGCAGCGGGAGGATGAGGACGGTAATGCTGAGCAGAATTTCGCTGAACGCCAGCGTGTTGCGGTAGGGGAAGAAGATGTTGGCGTCGAACAGGCGGAGAGGCGCTCGTAGAAGCTGGTGGGCCTCCCACGCCATAATCCAGGTGTTGAGGAGCGGGTCTTGCCGGTCAACAACGTGGGAGGCAAGAACCCGGGCTGTGGGCCATGTGAGCACCAGGGTGGCTAGCGCAAGGCCCCCAATGGGCCACAGAGAGGATGCCCGGAAGCGGACCATAGGTCAGGAGAAGAGCACACGCGGCCGTGTTTTCGCTCTCGTTGCCACCAGGGCTTGTGGGGAAAACGCCGGCCTGTAGAGCTGCCGGCTAGGCGGCCCGCCGGTCACCTTCCTGCTCTTTAGAGGCCATTGTTTGCAGAAAAGCACGCACCTCGTCGCGCGCCTTTTTGAACCAGCGAATCAGCGTGCTCGTGGGTGCTTTGGTGTTGCGAACAGCACGCTGAGAACAGACTGTGCACCCCAGGCTAGCCTTGTACGTCGTGCAGCGGAGACATCCGCAAATACGAATCATCATAAGCTGGAAGGCCAGACTTTCCTCGTCGGTCTCCGGGAGGGAGGCGATGTGGTCGACCAGCTCGGCCCAAGGGGCGTCGCGCATGTCACGCAGGTGCGGCACACTCTCGTGTGGGAACAAGAAGGGAGGCTTCGCTCGGTACATAGCCACTACTTTCCTTTCCCTCTAAAATTTTAAAAGGCCGCAGAAGAAGCAAAGGGCGCGAAGGCCCCACGTCACCTTCACGCCCTTTTATTCATCCTGTTGGTGTAGTTTGGAAAAAGGAGCATTCTTCACTTCAACCGGTAAGTGGCCTTTGTTCGGTAGTAAGTATAAATAACCTGTCAATTTCTGTCAAATAGCGGGGGAAAGAGACAACTCTTTTCAAGGTTCCTCGGGGAAGCAAAGAGAAACGCCAAGGCTCAAAGCGCCTGGGGCGTTGAAAAGCTTACAGGATGGTCGCTATTTGGGGGCTGACGTGGGCGGCAGCGGCCAGCACTTCGTCCAGTTGTATGGCGGCAATGGCGTTGTAGGGACAGCAGTCTGGCCGCGCGCGACCGAGTTCGAAGCAGGGGTTGCAGCCCACCCGCCGCCACAGCGCCACGGCGCGAGGGCCGTAGGGACCGTAGCGGCGCGGGTCGGTGGGGCCAAAGAGGGCCACCGTGGGCGCCCCACACGCCACGGCCAAGTGCATGGCGCCCGTGTCGTTGCCCACGAACAGGGCGGCTCGCTCCAGCAACGCCGCCGTCTCGTCCCAGGAGAGACGGCCGGCCAGGTTCTCCCCCCACATCCCGGCCACCTCTTCGCCCAATCCCCGGTCGTTGGGGCCGCCGATGATCACCACGTGTGCTCCCCCTTGGGCCAGCCGTCGGGCCAGTTCGGCGAAGCGAGGAGCCGGCCAGCGCTTGCTGAGCAAGACACCACCAGGGTTCTCGCCCCCGGCCGGATGAATTACGGCCACCAAGCGGTCTTCCGGCACAAGCTGGCGCACGCGCTGCCGTGCCCCTTCCGAAGGAACGTATTCCAGTCGAGCGCCCTCCACCGAGACGCCCACATGTCGGGCGGTGTCCAGGTAAAGCTCTGCCTCGTGGCGCGGTTCAAGGGGGACAAGAACCCGGTGGGTGAGGAAGAGGCCACGCCCCTGTGAGTCGAGCCCCAAGCGCTGTGGAATGCCAGCCAGCAGAAGCGCCAGCGAGAGTACCAGCGACCGTTCCAGGTAGACAGCAGTGTCACACCGCAGCGCGCGCAGGCGTCTGGCCAGCGCCAGCACGTCCCCCCAAGTGTAACGTCCGCCCCCCACGACCGGCCCCGTGTCTACCAGCCCGGTCAGCCGGGGGTTGCGCGCCACCAGGGGCTGCGCGTGGGGGGCCACGGCCCAGAAGAAGCACGCCTCCGGGTAGGCGCGGTGAAGCACGGCCAGCGTGGGTGTTGCCAGCAGCACGTCGCCCACACAGCAGGGTTTGAACACCACCACTCGCCGGGGCGGACGCCAGGGGGGCGAAGGGAGACGAGATCGGAGCTGGGAAGCGAAGCGCAACGCGCGCTGCTTCGCATCAGTTGGAGTGACCTGGCCGCGGTCAGGCAAGGTTACTCCACGCTGAGGATAACGAACGTCACCTCACCGTCAGGGGTCTGAACTTGAACGCGCTCGCCAGCCCGGCGGCCCAGAAGCGCGCGCCCCAGGGGTGATTCGTTGGAAATGCGCCCGTTGGCCGGGTCTGCCTCGGCCGAGCCGACCACGGTGAACACCTCCTCGGGGCCGCCTTCTTCCTGCACGCGCACGGTGGACCCCAAAAGCACCACGCCCTGAGCGTTCTCATCCTTGGAGATGATTTGCACGTGCTTGAGCAACTGCTCCAGTTCCTGGATGCGCCCTTCGATGAAGGCTTGCTCCCGCTTGGCCTCCTCGTATTCGGCGTTCTCGCGCAAATCCCCTTCCTCGCGCGCCCGCCGAATGCGCTCAGCGATTTGAGTGCGGCGGACCGTGCGCAAGTACTCGAGTTCCTCTTCGAGTTTCCGCTTGCCTTCCGGCGTGAGAAGTGTCGGTTTGCCTGTCATGGTCGCTCACCCCTGTTCGATAAGATTTACGCGGCCGAGTCTCCGCTCAACCGCGCAAATGCCCTCACGGGATGCGAACCGGACATCCCCACGAGGGACTTGGGCGCACATTGAGAAAAGAAGAGACTGAGGGTTTCCCCTCAGTCCTTTGTGCGCTACAATTATAAGCACAATTTCGTTAAACAGCAAACGGAGAACGTCATGACCGAGAACTCCTCCCTGCTGTCGCGGCGCTTTCTAAGCGCTCTTGTCTTCTGGAGCGGGCTGGTTACGTTGAGCGTGGAGCTGGCCGCCTCGCGCCTGTTGGCGCCGTATTTCGGCACGTCTCTCATCGTGTGGACCAACCTCATTGGCCTGATTCTGATTTACCTGGCGGCTGGCTATTGGCTGGGCGGGCGCCTGGCAGACCGTTTCCCCCACCTGAGCGTACTGGTGGGGATCACCACGTTAGCCGGGTTCAGCGTGGCGCTGGTGCCAGTGGTCGCCCTGCCCGTGCTACGAACGGCCGTGCGGGCGTTTGCCGACTTTCAAGTGGGGCTGCTGGTTGGCTCTTTCGTGGGCGTGCTGGCCCTTTTCGCGCTGCCGATGGTTTTGTTGGGCTGTGTTTCGCCCTTTGCCGTGCGGCTGGCGACGCCCGACGTGGCCCATACAGGGCGGGTGGCCGGGCGCCTCTATGCCCTTTCCACGCTGGGCAGCGTCGTGGGCACCTTTTTGCCCGTGCTGGTGCTCATTCCTCTCTTTGGCACCAGGCGCACCTTTCTCTTCCTGGGAGTGAGCTTGTTGGCCGTTTCGGCGGCCGGCTTCGCCCTGGCCCGCCGGCCCCGCTTCGCTGCTGTTCCGCTGGTGCTAGCCGCCGTGGCCCTCTGGAGTGGAGCCCAGGCAAACCGGGCGCCCATCAAACCCGGCGCTCACCTGCTCTACGAGGGCGAGTCGGCCTACCAGTACATCCGTGTGCTGGAGATGCCCGATGGAGAGCGCCTGCTGGAACTGAACGAGGGCGTGGGCGTTCACAGCCGCTATCGCCCGAACACCCCCTACACTGGCCGAGTGTGGGACTTCTTTGCTCTGGCCCCCTTTTTCAACCCGGCCCCATACGATCCCTTCCAGGAAACGGAGCGCTGGGCCATCGTGGGAAACGCGGCAGGCACGGCTGCGCGGGTAATTACGGCCATTTACGGACCAGTCCCTATCGAGGGCGTGGAAATTGACCCAGCGGTTACCGAGGTGGGATACCGCTACTTCGAGATGAACCTGCCCAACCTGCGCGTGACGGCGCTCGACGGGCGCGCCTGGCTGCTCGTCAACGGCGAGCGCTACGACGTGGTGGTTGTGGACGCCTACCGCCAGCCGTACATCCCCTTCGAGTTGACCACAGTGGAGTTCTTTCAGGCCGTGGCCGAACACCTGACGTCCGACGGAGTCGTGATGGTGAACGTAAACCGGGGCACACGGGACGACCGTCGGCTGGTGAACGCCCTGGCGGCCACGATGGCCCAGGTCTTCCCGGCCATCTCCACGCTGGACATTGACGTGAGCTACAACACGCTGGTGATCGGCACCCGCCAACCGTCCACGCTGGCCGACTTCCAGGCCAACGTGGCGAGCACTTCTCATCCGGTCGTGCGAGAACTGGCCCGCCGGGCGGCCAACGGGCTGCGTCCCTGGCAGGGGGAGGGCATCGTGCTGACCGACGACCGCGCGCCCGTGGAGTGGTTGACGGACTTGATGATTGTGGAAGCGGCCCTAAGCGGGGAGGTGGAGTAAGAGGGGGACACGTCAGTTGCTTGGACGAGCGCCGCGCATAAAGCCGGCGGAGAAAAGTTCACGTGGAGAGGCGGGCAATGGCCCGCTGGAGGTGCCCGAGGGCGTCCGTCTCGGCGTAACGCTCGATGGTATCGGGGAGCACCACCACCACCGGGCCGTCGGACGGGGCCAGATCGCGGGCAACTTGTAGGGCGCCGGCCACGGCTGCCCCGCCACTGGGGCCGGAAAGGAGGCCCTCCTCGCGCATCAGGCGGACCGTTGTAGTGTAGGCTTCTTCCTCCGTGACGCTCACCACCCGGTCAACCACCGCCGGATCGTAGACGGCGGGGACGAAGGGGGGGCCCATGCCGTAGATGGCGTGCCCGCCGGGGGGCTCGCCGGTCAAGACTGGCGAAGCCGCCGGTTGGACGGCCACCACGAGCACTTCCGACTTGAGGGCTTTCAATCGCCGGCCAATGCCGGTTACCGTGCCGCCGGTGGCCACGCTCGCCACCAGGGCCGACACCTGTCCGTCCGTGTCCGCCCAGATTTCGTCGGCCGTGCGGGTGTGGGCCGCCGGGTTGGCCGGGTTCTCGAACTGGGAAGGGCGAAAGACGCGCGGCAGAGTGGCGGCCAGGTCTTCGGCCTTTTCGACGGCGCCAGCCATGCCCTGCTGTGCGGGTGTGAGCACCACTTCGGCGCCGAGGGCGCGCAGCACGGCCACGCGCCATTCGGGAACGAACTCAGGCATGGTCAGAATGAGGCGATAGCCCCGCAGCGCGCAGACGATGGCCAGCGAGAGGCCCATGTTGCCGCTGGTGGGTTCGATTATCACTGTGTCGGCGTTCAGCAAGCCGGCCTGCTCGGCCTGCTGGACAATGGAGAGGGCAACGCGGTCTTTCTCGCTCCCGCCCGGGTTGTACCACTCCAGCTTGGCCGCCAACCGCACGGGCAGGTCCGACCCCAGCCGATCCAGGTAGACCAGGGGCGTATTCCCGACCAGTTCCAGCGTGTTCTGAGCCACAGGTGTCATGTGTTTCGCTCTCGAGCGGTGTGTACAGGAATTATACGGTATCCAGCCGATTTGGGAAACCGGCGCGGGCAGCGTGTCTTGCGCCACTACGGGGTTCCCACGAAAATGTCCACCACAGCCGTCATGCCCCAGCGGACGCCCTCCGGCACGGTGTCCAGCCCCACGACGACGGTGTAGGTCGTCTCGCCGCGCTGCTCCTCGGCCACCTGGCGCACAGCCAGCACGCGGCCAGGCACGCGCACGTCGGGCAGAGCGTCGAAGGTGATCTCGGCAGGCTGGCCCTCCTGCACGTTGACCACGTCGAGTTCGCTCAGGTCGTTCGTCTCCACCTGCAGGTGGGCCAGGTCGCCGAAGAGTGCTACGGGCTGATTGGGAACCACCGTTTCCCCAGCCCGCACGATCTGGTGGACGAGGGTGCCCTCGAATGGCGCCACTAAGCGGGTGAAGGCTTCGAGTTCCTGGGCCTGGGCCAGGGCCACCTCAGCTTGGCGCACCTGGGCTTCCAGCACGGCCAGTTCCTCCGGCGTGGGACCGCGGCGAAGTTGTTCCAGGCGGGCCTCTGCCTGGGCCACGTTGGCTTGGGCTGCTTCCACGCCAGCCTGTGCTTGAGCCAAGCCGGCCTCAGCCTGGCGCACGGCGGCCCGCAACTGGTCGAGTTGTTCTGCCGTGGCCCCCCTGATTGTCCGTTCGTACTCGGCGCGGGCAATTTCCACCGCTAGAGTGGCCTCTTCCAGCGCGCGGCTCTGGGGCAGGGCGGCGACATCGGCGCGGTAGGCAACCAGGTCGTAGGCGGCCTGCGCCTGTTTGAGCCCTGCCTGGGCTTGTTTCAGACGAGCCAGGGCGATGCGACGTTCCTCCTCCGTGGGCCCGCGCTCGGCCTCGCGCAGCCGGGCGCGAGCGGCGTCGAGAGCGGCCTGCGCCTGGGCTTCCTGGGCGCGGGCGACGTCAAGTTGGGCCTGGGCGGCCCGCAGGGCGGCCTCGGCCGCCGCAATCTCCTCGGGGCGGGCGCCCGCGCGGGCCCTCTCCAGTTGGGCGCGGGTCACGGCCAGCGCTGCCTCGGCCTGCTCCACGTTTCTCACGAACTGGGGGGAGGTCAGGCGAGCCAGCACAGTGCCAGCGCTCACGGTTTGCCCCTCGCTTGCTTCCCACACCTCCAGGCGGCCACTCACCGTGAAGGAGAGGCGTGCCCAGCGGGCGGGCACGACAATGCCCTCGGCCGTGACCACGTTCAACTCACCCTCCGCCCGAGCAGGGGGCGAAGGGGTCGCCACCAGCGGGGAAACCTGACGGGGCTGGCCCTGAAAGTACCAGAGGCCAACCAGAATGATCACCAACACCAGACCTATGAAGGCAAAGAGGCGTCGCAGCGTCATCGGCTCCTCCACTGTGGGTCCTGGACCGTCGTTGACTGAACTGAGCACTGGTCACTGGCACTGGCAACTGATACCTAATACCAGTGGCGTTTGGTAACGTCGCTTGCTCACAGA
>WFWG01000089.1 GCA_015491235.1 Ardenticatenaceae bacterium
CCCACCCAAAGAGGGAAAAATTGTTTGGTATGACAAAACGTCACGCTCACATGACTTCCTGGTAGATCGCCCACGTCTCCTGGGCCGCTCTAAACCAGCTAAACGTTCGCGCGCGCGCCAATCCTCGTCGGCGGAGTTCGGTCCGCCGCTCCGGATCGGTGAGCAGTCGGCAGAGGCCCACGGCAATCTCCTCGACGCACAGTGGGTCAACAAGCTCGGCTGCTTCTCCGGCCACTTCAGCTATGGCGCCCGCGCGCGAAGCCAACACCGGCGCACCACACGCCATGGCCTCCACCACCGGCAGCCCAAACCCCTCGTACACGGAGGGGAACACGAACACGTCGGCCGCGTTGTAGAGGGCCACCAGATCGGAGGTGGGCACGTAGCCCAACACGTGAACCACTTTCGTCAAGCCCAGGCACTGGATGGCCTGAAAGATGGGCGCGGACTTCCAGCCCCTCTGTCCCACCAGCACCAAGTGGTGGGGTACGGCGGCCTCCTTGCGCACGCGGGCAAATGCCTTCAGCAGCCGCACGAGGTTCTTGCGCGGCTCCAACGTGCCCACGTAGAGCACAAAGTGGGGGGGCAACCGGTAGCGTTGCCGCACCAACTCCACCAGTTTCCGCTCGAGCGGGCGAAAACAGGGCGCTGGTGCTTCGTAGATGACGCGCACTTTGTCGGCTGGCACCCCAAACAGGCGCACGATGTCTCGCCGGGTGGTCTCGGAAACGGCAATGATGGCCGCCGCCCGCCTGGCCGCTGGCGGGATGAAAGGCCGCATGGTCAGCAGGCGGCGCACGTAGTGGTGCTGGGGAAAGAGCCACAGAGTGGCGTCGTGGATGGTCACCACCGTTGGGCAGGGCGTCCACAGGGAGGCCACGCTGTTGGTGAAGTGACATAGAGCGACACCACGGCGTGCCAGTTGTCCAGGCAGCACCAGGTGCATCCACAGGGTCTTGTTCAGGTGATGGCCGTACAGTCCGCCCGGCAGGTCTTCCACTGGCCGGTGGGCCAGCGGCACAAGCAGGTTCCCGTCGTCCCCTGAAGAGCGGCGGGAAAGGTCTACCAAGTGGGCGAACAAGTTGCTGGTGTAGGTCGCCACGCCGCTGGGCAGCCCGCTGCACAGTGACGTCACGTCGAAACCAACGCGCACTGGCTCCTCCGTCCTCCCTTCAAGGTGCCCTCCGCGGTTCACCGCGAACCCCGGCCGCCAACAATCCGACCGCAAACCAGAAGGCCACCAGGGTGGGCGTGAACGCGAGAAAAGCATCTGCCAGCCCGTGTACCAGCCAGGCAACTAGGGCTAGCGCTGGCGCGTGTCCCCACGCCGTGTCAACGGCCTGGAGGGCTTTGGTGATTGCGCCCACGAGCCGCCAGGCGAAGAACAAAAAGGCCACTATTCCCAGCCAGCCAGTGCCCGCCAGCAATTCCAAGTAGAGGTTGTTTGCGTGGACACCCCGATTCCACCGGGTGTAACCCAAGTAGGCTCCATAACGCAGGCGAAAGGTGTCGGGGCCATATCCCAAAAGTGGGCGCTCCTGCACCATCTGCCAGGCCACGCGCCACAACTCCGGCCGGGCCGGAACCGGCTCGGCCAGGTGAGGGGCCGACGGAAGCGGGGTGGGCTTCCAGGAGGCGGGCTCAGGCACTGGTGGCCCCAGGGTGACCAGCTCGGTCTGTCCTGTGGGACTGCCCTTCCAGCTAAACCACATCAGCCCCTCGCGCACCATGTCCCACTCCACCACGTAACGGCCAGGCGTGGGAGGAGCTTCTACTTCGACCAGAAGCGTCACCGCGCCCCCGGGCGGCACACGCTGCTGCACGGGCGTCCGGGGACCGTCGTAGGTGACCACAGTACCGTCCGGCCTGCGCAGGTGATAGCTCAGCGAAACGGGGAAAGGGGCGTCCGGCAACCAGGTTCGCACTCCTTGATTGATGACCTTCACCGGCACTCGGACTCGCTCTCCTGCCGAAACGGTAACGGTTGCCGGGGCCTCGTACCGGGCCACGTACCAGTCACGGTCCGTCTCCGTGCGCAGCCGCCACACCAGGTCTGGCGTGATCAACAACGCTCCCACAACAATCCCCCCCACCACTCCGCCAGCCAAGGCCACCCCACGGGCCCAGGAAGGGTATCGGTGCCTGACAGCCAGACTCCAGACGAACAGGCCGGAGAGCAGCGCCAGCACAGCCGCCCGGCTCAGGGTGAGCACCAGCCCGACCACCGTCACCAGGACGCCGCCAGCCGCCAGCCAACGTCCTGGCCGGGACGAGGCGCTCAGCGTCCAGGCCAGCCAGAAGAAGGCGGTCATCTCCAGCACGGCGCCGGCAATGGTAGCGTAGGGCAACGTGGCGCTCGCGCGGCGAAACTCGCCCGCCCGGGTGGGCGCCGCCTTGAAGGCCCCCAACCACGTGGCTACCGGTTCGAGCTGTCCAGCTTCGGCCAGGGCGGCCAACGCTACCACCAGTCCGCCCAAAGCAAAGGCCCGGCCCAGCCAGGCCAACCGGCGGGACGTGGTGGTCACGTCGTAAACCGCCCAGCCAACCAGGGCGCCCATCGCCACCTTCAGGGCAAAGTGCAGGGCCTCGAGGCGGTAACCGGGGGCCTGGAAGGTCGCCATCATTATGACGGCCAGCCAGGTCGCGGCCGCGGGCCCCAACTTCGGCGGCCACCGGGGAAAGCGTCGCTCCAAGGCGCACACCAATCCCCACATGACCACAGCACCGATGGCCAGCGCTTCCACGTTGGTGAGCGTTCCCCACTGGGCGAAGCGAAAAAGGGGCGCTTTCAACTCCAGGGCAAACGTAAGGCCCAAAAGCCCCAGAGCCGCCATCACCGCCCATTCACCGGCTGTTGTGCGCCGCATAGCTTCGTGTTATCCCGTTTGCCCACTCAGCCGCTGGATTCCGATGGCAAGCGCTCGCCGCCTGGCCGTGGTCAAGAAGCGACCTTTTTCGCCTTACGGACGTTGCGGACGGCGGCCAGCCAACGCGCCTGCATTAATACATACGTCCAGCAAGGGGCAGTTGGACGAGGGGAGTTGTGGAAACTGACTCGGCGCCGTCGTATAAAAAATGGGGGAGACCTGGGGCGGCTTCGCCGCCCCAGGTCTCCCCCATTTTTTCTATTGCCGGCAATTCTGCCATTACCCCGGCCACATTCCTGTGGGGTCGTGACGCCAGGAGAGCAAGGTCTTCACGTAGTAGGCTCGCTCGAACGTGGAGGGGTCGGCCACGTGACGGAAGGACATGCTGCCTCGCATTTGCGTTACGGACTCGTATTCGTATTCCTCCATCCACTGGCGCAGACTGACGAGGAT
>WFWG01000090.1 GCA_015491235.1 Ardenticatenaceae bacterium
GAAGCGCACCGAGGAGGAACTGCGCCAACTGGTCGAAGAGCACCGGCTCACCCGGGAGCGCGTGGAGGGCGTCTCCAACGCCGTGGGCTACACGTTGGAGGACCGGGCCATGCGCGCCTTGCCCGCCCTGTTGGGCGAGGAGGGCATTGAAGTAGAGGGGAGGCTGGTGCGCCAATACGTGCGCGTGGGCGACCGGAAGCGGCAGGTGAACATCTTCGGCTACGGGCGTCGCAACGGCCAACGAGTGCTCATTCTGGGGGAGGCCAAGGTGCGCCCTTCCAAGAAGGAAGTGGACCGCTTCTTGAAGCTGGCGGCCTCCCTGGAGAAGCAAGAGGGGCTGCCGGCCGTGCTTTTGTTCGTGGCCTACGACTGCCGGCCTGAAGTGGAAGCCTACCTGCGCGAGAAGAACATCCGCTTCATCTGGTCGTACGAGTTGCCCTTGTGAGTAGGGCTTTCCGTTTACCTAAACCTTCGCGCCGTTGCTATGACGACTGAGCGAAGCCACAGTCAGGACGAGTGGCCATAGCACCAACCGTCAGGGATAAGCGAGAGCCATGTTCGCGCAGGATGAAGGACAAGGTGCAAGGTGCGACGCACTCTGAAAGTGCGTCGCACCTTCCCCCTTTCATCCTTGGAGTGAAGGACGGGGGCTCCCTGCCCGGAACACACCGATTTGTGCCGGTTTCGCGTTATGGCGGACGACGGCCCGAGGCACTGTGACGTCAAAGGTGCAGGCGTTCCTGTGGCAATGCGACAACAAGGGGAGAGACCGGACGCGCTGAATACCATCACACTCCGCTTGCTGGGACCTGTCCAGATAGAGCGGGGCGGGGAGCCGGTTCACGGCTTCGAGTCTCGCAAGGCCCTGGCGCTCCTCTGCTACTTGGCCCTTCACGACCACCCGTTGCCCCGCAGCCACCTCGTGGCCACGTTTTGGGGGGAGAAGACGGAGAAGCGGGGCCGGGGGAACCTGCGGCGCGCCCTCGCCAACCTGATGTCACTGCTGCCGGAATGCCTCCACGTGGAGCGCCACACCATCGGGTTCTGCCACCAGTGCTGGACGGACGTAAAAGCCTTTGAGGCGCTCGTCACACAACGTGAGATCGAATCCTTCACGGCAGCCGCCGCCTTGTATCGAGGAGAACTGCTCGCCGGCCTGACGCTGAAGGATTGTCCGGAATTCGAGTTGTGGCTGGCTGTGGAACGCGAGCGGTGGCACCGGCGCGTGTGGGATGTGCTCGAACACTTGATCAGTTACCATGAACGACACGGGAACTACAAGGCCGCCCTGGAGTACGTGGACCGCCTGCTGAAGATGGAGCCGTGGCGAGAAGAAGTACACCGCCGGAAGATGAAACTGTTGGCGCGGGTGGGGGAGTACAGCGCGGCGCTGGTGCAATATCAGATCTGCCGTCGCATTCTGACCGATGAGTTGGAAGTCGAGCCGTCGAGGGAGACGACGGCCCTCTACGAGCGCATTCGCTCGGCCCGCTCGTCTCGCCACCAGAACCTGCCGCCCCAACCCACGCCCTTCGTGGGCCGGGAGCGAGAATTGCAGGCCCTCCGCCGCCTGCTGGCCGACCCCGAATGCCGCCTGATCACGCTTGTCGGCATTGGCGGTGCGGGCAAGACGCGCCTGGCCCTTCAGGCCGGTACGCAGAGCTTCCCCTCCTTCCTCCACGGCGTCTGTTTCGTGCCGCTCACGGCCCTGCCAGCCCCGGCCTTGCTCCCCTCGGCTGTGGCCCGGGCGCTGCACCTCACCGTCCACGGCCGGGACGACGTGGCCACCCAGGTGCTCGATTACCTGCGGGACAAGGAGCTGTTGCTCATCCTGGACGGCTTCGAGCACTTGCTTGACGCTGTTGATTGGTTGACGGAAGTCCTGAAACAGGCCCCGGACGTGAAGCTGCTGGTTACCTCCCGCGAGCGGCTGCACCTGCGCTGGGAGTGGCTCGTCGAAGTGGAGGGGCTTGCCTATCCCCACGGTGAAGGTCAGCCAGAGCCGGACGCCGTGCTGGAGAGATACGGCGCCGTGCGCCTCTTCTGGGAGGTGGCCCGGCGCGCGAACCCTCACTTTTCCCTCCAGGAAGAACTGAGCGACGTCCTGACCATCTGCCAGCTCGTGGACGGAATTCCCCTGGGCCTTGAACTGGCCGCCGCGTGGACAGCGCGCTTCTCGTGCCGCCACATTGCCCAGGAGATTCAGCACAACTTGAACTTCCTGCGCACCGCCCTGCGGGACGTGCCCGACCGCCACCGCAGCTTGCGCGCCGCCTTCGACCACTCCTGGGCCCTCCTCACGGCGGATGAGCAGCGCACCTTCCGCCAGCTTGCGATCTTCCGGGGCAGCTTTTCCCAAGACGCGGCCGTGGCGGTTGCGGGTGCTTCCCCCGCACTCCTGACGGCGCTGGTGGACAAATCCCTCGTGCGCCGCGTTGGCGAAGGGCGGTACGAGGTCCACGAACTCCTCCGCCAGTACGCCGAAATGCACCTCCACCGGGCACTGGCGGAAGAAAAGGCGGTGCGGGACCGACATTGCGCGTATTACACCGATTTTTTGCGCGATCGTGAAGCCGCGCTGGAGCGGACGGCTTCCCCCCAGGTGCTGGAGGAGATGAGCGCCGAACTGGAAAACATTCGGGCCGCCTGGATGTGGGCGCTGGAACAGGCCTACTTCGACGTGTTGGACCGCACCGCGAACGCGCTCTTCCTGTTCTTCGATTGGGGGAGCCTGTATCAGGAGGGCGAGTCCCTCTTCGACTGCACGACTGTAGCCCTGCGTGCGCATCCCCGGGCCGCTGAAGCGGGGACGGAGCGCCTTCTGGCCCGATTGCTCATTCGCCAAGGGGTCCTTGCCAGGAACGTAGAGGCGGAGAAGGCACAAACCCTGCTGGAAGAGGGGCTTGCGCTGGCGCGGAAAGTCGGAGAACGATGGGAGGAGGCGTTCGCCCTCAACAACTTGGGCATCTTGGCCGGCCTCCGCGGCGACTATGATCGCCAGCGGGCCCTCTTCCGGGAGAGTCTCTCCCTCTTCCGCTCCTTGGGCGACAGAAGCCGCATGGCCACCCTCCTCAACAACCTGGCGGTTGCGGAACGCCTGGTGGGGAACTACGACCAGGCCCGGCAACTGAGCCTGGAGAGCTTGGCCCTCAGCCGGGCGGAGGACGACCGCCGGAGCACGGCTCGCGCCCTGCAACTCCTGGCCATCCTCGCGCACGTTCGCGGGGCCTACGACGAGGCCCGCCCGTTCTACCAGGAAAGCCTGGCCCTCTACCGGGAGACGGGGGACCAGCAGGGGGTTGCCCTCACCCTCGGCAACCTGGGTGACCTGGCCTACCGGACGGGGGACCACGACGAAGCCCGGCAGGTCTTGCGGGAGAGCCTGGCCCTTCGCCGGCGGATCAACGACCAGTGGGGCGTGGCCTTGGCCCTGAACACGTTAGGCGGCGTCGAGCGGGCGACCGGGCGCCTTCAGGCGGCCAGGCAATACTTGCGCGAGGCCATGCGCGTCAGCCGGGCCCTGCAATCTCAGGCCTTGATGTTGGAGGTGTTGGTCGAGTGGGCACAACTGCTGGCCGCCGAGGGGGAGACGGCGCACGCTGTGGAAATCCTCGCCCTGGTAGCCCACCATCCGGCCACGGAGGGGTGGACGCGCGAAATCGCTACCCAGCTTCTCGCCTCCTTTTCTTCGCTTCTTCCCGCACACGTGGCCAGGGCCGCTCGGGAACGGGGCCTGCAAGCGCGGGTCGAAGATCTGATCGTGCGTTTCTTATCCTCTGGGACATAAGGGCGACCCAACGCCGTTTTCCTGTCTCCATACGGCCTTCGTGCGGGAAGCCTTCATTTGACAAACTCCCCCCAAACAGGGTAGAGTGTTGCAAGAACGCATCCAGCGGCGAACTGGAAAGGACAGGTGTCCCATGCCCAACCGCCTGGCGAACGAGACCAGCCCGTACCTGCTCCAGCACAAGGACAACCCGGTGGACTGGTACCCCTGGGGGGCCGAGGCCTTCGAGCGGGCGCGGGCCGAGGACAAGCCCATCTTCCTCAGCATCGGCTACTCGGCCTGCCACTGGTGCCACGTTATGGAGCGGGAGTCCTTCGAAGACCCCGAGACAGCTCGCATCATGAACGAGCACTTCGTCAACATCAAGGTGGACCGCGAGGAGCGCCCCGACGTGGACGCCATTTACATGGACGCCGTCCAGGCCCTCACCGGCTCGGGCGGCTGGCCCATGTCCGTCTTCCTCACACCCGACGGGAAACCCTTCTACGGCGGCACCTACTTCCCGCCAGTGCCCCGCCACGGGTTGCCCTCCTTCAAGCAGGTGCTCCTCTCCATCGCCCACGCTTGGAAGCACCAGCGCGACGAAATCGAAAAGCAGGGGCAGCGGCTGGTGGAGTTCATCGTCCGGCGCACCCAGGTAGAGCCGCGCCAGGAGGAGTTCTCGGCCGAGGTGTTCGTCCGGGCGGTGGACAACGTGGCCCGCCTGTACGACGCCCGGGAGGGTGGCTTTGGGCGCGCTCCCAAGTTCCCCCAGCCGATGGTGCTGGCCTTCCTGCTGCGGGCTTGGCACCGCACGGGCGACGAGCGCGCCCGCCGCATGGTGGCGCACACACTCACGAAAATGGCCCGTGGAGGCATCTACGACCAGCTTGGCGGGGGGTTCCACCGGTATTCGGTGGACGCCTTCTGGCTGGTGCCCCACTTCGAGAAGATGCTCTACGACAACGCCCAACTCGCCCGCGTCTACCTGTGGGCCTGGCAGGCCTTCGGCACGCCCCTCTACCGGCGGGTGGCCGAGGAGACGCTGGCCTACGTGTTGCGGGAAATGCGCCACCCGGCCGGCGGCTTCTACAGCGCCCAGGACGCCGACAGTGAAGGGGAGGAGGGCAAGTACTTCGTCTGGACGGAGGGAGAAATTGACGCCCTGCTGGACGAGCGGACGGCCCAAATCGTCAAGGCGTACTACGGCGTGACGGCCACGGGCAACTGGGAGGGCAAGAACATCCTCTGGGTGCCCCTCGACCCTGACGTGGTGGCCCACAAGCTGGACATCTCGGAGGAGGAACTGGAGACAACGGTGGAACAGGCCCGCCAGGCCCTCTTCGAAGCCCGCCAGCGGCGCGTCCCGCCCGCCACGGACACCAAGGTGCTCACCTCGTGGAACGCCCTCATGCTGGCCGCCTTTGCCGAGGCCGCCCGCGTCCTGGAGCGACCCGACTACGCCGACGTGGCCGTGCAGAACGCCGAGTTCCTGCTGACCGAACTGCGGGGCGAAGACGGGCGCCTCTGGCACACGTGGAGCCCGCTCAACGGGCAGGCCAAAGTGCGCGGCCTGCTGGAGGACTACGCCTACCTGGTGGACGCCCTTATCACCCTCTACGAGGCCACCTTCGACGTGCGCTGGCTCACCGAGGCCCGCGCTCTGGCCGAGACGATGCACGCCGAGTTCTGGGACGAGAAGCGGGGCGGCTTCTTCGACACACCCCGCGACGCGAACGACCTGGTGGTGCGCCCCAAGGAGGTGATTGACAACGCGGTTCCCTCCGGCAACAGCATGGCGGCCCTGGCCCTCCTGCGCCTGGCCGCCTACCTGGACGACGATACCCTGCGCGAGTGGGGGACACGGACGCTGCGCCTGATCGGCAACGCGGCGGGCGAGCAGCCCCTGGGGTTTGCCAACTGGCTCAACGCCCTGGACGTGTACCTCAGCCCGCCGCTGGAGTTTGCCGTTGTGGGGCCGCCGGAGGAGCAGGTCCCGTTCCTGCGCGTCATCTACGGGCGCTTTCTGCCCAACAAGCTGGTGGCCGGGTGCCAGGCGCCGTGTGAAGCCGCCCAGGTGATTCCCCTGCTGCGAGACCGCCAGCCCCTCGACGGCCGTGCCACGGCCTACCTCTGCGAGGGGTTCGTCTGCCGGGCCCCCACCACCAGCCCCGACGAGCTGGCGGAGCAGGTCGAACAGGCGCTGGCGTCCCGACGATAGAGAAATTGTGGCGTGCCGGGGCGGCGAAGCCGCCCCGGCACGCCCGATTTCTCTTTTTTACATAAAACCGGCTGGTAGACTTCTCCGTCCACCAGCCGGCTTGACCTCTATCGGCTTTTTCCTCGCGTTGCTATCTCTTCACTACGGGGAGGTAAATCTGGTATCCTATTTTCCCGATGGCGAAACCGTATTCTACACCCTCAACTCCGGTGGAACTCACCCGAACCTGAACCTTCCATTCACCGACGGGCGCATTTTTCACCTCGATGTAATCAGAGGCTTTGAGTATCGAACCATCAGGTTTCGTAATCACGAGTCTGCCATTACGAGCCGCAAAGACCAATGTGCCACCACCACCTTGGTAAGTCACGGGTGGTGTCAAATCGCCATCGTTCGCCACGCCGGAGACCACTTTTTCGACCTGGCCTCCCGCATTAAGGACGGTCTGCTCCAGGTAATTTTCTAGCGCCAACCGCCCCGCTTTCACGTGGAAGGCACTCTTGTTTCCAGACGCATCGCGGTACACGATGAACACATAGCTCTCACCTGTGATGTCCAGACTGTCCGAAAAGTCAACCCTGAAGTTGCCTTCACCGTCAGTGTACGCCGGTTTTGTCGCTTCACCACTTTCGCTGACTGCTTTTACGAGCAGCACGGTATTGGCCGGCCCCGTGCCGCTGACGGTATCATCATCGGGGTTCACCGTGGCAGAAATTGCCGCTACTGTGATGGAGAACGTGGGCGATGCCGTCACCTCCACCACGTCACCTGCCCGGATGTCTACCACCTTGCCAGTAGCATCCACGAAGAAGGCAGAGAAGAAGCCCTCACCATCGCTCGTCGTGGTTGCCGTCGCGAGCACATTTCCACTTCGCTTGAGCGTAAGCCGGACCGTAGCGTTGGGCGTCACGTAACCGTCCACAATGTCGTTGGCCGAGTTCACGCGCACGATGGGCACGACAGAGCGAATGTAGACTCGATTTCCATCCTCATTCGTATAGTGGACGTACACCTCATCTCCAGCCTGAATGTCGGCCTCGTTGCTGAAGTCGGCCGTGAAGGTGCCGTCGGAAGCAACCGTGACATTCCGCCAGTACCAATCCCCTCCACTGTGAAGCTGGACACTCACCCTGTCAGGTCTGGACCCGGGTTCACCGCCAGTACCTGTAACCTTGTCGGTCGTCTTGTCAGCCTGGGCACTCAACGGCACCACCGGAACCGTGATGAGGGAAGTCGCGCTCACGACGACCGTATCGTTCGGCTCGATGATGACCACATTGCCGGTCGCGTCTCGCAGATCGGTAAGTGTAAACAATCCGTTAAACGAACTGCTTGTCGTCTGCGCCCTTACTTTCTCGCGCCCGCTGCCGTCCAGGACGCGCACCGTGACAGGTACACCGGGCTCCACATATCCTCCAACCTCACTGCCCTTTTCGCGTACCCAGACGTGCGCCGCCGCCCATCCCACATAAGTGCGGTGTCCTTGCTGGTCGGTGTAATACACGTATCCCGTTGCTCCTGTACCGACGCCGAGATTTTCCGCATACCGTCCATCCGGCCCAACGGTGAGATCGCCTGTACCACTTGTTCCCCACGGATACTGCCACTTATAATTCAAACGCGCATTGGCCGGGCCGCTTCCGTAGAGTATACCGGTCTTTCCGTTGGCCTGGGCGGTAAGGGAGGCGACCGTCATCGTCACCGGAGAGTGGCCGCCCACGTTCATTTCGATGACATCGCCGGCTTCGATCTCAACCGGTTCACCAACCGTGTTCTTGAAGACGGCCTTGAAATTCCCGGCACTATCGGAACGATCCGATGCCCTGGCGATGATGGTACCACCCCGCTTGAGCAGCAGGTTCACGGTCGTGCCGCCCACACCGGCATTTCCGGAGACACACTGGCCACATGCTGCTGCGTTGCTCCCATCCCACCGAGCATTGATGACCGGTTGGTATTCGGCCTGGAAGCGTGCGTGGACCCAGTGCTTTTCAGGCGTGCGGTAACGCACGTAAACCGTGTCGCCCGGATCAATGAGCACGTTGGTGAGCGTGAGCGTGAAGGCGCCGCTGGCATCGGTGCGCACGCTTCTGTCATTGCCATTCACGTAGATACCCACCTCGGCGTTTGCCGGCCCCCTGCCGGTAATCATGTCATTTTGAGCGTCCACTGTAGCCTGCATGTCGGGAACGGTGACGGTAAGCGGCGCCGAGGCAGCAACCACAACCTGATCCCCGCCCTGAACAGGGGCATCGAAGCCCAGCGCATCCTGCAGGTAGACGGCGTAGTAGCCATCATTCTCCGCATAGGCCGATTCAGAGGCCACCACGGTTCCACCGCGTTTCAGGGTAACGTTGACGATTGCCTGTCGTGTGGCGTAACCGCTCACGAAGTTTTCGGCTCTATAATCCAGCCCATTCGGTCCGTTCCCCCGGACGTAAACCACAGGGGCCACCGCGTACAGCCACGTCTCATGTCCATTTTCATTCTGGTATCGCACCAGCACCTGGTCGCCACGGTCCAACGGCTGTCCTTCCGCACCTGGGGCGACATTCCAGTTTCCACTGCTGTCTGTCTCGACCGTCTTGCGCCAGGAGGCAATTTCTACCCCAATACGGCTGTCAGCCGGCGCCGTGCCCGTAATCACATCGTTGTCGGCGTCCACATTGGCCGCCAGGGAAGCGACGGTCATCGAGACCACGTGTCCTCCGCCGAAGTCCACCTCCACCACATCGCCACTCTGGACATGAACGCGCTTTCCGCCCGTGTCGCGGAGGTAGGACCAGAAGAGGTTGCTGCCATTTGAAGTCGCCGTGTCACTTCCTTTGACGGTGCCATCACCGGCTTTCAACGTCACCGTCAGCGGAGCGTTGGCCGAGGGGGCCACACCCCACACATAGTCGGTGTAGAGCAGGGCATACACCTTCGGCCCGATGACGAAACGGGTGTAGACGTAGTGCCCTTCGTCGTTGCGATACTGCACCTCCACCTGCTGACCGATTTGTACGTCCTGAATGCCGACAAAGCTGACCGTGAAATTGCCGCTTCCGTCGGTCCTTACACTTTGCGCCCGGCCGTTCACAATGACGTTCAACAGCGCGTTGGCCGGCCCTGTGCCCGAAATGAGATCGTTCTCGACATCTGCCCGGGCGGACAGGGGCACGACCGGCACCGTGAAGGCCGGCGAGGCTTCGATGACAACCTCATCACCCGCCTGGATGACAATCGGCTCTCCACTCGCATTGTAGAAGGTCACCGCAAACCGGCCATCCGTATCGGCGATGACGGAGGCTTGCCCGACAACCGCTCCGCTCCGCTTCAGGGTCACCGTCACCGGAACGGCGGCAGCGGGCACATATCCCCACACCAAGTTGTCGTCCTTCTTGACCCACACTTCCGGTTTGTCACGGAGGGCTGCAAAGCCCACGTAGATCCGGTGGCCGTCCGCACCAATGTAGCGCAGGTGTCCCTGGTGGCCGGGATTGAAAGTGCCGGCCGGGAAGGTGGCCGTGAAGCGGCCGCTGGCGTCGGGCAGCACGCTTTTCCGCGTCGAGGAGAAGTCATACACCACGTTCGGCCACACCGTGAGGGTCTGGGTCAAGCCGTAGGTGGTGGTCACCACGGTCGCGTCGGTGGTTCCCGTCACCGTCTGGGTGTCCGGGTCGGCCACCACCGTGAAGGCGGGCACGCTCACGCTGGTGCGCTTCCCGCCGTACTCCACCTCCACCACGTCGCCGCCCTCGATGTTGATGGGAGCGCCGTACACATCTTCGAAGGAAGCCGAGAAATCTCCACTTCCCCACCAATTATCACTACACCACACCTGCGTTTGGGCCTTGAGCTGACCGTTCTTGTCCTTCAGGGCCAACCGGACAAGCTCGTTCGCACACCCGGGGATCGTTCCACCGACGTCGTTGTCGGCCGTGTATCCACTTCCATTACGGCTGCGGATGTAGACCGTAGGTTTCGGCGGTGCTTTAAAGCGCACGTAGACGCGGTTTCCGTCGGCGTCAATGTAGCGCAGGTGCCCTTGGTCGCCGGGGTTGAAGGTGCCGGCCGAGAAGGTGGCCGTGAAGCGGCCGCTGGCGTCGGGCAGCACGCTTTTCCGCGTCGAGGAGAAGTCATACACC
>WFWG01000091.1 GCA_015491235.1 Ardenticatenaceae bacterium
AAGAACTCCTCGCCTCTTAAAGTCGGTTGGCACCTCGCATGTTGCCGCCCAACTTGCCCATCAACAATGGTAGGGTATACTACGCCCCGGTTGCTCGTGCCTTGAAATTTGCACACTAAGGAGGACCAGCGTCCATGGACAAACCACGTGAGATCTTGAGCCTGCTTGTGCTCGTGGCCATTTTAGCCGTCTTGGCCGTGGGATGTGGCCTCTCGGGCAATCTGGCCCAAGCGCCCCAATACACACCTACGCCGACGAAGACGCCCAAGCCCACGTTTACGCCCACACCCCAGGCCACCCCCACGCCTGTGCCGACGAACACACCGGTGGCAACGCCTACGCCCGTTCCGACCGACACACCGGTTGCTTCGCCTACACCCGAGCCAACCGATACGCCGGTGCCCACCAACACGCCGCGCCCGCGGCCGACCAGGCCGCCGCGGCCCAGGCCCACCAACACGCCAGCACCGCCGCCGCCCACGCCCAAGCCCGCGTTGCCGTATTCCGGCCAAATCGTGCAGACGTTTGCCAACTGTGGCCTTACGCAAGTTTTTGGCGTGGTACTGGATAGGGGTGGAAACCCGAAGCCCGGCGTCACCATCCGTGGCTGGTGGGAAGGTGGCCCTGTCCTGACCACGGTCGCTGGTCAGTACGTGCGGCCGGAGACGAACGAGGCCGGGTGGGACTTCGTGCTCAACAACGTGCCTGTGGGCCTCGTGTTTCACGTGGAGGTCTACCGCAAGGAGGACGGCGCACGCCTTTCCAACACAGTGACCGTCAGGACATCTGGGACGTGCAACCCGGGTGACGTCAACGTGGCCAAGGTGGTGTTCCGCGAGAACTAAGAACGAAACGCAGGCGCCGCCACATGAGGGGCGTGAAGCCCGTGTGGTAGCTCGCCAAGGAGTCGAAAATTTCCACAACGCGGGCAGCCAAGATGCCCGCGTTGTGGAATCTTCTTGAAACGCCATGAAATCGTCCAGACTGCTCTTTGCCACACTCGCAGCCGGTACGGTGCTGCGGCTGGTATCTCTTGATGTCCAACCCCTTTGGTGGGACGAAGGGTATTCGGTCTATTTCTCCACAGAACCGCTTTCTCGATTGATCGAGTTGACGTCTTTTGACATTCACCCCCCCCTTTATTACGTGCTACTCAAGGCGTGGTTCGCCGTGGTGGGGATAAGTCCCGTGCGCGCGCGCCTGTTGAGCGTGTTGCTGGGCCTGCTGGCGCTCCGTGCCATGTGGGGCCTGGCGCACCGGCTGGCGCCCCGGCCGGTGGCGGTGCTGGCGACGGCGCTGCTGGCGATTTCGCCCTTCCACATCTACTATTCTCAGGAAGTGCGCATGTACGCCCTCCTGCTGCTGCTCACGTTGGGCAGCGTGGTGGCTTTCCTTCAGGCCGTCACTACTGGCACGCGCCGCTGGAAGCTCATGCTCTTCGTCCTGTTGGTGGCTGTGCTGCTTACCCAATATTACGGGGCGTTCGTGGTCTTGGCACTGGGGGTGGCCTGGTGGTGGTTGCGCCGGGAGTCGCCGTCCGCCCTGCCGCGCTTGCCCAGGTCGCGCCAGGCGGCCAGGTGGCTGGCCGTTGTGGCGGCGCTCTACCTGCCGTGGGTGGTCTACGCTGGCCCGCGCCTCTACACCTACGTGGTGGGCAAAGTGGCCGTCGAGGCCGACCAGCCCCTCACGCCTTGGACGTTCGCCGTGCGCCACGCGGTGGTCTTCAGCGTGGGCCACCTCATGCCATCACAGGCCCCGCTGGCCCCTTGGGCGGCTCTGTTCGTGGGCCTGGCCCTGCTGGGGGCATGGCACGGCTGGCGGCGGGCCCGGTGGCAGACCAGCTTGCTGCTGGCCTGGTTGCTAGTCCCCTTCGTGGGCACGTTCCTCGTCAACCTGGTGGCTCCCTTCACCGACCCCCGCATCGAGCGCCAGTTGATCATCGCCCTGCCTCCTTTCCTCCTGCTGGTGGCCTGGGGCCTCGATGCCGTGCGCCAGGCGACGCTTGCCAACGTGCTCCCTCTTTGGTTCGGACTTCGCCAGCGTGTGGCGTTGGGACTCGCGTTGGTCCTCATGCTCATCAACGTGCAGAGTTTGTTCGGGTTTTACACCATTCCTCGCTATCCCAACGACGACTACCGTCCCCTGCTGGCCTACGTGGCAGCGCGCCAGGGGCCAAACGATGCCTGGCTGGCCGTCTACCCCTGGCAAATTGGCTACCTGCGCGCTTACTTGCCCCACCGGCGCCCACAGGAGGTGCCCGTCCCCCTGGAGTGGTCGGACGATCCCGAAGCGCGGCGGACAGGTGTACGGGCGCTCTACGCCCGGTACGCGCGCCTCTGGTTCCCGGCCTTTCAGGTTAAGGGGCGCATTCTGGAGGAGCGCCTGGCTACCACCCTGCGGGAGGAAGGTGTTCCCGTCTGGGACGAGTGGTACGGCAACACGCGGCTGTGGCTAACAGCCCGCGCCGACACAGACACCTCCTATCCCACTCCGGTCTCCTTTGGCGGCGGCGGAACGCTGACGCGCGTGGCCTACCGGGCCGGCGCCGTCCCCTCGGGAGTGGGCGTGGTGCCGGTTGTGCTTTCGTGGGAGGGTCCGACAGACAATCGCCGGGTCAGTTTGCAGCTCATTGGGCCGGGGGAAACGGTGTGGGGCGAGTTCGACGGCCCGCTGACGACTCCCGAGACGCGAGCTGGTGTGCTGGTGGAGCCGGGAACACCGCCGCTGCGCTACGCGTTGCGCATCACAATTTACGACGCCGAGACGGGCCGCCCCTTTGACGTGCTGGGGCCGGACGGCAATCCCGTGGCACCCTCTCTGAAGGTGAGCGACATTGTCGTCTCCCGTCCGCCGGTTCCCATTCCGGTTGCCGCCTTGCCCTTCCGGACGCCCATCGGGCTGACGTTCGGCGAAACCGTCCGGCTGGTTGGCGCCAGCCTGATAACGGACACGGTGAAAACGGGCGATGTGCTGCCGGTGACCCTCTTCTGGCAGGCGCTCAACGATGTGGGGAGGGACTACGGCGTCTTCGTGCAGGCAATTGACGAGGCGGAAGGGCGCGTTCGCGGTAACCGAAGTGTCAAGCCGGTCGAAAATGCCTTTCCGACCCATGCCTGGCGGGCCGGTGACCTGGTGCGCGACCCTCATCCCTTGCTCATTGAGGCCACGGCCTCGCCGGGGCGTTACCGCGTGATTGCCGGCCTCTATGACCTCGCTACGGGCGAACGCCTGCGCACCCGGCGCGGGGCGGACCATGCAGTGATTGGGACCATCACCGTGGAGGAGCGCCCCCACCTGCTGGAGCCGCCGCCCGTGGCCGAGCCGATCGAACTCCCCTTTGGCGAAGTGGCCCTGCTAGTGGGCGCCACTGTAGATTGGCCCCAGGAGCCGGGCCGCCTGCGACCGGGAGATGCACTCCCCGTGACGCTCGTTTGGCAGCCTCAAACCACGCCTGCCGGCCCGGTGCGCTCGTTCGTGCAGCTCCTCGACGAGCAAAACAAGCTCGTGGCCAACAGTGACCATCCGGCTGGCGAGGAGCCAGCCACGGCTTGGATTCCCGGGGAATACATCGTGGACCGGCACCAGATTTTCGTGCCAGCGGACGTGATCGGGCGCTACCGGTTGATTGTGGGACTTTACGACGCTCGAACCGGCCAACGCTTCCTCACGCCCGAGGGGGACGACTTCCTGGAGTTGTCCTCCGTGGAAGTGACGGAGTGAGGCGCGTTCGATCCCGCCTCATTCCAGTGCCACCAGCACGCCCAACCGCCCGGTGACTGGCTTTTCCGCCCGGTAGGAGAAGAATTCGTCGGTGCGGCAGGCCGTGCAGAGGGAAATGGACTCGATGTGGCGCACCCCGGCCCGCCGGAGGAGGGCGGTGTTGGCGGCCGTCAAGTCCAGGTGAAACCGCCCGTGCCCGTTCGCCCGCAGCCAGGCCGAACCATCCGGCCACGTCCGGGCGGCGCGGACGACCTCTTCGCCCACCTCATAGCAGCAGCCTCCAATGGCCGGTCCCAGAACAGCGATGAGCCCTTCTGGCCGCGAGCCACACGACTCCTCGAGCGCTCGGACCAGTGAAAGGGCCATGCCGGCCAGTGTGCCCCGCCATCCGGCGTGTCCAAGGGCCACGGCGTGGTGGTCTGGGTCGTACAACACGATGGGCTGACAGTCGGCAAAGGTCATCGCCAGGGTCAGGTGGCGCGTGGCGGTGACCAGCCCGTCGGTGGCCGGCAGGCGCTGGTTGGCGTGGCGTTCGTTCACGGCCACAACGCGCGTGCCGTGGACCATCTTTACCCGCACCGCGTAGCCTCGGTCCAACTCCAGCGCCCGGTAGGCGCGCCGGACGTTCTCGGCGACGGCCTCCCGCTCGTCTCCCACACTCCAACCCAGGTTGAGCGTGTCGAAGGGCGGGGCGCTTACCCCACCGTGCCGCGTAAAAAAGGCGTGGCGCACCCCGTGCCGAAGCAGCGTTTCGGACTGGTAAACCGGAATGTTACCAAGGCACGTGCGGCGTACAAGGGCCTGAACCATTTTCCTTCCCCCTTGGGTTATTGCCGGGGCAAGTGTATCGCCCCCCTGCGCCTTGTCAAGTGGCCGAACACTCTACCGCCCCCACGAGAAGCGCCGCACGAAGGGGGGCATGTTGGTGAACGCCTCGATGGTGGCCGTCTTGGTGCCCGAGAGGGGCGAGTCGAACCAGGCGCTGTCGGCGAACTGAAGGCGGCCGGCGTCCTTGTAAAGCCAGAAGGTGAAGGCGAAGAAGTAGTCGGGCAGCGGCTCGCCGTTGGAGAGGCGCCCCGTGCGGAACCAGTCGGCCACGGCCAGGTGGTACCGGCGGTGGAGCTCCGGCGTGATGCGCGGGTAGCGGTCGTCTTCCAGGATCGAGACCGTCCAGCCCCCCTCACCCGCGATCATGGGCGGCACGAAGCCCACCTCCTCCTGGAAGACGCGGGCATACTTCAGGAACCCCAGCACGCCCGTCCAATCATCGTCCACCGTGGCGCCGGGATGCTCCGCCTGGTTGATCGGATCGTAAGGGTAGTCGGGCGGGTGGTTGGAGCCATAGGGGTGGGGCACGAAGAAGG
>WFWG01000092.1 GCA_015491235.1 Ardenticatenaceae bacterium
GCCTGCACTCCGCCTTGGGATGGCGTCCCCCCGTTGAAGGCTACACCGGACGGCACATGACCATCCGGGGACTAGCCGGCATCCCCGGCATTGAACCGATGGCAGGTGAGCCCTGTTTAAGGTGCGACGCACTTTTGGCAAGTGCGTCGCACCTCCGCACGCCAAACTTTCTTTTATCCATGAAATCCGTTTTGGACGAATGCGTTCATTTGTGCTACCATGCTCCGGTAGCAACTTTTCCCTGGCCCCTGATGTCGCTGTCGGGCCGGATGGCCGGGCGCACGTGGTCTGGTACGCTTTCGGCACCGGCGTGGTGTTTTACCACGTTCTGGCCGACGGCCAACCACTGGGAGACCCCTTGTACATGGTTCGCGGCGTTGCCGAAGCTGAATTGCCCAAAGTGGCGGTCGGAACGGACGGCACGGTGCACGTCGTCTGGAACCAGTACTGGATTTTTATTCCGGCTTCCGACGAGGAGGGGATCTTCTGGTGGAGCAACCGATGATCTCGCCCGTTCCCCTCGACGCCCCCGAAGCCACCGACGAAACCCGGGTGGGCTTGAAGGCTGCCCGCCTGGCTACCCTCCTTCGCCAGGGCCTGCCCGTGCCGCCCGGCTTCGTGGTGCTGCCCGACGCCAACCTGGAGAATCCCGCTGTGTTGGGAGCACTCCGCCACGCCTACGAGGCCCTCGTGACGAGCGAGCCCGCTCGCGTGGTGGTGCGCTCCTCGGCGCTGGGGGAGGACCACGCCCAGGCCAGCTTTGCGGGTCAGCAGCTCAGTATACTTGACATAACTTCACAAGGGGCAGTGCTGGATGCCGTTCGCCGCGTGCGCGAGGCGGCGCAAGCCTCCCACGTGCGGGCTTACGAGCAGCACATGGGGGCGCACGCCGGCACGGTGGCCGTGCTGGTGCAACGCCAGGTGGGGGCCGTGGCCAGCGGCGTGGCCTTCGGCGAGGACCCCGTGACCGGCGAGCGCTTGGTCGTGGTGGAGGCGGCGCCCGGCGTCGGCGGGGCCACGGCCGGCAACGTGCTGCCACGGGCGTGGCGCGTGCGTCCTGCGCCGGGACGCTGGACCGTCGAGGCCACGTTTGTGCCGCCCTCGCCTTTCGATCTCCTCCAGCACGTGGTGTTGCGGGTTGCTCACCTGACCCTGCTGGCCGAGTTCCTGTTTGGGGCCCCCCAGGACATCGAGTGGGCCTGGGACGGCCAGGAGGTGTGGGTGCTCCAGGCCAGGCCCATCACCGCGCGGCGGGCCGACGATTTCTTCACCGCGCGCCTGCCGGGCGACCGCTGGCTCTGGACGGCGGCCTTTCTCAACGAGCGCTTCCACGCGCCCGTTTCCCCCCTGGGGTGGAGCATCGTGGCGGGCCCTTTCGAGGAACTGGCCCTGCGCACGCCCCTGCGCCTGCTGGGCGCCGACGACGTGGAGGGCCCCCTGCTCAAGCTCTGGCGCGGCCATCCCTACAGCCGCGTGGAGGTCTGGCAGCGCATCTACAAGCTCTTCCCCGACGCCCTGCTGCCGGAGGATGCCGCCCGCTACTTCCCGGAGGGCGATGTCACCCTCCGCCGGGCGCCCCGCCTGCCCCGTTGGGGGCTCCACCTGGTGTGGAATGGCCTGCGGGCCCTGTGGACCGACCGGCGCGGTGTTTCTCCCCTCCACAACCCGGCCGCCTGGGCCGACTACGAGTACCGCCTGGACGCCTGGATGGAGCGCTTTCGGGCAGAGGAGGCCCTCTTGCCCCGCCTGCCACACGACCTGGCCGTGGAGACGGCCCAGCGCTTGCTGCGCGAAGCGCAAGACCTCGCCCGCGAGTTGCTGGCGCTGCACCGCTGGAGCCTGCTCTACGCCGAGGTGACCTACAGCCTGTTGCGGCGGTTGCTGCAACGCCTCTACGGTGAGGAGGAAGGGGGGCGGCGGGCGGCCTCCGTCACCGCACGGGTACCGAGCAAGACGCTGGAGCTGAACGCCCACTTGCGCGAGCTGGCCCACCAGGCCGCCCGCCGCCCCGACGTTCTGTCCTTGCTGGAAGAGGCGGCCTCCCTGGACGAACTGGCCGCCCGCCTGGGCCGCGACGACCCCTTCGTGGCCGCCTGCGCCGACTTCTTCGCCCGCTACGGCCACCGCTTCTTCTCCCTCGACCTGGCCGACCCGCCCTACGAGGCCACGCCCCGCGTGGTCTTCCGCCTGATTCACGCCCAGGCGCACTTGGGCGGAAGTGAGGCCCCTCCCCCCG
>WFWG01000093.1 GCA_015491235.1 Ardenticatenaceae bacterium
CGGCGGCGCCGAGCCATTTCGGTGAACATATGGCATTTGTAGACCCAATTGGTATTACGCCTCCCGGGGGTCCCGAACCTTCGGGAGGCGCTTCGGGCAACTGGCAAGCGGTTGTCTACCGCGCCCTTTGTCCAACGCCCAACCTCTACGGCGTGCTGCTCATGATGAGCGGCAGGAAAATGCCCTGTCGCTGAGGCGGGTCGCCCAGCCACACGGTGTCGAGGTCAAGCGTGCCTTCCAGCCCGCTGGCCCGCACGACGAGCAGGAAGCGCGCCCCAGCCCACGCGCTCATGTCGAAGGCCACCTCACGCCACTGACCAAGGGTGTCCCGGTCGAAGAAGAGGGTGCGATCCTGGCGCCCCTTGCCCAACCCGATGAGGCGCACCTCGAGGCCGACGCCGTTGGTGCGGTAGCGCAGCCAGAGGGTTGGCTGTCCCTTGTCCGGCAATTCCACCACCTGGGCTACCTGGGCGCCGGCCGTGAGGCGGGCGAAGCTCGTGGAGCCGCGCACGATTCGCACGCCCTCGCGCGGCACGGCCACCCAGCCGCGCGTGTCGTCGAACTCGCTGTTGCGCAACCAACCGGGCGGTCGGCCAGGGCGCACGGCCGGGAGCACGGTTTCCTCGCCCGCGCGCACCTCCGCGATGTCGCGCACGTCCCACCCCAAGACGCTCACCCGGAAGCGGCCAGGGGGCAGGCCCTCGATCCGGAAGAAGCCCGCCGAGTCGGTGACGGTGCAGCGGTCGGCCACGCAGACGCGCTCGTGGACTAGCGGCTCGTCGAAGAGGGTTACCAACCGGCCCGTCACCGCGCCGCCCACGACCGTCTCGGCCATGGGCTGGTCGTCCGGCGGCCAGGGAGAGCGCAGGCCGTTGACGTCCACGGCCCGCACGCGGAAGGCGTACCGGTGGCCCATTTCGCCAGCCAGCGTAACCGAGGGTTCCTCCACTGTGACCCACGGCTGCCAGGGGCCGTCGTCCACCCGGATTTCCACCTCGTAGCGGTCAACCGGGGTGCCCGAGGGCGTCACCGCGCGCCACTGGAGGGTGATGTTTTCCTCAGCGCTCAACAGGGGCAGGGGGATGACCTCCACCTGCGGCGGCGTCATGTCCCGCTCGACGACAAAGACCGGCATTCCGCCCACTACCAGCACATGTTGGCCGTCCGGCAGGATTTCGCGTCGTCCGGGCGGCAGTTCAAAGCGGTAGACGCCACCGTCGGCCACCAACTGGACCGTGGAGCCGTCGGGCGTCACGAGCAGTGCCTCGTCGGCCACGGCCGACAGCTCAAAAGTCGTCCAGGTTTCGGTCGTGTTCCACACGACGCTCACCCGTTCACCCGTGGGCCGGCGAAAGACGGTAACCACGCCGTTCGGATAGACCTGGCGCGTAACGAAACGGGCGTGGCCCAGCCAGCGGGCCGCTGTGCGGTAGGCCAGGTAAGCGGGACGGGGAGCCCCGTCGTTGCGCATGAGGCCAAAGGTCTGGTTCATAAAGCCGTCGTTGAGGCGGAAGACGAAGACCCGCTCAGCCCCAGCCGCGAAGGCGTTGGCAAAAGCCTGCACGATGAAAGCGGCTTGCTCCTCCGGCGTTCCGAACCCCTTGGTGGGCACCTGGGGGCCTGGCCCGTCGCCCCACACCGGCAGGTTGGTCTCGTTGATCCAGATGGGTTTGTCGCCCATGCCGTAGCGTGCCAGGAGGTCGCGCGCCCAGCGCACCCGCTCGTAGAGCAGGTCCACGCGGGAGTACCAGTGCCAGGCCGCCACGTCGAAGAAATAGCCGTGCTCGGCCGCGCTCGGCATGTCGCGCAGCGCCTGGAGCACCTGTTCGGCGAAGCGGGGGTTGGCCCAGTGGGCCATGCCCGCCATAACGACCTGGGCGTCCGGGTCGGCGGCCTTGATGGCCTGGTAGGCCACGGCCAGCAGACGCGCGTATTGGGCGGGGGAACCGTCCCAATACTCGGGGAGGTCTGGCTCGTTGAAAATTTCGTAGTAGCGAACCTGGCCCCGGTACCGTCGGGCCACCTGGAAGACAAAGCGTCCCCACACGTTCTCGGGCGCGCTCCAAGGGCTGTCAAGGTTGCGGGGCACCCACTGGTAGCCGGGCTCGCGGGCCCAAGCTGGCGGGGCGTGCAGCAGCACGGTGACCTCCATGCCGGCAGCGCGCAGGGCGGCGATCTCCTGGTCGGGTATCGTCCAGTTGAGCCATCCCGGTTCCGGCTCCACGTCCCACCAGTTCAACTGGTAGCGGTCGCTGCCGGCGCCAGCGGCCACCGCCCGCTCGGGCCAGGGGGAACGGGGAGGAACAAGCACCAACCCGAAGCGCACGTCCGGCTGTACCGGCTCCTGGGCTAGAAGGGAGCTGGCGGAGGAAAAGCCAACCAACAGGCAGACACACAACAGAATCAGTCGGCGCAAGATCGCCTCTTCGTCGAATTTTAGGGCGAGCCGTTCATTTCTCGGGCAGTTCGCACAGTTCGATCAACACACCGTGAGCGCTCTTCGGGTGCACGAAGGCCAATCGCTTGCCCTTCGCGCCGATGCGGGGTTCTTCATCAATGAGCTCCAGCCCCCTTGCTTTGGCTTCGGCCATAGCCGCTTCCAGATCCTCCACGACGAAACAAATGTGGTGCATCCCTGGCCCTCGCTTGGCGAGGAACTTGCCCACCGGGGTTTCGGGCCCCAGCGGGACCAGCAGCTCGATTTCGGCGTTTCGGCCGTTGAGGAAGATGACGCGGGTGCCCTGTTCGGGCACGCTCTCGTCGTGGGTCACCTCCAATCCTAAAATGTCCCGCCAGAGGTGCAGGGCCGTTTCCACGTCGGCCACGGCCAACCCAATGTGATCAATGTCTCCGAGCATAGGCGTTCTCACCTTTTGAAGCGCACTCCCGGCTCAGTGTCTTCGGCCCAAATCCGAAATTATAACTTCACAACGAATTCGCGTGATACGACATTAAGTGTAGCTCATGCTGCCGTTCCTGGCAAACATCTGTGGGAACAGGTCTGATAAGGAGAGCAACCAGAACGTGTTCGCCGAATGTTTCGCTTAGTATTCCTTTACTTCTACAGGTTCGCCTCCAGTTTCCACGCTCTCAGTATATCTTTCGCAGAAATGCGCAAATTGAAAAATTATGCTAGAATATAACAAATACGCGCGAGCCGAGCCCGAGAAGGGTTAACGTTCCACAACGATGCACAAAAAGCCAAAACTATCAAAAGCGAGGTGCTCCTATGCCGCGAAGAACTGTTTCACGCTTAGATGATCGCGATCGTCGTATCCTGGCCATTCTTCAGGAAGATGGCCGTCTGACGTGGGCCACACTGGCCCGTCGTATGGGAATGTCCGCACCGGCTATTTTAGCACGGGTGCGACGCCTCGAAGAAGGCGGATTCATCCGCAAGTACACAGCACTGCTCGACCGTCACAAGATTGGCCGCGAAACGGTGGCCTACGTGATGGTCACGCTCGACCGCCACGACCAGAACACTGTTGAGTCGTTTGAAGCCCTCGTCGCCAGATTGCCGGAAGTGCTGGAGTGCGCCCGTGTCGCTGGTGACGTTGATTACATTCTTCGGGTCGTCGTCACCGACACGAACGAACTGGAGCAATTCCTGGCCGAGAAGCTGGCGAATGCGGCCGGCGTTGGCCAGGCGCGCACGTACTACGTGCTGCGCGAAGTCAAGTACGAAACAGCCCTGCCTGTCGAGTAAGCCGTGATCCGATTGGCCAGCGTTTACTTCGCCGTCGCGCTGCTTGAGTTTGTGTTTGCCGCCGCCCTGGTCGTGTGGGTTCGGCGGCGAACGAGAGTTGACTGGCGTGTGGTGCTTGCCGGGGCGCTGGTCTTCCTGCTGTTTCAGGTGCTCACCCGCGTGCCGCTGGTCACGGTGCTCCAGGCCATGTTGGTCCCGCGGCTGACGCCGGGCGGGCGGTTCTGGTGGGGCTGGATAGGCCTTCTGGCCCTTTCGGCTGGCGTGTTCGAGGAAGTGGGGCGCTGGGTGGGGTACACGCGCTTCATCCCGCGTGCGCCCCGCACTTGGAAGACCGGCGTGGCGTTCGGAACGGGCCACGCAGCGGCCGAGGTGGTGCTGCTCGTGGCTCCTCTGACCTTTGCGACAGCCGTGAACGTGGTGGTGATTTCGTACTTGGACGTTTTAAGGCTACCGCTCTCTCCTGAGCAACTCCAACAACTCGAAGCGGCCAGGGCGCTCTTTGCTCAGATAGCATGGTGGGTGCCCTTGCTGGGGCTCGTGGAGCGGGCCTTCACTTTTCCCGTCCACGTGGCCCTTTCGCTCCTGGTGCTGCGGGGCGTGCGGGAGCACAACCTGGCGTGGGTGGGCCTGGCCGTCGGCTTTCACGCGGCGGTCAACCTGGCCGGTGTGGCCGTCCAACAGTTCTACGGGCCAGTGGCGGCTGAAGTGATCATCGGCCTTTTTGCTGTGCTGGCCACGGGGTGGATTCTGGCGTCCCGGCGAGCCGAACGGCTTTAAAGGTGCGACGCACTTTGGAGTGCGTCGCACCTTCACTTATGGTGTCAAACTGAGGGCGCGCTGTTCGACCACCTGGCGCAGCAACGCCTCGAACGCTCCCACCGGCATGGCGCCCAGGTTTTCTCCGGTGCGCAGGCGCACGGCGACGGTTTCCTCGTTCACCTCCCGGTCTCCCACCACGAGCATGTACGGAATCTTCTGAAGTTGCGCCTCGCGGATTTTGGCGTTCATGCGCTTGTCGCTCTCGTCCACCTGCACGCGGAAGCCGGCGTCGAAGAGTTGGGCTGCCACGCGCCGGGCATATTCGACGTGGCGATCGGCAATGGGGATGAGGACCGCCTGAACGGGAGCCAGCCAGGGTGGGAAGGCCCCGTTGAAGTGCTCGATGAGAATGCCCACGAAGCGCTCGAAGCTCCCGAAAGGCGCCCGGTGAATCATGACCGGGCGGTGGGGGCGGTTGTCCTCGCCGATGAAGCTCAGGTCGAAGCGCTCCGGCAGGTTGTAGTCCACCTGGACGGTGCCGAGTTGCCACTCGCGCCCCAGCACGTCGCGCACCACGAAGTCCAGCTTGGGGCCGTAGAAGGCCGCCTCGCCTTCCTCCACCGTGTAGTCGAGGTCGTAGTCGTCCAAGGCGTTCAGGATCGCCTGGGTTGCCTGCTCCCACACCTCGTCCGAGCCCACGTACTTGTCGCTTTCGGGGTCACGCACGCCCACGCGGGCCCGATAGCTGGTCAGCCCCAATGACCGAAAGACCTTCAACGTCAGTTCGACCACGCTCTTGAACTCCTGCTCGATCTGGTCGGGACGACAGAAGAGGTGGGCATCGTCCTGGGTGAAGCCCCGCACGCGCGTCATGCCCAGCACTTCGCCGCTCTGCTCGAAGCGGTAGACGGTGCCAAACTCGGCGTACCGGATGGGCAACTCGCGGTAAGAGCGCAGGCGCTGCTTGTAGATGAGAATGTGGAAGGGACAGTTCATGGGCTTGAGCAGGTATTGCTCGTGTTCGTCCACCGTGAGGGGTGGAAACATGGAGTCGGCATAGTACGGGTAGTGGCCGCTGGTTTCAAAGAGCTTCACCCGCGCGATGTGGGGGGTGTAGACCGGCTGGTATCCCAGCTTGATCTGTTCGGCCTTCAAGAAGCGCTCCAGTTGGTCGCGGATGATGGCCCCGTTGGGTTGCCACAGCACCAGGCCAGGCCCCACCATTTCCGGCTCCAGGGCGAAGATGCCCAGCTCACGGCCCAGTCGCCGGTGGTCGCGCTTCTTCGCTTCCTCCAGGCGCTTCAAGTAAGCTTCCAGTTCCTTGCGGCTGCGCCAGGCCGTGCCGTAGATGCGGGTGAGCATGGGGTTCCGCGCGTCGCCCCGCCAGTAAGCGGCCGCCACGTGCATGACTTTCACCGCATCAGCAGGAATCTGGCCGGTGTGCTCCACGTGGGGCCCGCGACACAAGTCCACGAACCCATTGTGCTGGTAGACGGTGATGCGGGGGCGCTGGTCCTCGGGCAGCTTGTTGCCGTACTCGTCATATTGCCCCTTCGCCAGCCCCTCGATGAGTTCCAGCTTGTAGGGCTGGTCCTTGAAGAGTTCACGGGCCTCCTCGACCGAGACTTCCCGCACGTGGAAGGGATATTTCGCCTTGATGACTTCCTTCATGCGCTGCTCGATCCACTCTAGGTCTTCCTCGGTGGGCGGACGGGGCAACTCGAAGTCGTAGTAGAAGCCGTCTTCAACCGGCGGGCCAATGGCGATGCGCGCGCCCGGGAAGCGTTCCATCACCGCCTGTGCCATGACGTGGGCGGCCGAGTGGCGGATTTTGAAAAGCTGCGGGTCATAACCGGGCGGGATGTACCGCTCCGCTTCGGCCTTCAGTTGGGCTTCCTTCTCCTGGTCCGACACGGTTTCACCTCCCTCACGCTGGACTTCAAAACAAAACGCCCCCGCCCGCGCTGGGACGAGAGCGCTGCCTCCCGCGGTTCCACCCAGCTTGGCTGGCCCTCGAGGCCGCGAGTCGCGTAAGGGCCAGCCCCCTTGGGGGCGGATAACGGCGCCACCCGGGCCACCGTACTGCGCCCCGGAGACGGTTCCGGCGGCCGGCTCAGGAACGGTATCCCGGCGCCCGTTTGCGAGCGGAGCTCTCAGCCACGGCTCCGCCTCTCTGGCGCGCGTAACACCGGGACGTGTTTCCCTCACAGCCGTTCGGCTATCGGGTTTGGGGCGAAGTATACTCCCAATCGGCCTTTTGCCAAAATGGCGCCACCCTTTGCGACTCAGGGCTGAAGCCCGTAAACCGGATGGCGGCGGCCGAAAAGGCGCACCAGTGTGTAGTTGGTCTCCACCCAGCGGCGGTAGCCTTCCAGCCGTTCAAGGCGGTCACTCCAAAAGACAATGAGGGGCGGTTGGGCCCTCTGCGTGGCTTCGATGGCCATCTCGTCGGTCAGGTAGCCGCTGGCAATGCGGGCATACGAAGGTTCGGCCAGGATGGGGGGAATAGAGCGGCCAGCCCGAAAGGCGATGATGGGGTAATCCACCACCACATATTCGCCTTCGGGCACGCGCTCGGCGATGAAGGCGGCCAGGCGCACTTTGGTGTTGTCCAGCTTGTAGTTGGCCGCGTAGGTGGGGGCCGACCGTGCAACGGCACCCGCAGCCTGCACAAGGAGAAGTGCGAGCAGGAAGGCCACTGTGCCCCGTTGTGGCCGTTCCCCCGCTGCGCGGGAGCCCCCCACCTGGACGGCGCCAGCAGCCAGGGGCGCCGCTGTGGCAGAGATCAGGGCCAGGTGCTGAGCGCGCAACGGGGAGTGAACGAAGAGGATGACCAGGCTGCCCGCCCAGAGCCACCCCAGCGCTTGGGCCAGCGGATTCCGGCGGGTGCACCAAAAGCCCACCAGGGCCGCAAGGGTGACGCCCAGGGAGGGCCACACCCCTTGAACCAACAGTTTGCGGGCGTTCTGAGCGGGTTCCCAGGGATAGACGGCTCGCAGAACATCCCGAAAGGCCACGGTGTAGCGCCACACGTCGCCGGGGCCGTACACGAGGAAGACAGCTCCAATAGGGATGACGAGGCCGGCCAACAGGGCGACGGCGCGCCAGGCTGGCTTCTCGCCCTCGGCTCGCCAGGCCAGCCAGAGGAGTGCCGCAACCTCGGCCGGGAGGAGGGGCTTGACCATCAGGCTGGCGCCCATGATCAGGCCAGCCAGCCACCAGGCCCACAACCGTTGGCCGGCAACGGCTGCCACCGCCAAGGCCAGCAGGCCCAGGGAGATGGCTGGCACCTCCAGCATGGCGGCACGGGAGAGCCAGAGCAACTCCGGCCCCAGGGTGAAGAAGAGCAGGGCCAGTCCTCCTCCCCACCACCCGGCCAGGCGGCGGCCCAGCAGGGCCGCGCTCGCGGCGCCCACGACCGCGTAGGCCAGCGACAACAGGCGGCCAGCCAGCACCGTCGGGCCGAAGAGGGCAAAGGTGGCCGCGGCACTCAAGAACCACACGGGCGGGAAGACCAGCCCCATTTCGCGGTAGGGGTGAACACCCTCGGCCACCAGGCGCGCCTGCATGAGCAGGACGCCCTCGTCGAAGTCAAAGACGTAAGCGCCCAAGTGCGTGCCTTGCCACCAAAACCAGCCCGTCAACCAGCCCACTATGATTAACTGCGGCCTCCAAAGCCGCTTCGTCCAACCGGTCACCGGCACAGCCGCACCTCCTGACCACAACAGTACTCTAAACTCTACTGCATGGAGGAGCACAAAGCAAATTGGAGCCCTCACAAAAAAAGCCCCGTTTAGCGGGGCTCCTCTATGGCAATGAGGCAAAAGAGGGCTCACCCTTTCATACGGCCACCAGTTCCGGCTCGTAGCGCTGAGTGCCCAGGGCTCGCTCCAAATCCACCAGCGAAGGGCCAATAGTGACCACGTTGTTCAGGCGGCCTTCCAGGGCGTCGGGCGTTTTCAGGCCATTGCCGGTAATGTAGACTACGACCACCTCGTCTTGATCAAGCGCTCCCTGCTCGGCCAAGCGCTTGAGGGCGGCCACGGTCACGCCGCCGGCCGTCTCGGTGAAGAGGCCCTCCGTCTCGGCCAGAAGTTTGATGCCCTCGACGATCTCGTCGTCGGTGACGGCCACCCCCCGGCCATTGGAGGAACGAATCTCGTGAATGGCGAAGGGGCCGTCGGCCGGCGTGCCGATAGCCAGCGACTTGGCGATGGTGTTGGGCGTCTGGGGGACGATCTGGTCGGTGCCCTGCTCCAACGCCGTGACAATGGGGGAGCAGCCGCGGGCCTGGGCGCCGGAAACGCGCACCCGCTTCGGCTCGATGAGCCCCACCTGGGCCAACTCGCGGAATCCCTTGGCGATTTTGCACAGCAGGGCGCCGCTGGCCATGGGCACGATCACGTGGTCGGGCGCCTGCCAGCCCAGCGCCTCGGCCACTTCGTAGGCCAGGGTCTTGGCGCCTTCGGCGTAGAAGGGGCGCAAGTTTACGTTGACGAAGGCCCAGCCGTATTCCTCCGCAACCAGGGTCGCCAGGCGGTTCACGTCGTCGTAGGTGCCTTCTACGGCCACAATCATGGGGCCGTAGACGCCGGAGGCCACGATTTTGTTGGGCTCCAGGTCAGCCGGAATGAACACCACCGCACGCAGTCCGGCCCGTGCGGCGTGAGCGGCCACACTGTTGGCCAAGTTGCCCGTGCTGGCACACGCCAGCGTGTCGAAGCCCATGTCCCGGGCGGCCGTCGTGGCCACGCTGACCGCACGGTCCTTGAAGGAGTAACTGGGGTTCACGGCGTCGTTCTTGATGTAGAGGTGCCGAAGTCCCAGCCGTTCGGCCAGGCGCTCGGCCCGGACGAGGGGGGTCATGCCGGTGCCGATGTCCACCGGCTGGCTGTCCTCGCGGAGCAGAGGAAGCAACGCACGGTAGCGCCACAAGGAGAGAGGGCCGCGTTCAATCTCCTCCCGCCGGAGGTCCGCCGCAATGGCGTCGTAATCGTAACGAATCTCCAGCGGGCCGAAACACTCATCACAAACGTACACGGGTCCCAGGGGTTGAGTGGCACCACAGACTCGACAGACCAGTTCGCGTGCGTATGTTTTCATCTCCTCGATTCTCCTTTCGTTGCTGGGATTTAGCGTCTGTTATGAGCGCGTTGTCAATCGAACGCGATCTGTTGTGCGTTTTGAATTCGCCACGGAGAACGCTGATGCGACGGATCAGCACGGATCTTCAACGGAACAGGTAACAAAAAACCCCCGCCTTCCGGACGGGGGTAGCCTGGCGTGCGCTCACAAATGAAAAAACCTCGTCGGACGACGAGGTTTGGCAGCACACGTCAACTGCCTACCCTCTTATCGTCCAGAAGCTCCCGCTTCTGTCCGGCATTGGCACCTGGTCCGCACCACTCGCGGACTGGTTGCCGGGGCTTCACAGGGCCGGTCCCTCCACCCCTCTTGATAAGAGTCAGTAGGACTCTTGTCCATTTTGGGTTGGCAATGTGCCGTATTTGTCCGCTAGCATAACAGAAAAAGGGCGCCGTGTCAAGTCGCGCCCCATCACCCAGACGGGCCAACTTCGGACGCTTCCGGCCACACGAAGGGCAGAAGGCCCTCGGCGGCTTCAGCGACGAAAAGGCGCACCGGCAGCGGGAAGAGGGGCAACAGGGGCGCATCCTGGTTGATGAGCGCCCATGCTTGTCGGTAGAGAGCGGCCCGTTCGTTCGGATCACAGCCGGGGACGCGGGCCGCTTGGCCCATCAGGCGGATCACCTGGGCGTTGGCGTAGCCCATTACGTTCAGGTCGCGGCTCAGCGGGTTCTCGTCCGGAGGGCGCCACAGGGCCTCCTGGTCGGGGTCCGGGCCGACGGCGAAGACCAGCAGGGCCACGTCCCACCGTCCCTGGGATAGCCGTTCCCGAAGGGCCAGTGGGGCTACGTAAAGCGGTTCCAGGCGCACCCCGACGCGCGCCCACTGCTGCTGCAACGCAAAGCCCAGCCGCTCCCAGCGGGCGTCGGTCTGGCTGAAGGGAAGCACCAGCGTCAGCGTGAGGGGCGTTCCTTCGGCGTCCTCACGCACGCCATCGCCGTCCCGGTCGAGCCAGCCCGCTTCTTCCAGCGCCTTCGCGGCCGCCTCGGGCTGGCCAGTGGGCACTCCCTCGGCGGGGGCAGCCCAATGGCCCGGCGGCAGCAGGGCGGTGAGTGGGGGCAGTGGCGCCCCGTAGGCGTCGGTGGCCAGGGCAGCCGGGTCAGTAGCCAGGGCCAACGCCCGGCGCACGGCCACGTCCTGGAGCGCGGGGTGAGCAAGGCGAAAGGTCAGTGTTGCCAGCCGCATTCCGGGCACGTCCTTCACGGTGCCCCCGGGAGGTGGCGCGGGCGGCTCCCGACCGTACAGCCACTCGTCCCCCACGATCAGGTCCACCTGTCCCCCTTCCCATGCGCGAACCAGGGCCGGACTGTCCTCGAAGGGGAGCAGGGTCACGTCAGGCCATCCACCTTCGCGGGCGCGCAAGTGCCACGCGGAGGTCCCCACGCGCACGCTGGGCCCTTACAGCGTGCGGGCCGGCGGCCACTTCCCGTCTCCCAACGGCCACAGGAGCAACTCGGTGGCGGCCGGGCACGGTGCCGGCCCTTCTCCGAACGTTACTCGTACGGTCCGCGCTCCGACCGGTGTGATTTTTGCTACAAGGGGAAAGAAGCGTGCTCGCTGACGCGCACGTCGGAGGGCGTCGGACACATCTCTGGCGACGAGCGGAGCGCCGTCGCTCCAAGTTTCCTCTTCCAGGGTAATCACAAGCGTTTCCCCGTCCCACCGCCACGCTCCAAGGTCGGGAGCCAGTCGGCCATCGTCCGTCTGCCGGGCCAGCGCGCGGGTCGTCAGGCGGCGCAGGAAAGCCTCCGTGGGGGAGTTGGCCTCCAGCGATTCCACCCACCACGTGTCAGGCTGGCCCACGAAGCCCACGCGGACCGGCGGCCGAGGGGAGGATGTGGCCGTCGGCCGTGACGGCACGGAAGCGGAAGTCGGTTGGACAACAAGGGGCAACGCTTCCTCCGTGGGAAGTGAAGGGGGCGAAGGCCGGGGAACCGCTGTTGGAGCGGGAGTGGGCGAGGAGCGGCAGGCGCTCATTGCCAACGACAGAACGAAGGTCACAAGCAAAAGTCGCACAGTCCACGTTGTCGGCCGCTGCCACACGGTTTTCATGGGAGGTATCTTCTCAGTCCACAACGCTCGCTCAACAAGGCTCACGGTCAAGGTGCGAGGCACTGAGTGTGCCGCCCTTTTCGCTCTCTCGGCTCGAAAGGGCTTCTATTATAGCCCCAAGTCTTCGCCTCAACAAGTGGGTGACTGGAAGGAGATGTCCCACTTGGCAAAGTGCCACAATTCACTACTATGTATCCGGCGTAGGCCGCCAGGGGGCCAAAGTGCCTGCCCTGTGGCCAGTGACCGATATACTCACAGGAAGGAGAGGAGTTTTGGGGATGATTTCAAGTACACGTTGGATGGCGATGCTGATTGGTCTTCTCGCCCTTCTCGTCTTGTCCGGTTGTGGACCTCTTGGAGGATCAGACAAACAAGCCGCTGAGCCGACACCCTCCACGAGTCCCACAAAAGCTGCCCAGGAAGGGAGCACAGTGCCGACGGGGCGCATGGCCTTCATGGGACCATACGGCCCCACGGTGCAAGTCTTCGTGATGAACGCCGACGGCACCGGCTTGCGACTGGTTTCCGACGGGGAGACCGACTCGGTCTTTCCCGCCCTCTCCCCGGATGGAACCAAAGTGGCCTACAGCGTCCAAGAGGCTCAGAACCTTGATTTGGTGGTCACGGACATCGAAAGTGGGGAAACCACGCGTCTGACTGAAACTCCCGACGTGGTGGAAATGCAACCTGCCTGGTCACCCGACGGCTCCCGCATTGCTTTCATGAGCAACCGGGACGGCACTTTCGACATCTTCGTAATGAAGGCGGACGGCACTGATGTGCGCCCGCTCGTGCAGTTGCCCGATTCGGACGAGCGCATGGGCAGTTGGAGCCCGGACGGCCAGCGCCTGGTTTTCGTCAGTGAAACCGACCAGGAGCAGGCCATTCAGGTGGTGGACGTGGAAAGCGGTGAAGTCAAGGAACTCAGCCGCCGGGCCGGTGTGGAAGCCAACCCCACGTTTTCGCCCGACGGAACGCGCATTGCCTTCTACTCCGATCGCGCCCGGCCCGGTGAGGACTTGGACCTCTACGTCATGGACGTTGACGGATCCAACGTCCAGCCCATAAAGGATGACCCCCAGAATTTGAACCTCTTCCCCGTTTGGAGCCCTGACGGACGCTGGCTGGCCTACACGATGCCTCAGGGTGAGCGCTACGTGGTCGTCCAAATGCTCGTTGAAGCTGGCCTGGAGCGCCAGGTGCAGGACATTGACGGCGTTGTAACCTCGTGGGTTGCCAGTGCTAAGCCGCTGGAAGAGACGGGGTTCTCCCAGCAGGACTTCACGTATCAGGTGAGCGAGGCCGTGCTCTCCCAGGCTCCCTCCAAGGGGAAGCCTGATGCGCCGGTGGTCATCGTGGAGTTCAGCGACTACCAGTGCCCCTTCTGTAAGCGCTTCGCTGAAGAAACGTTGCCCGCGCTGCAGCGCTACATTGACGAGGGGACCGTGCGCCTGGTTTATGTGGACTTTCCCATTGACCAGATTCACCCCCAGGCCCGCGCTGCGGCCCAAGCGGCCTACTGTGCGGCTGAACAAGGAGGACCTGAAGCCTACTGGCAAATGCACGACGTTTTGTTCGCCGCCCAGGACCAGTGGGCGGGCAAGGAGGACGTGGTCGGCGTGCTGGCCGACTTGGCCGAACGCGCCGGACTGGACGGCGAGGCGCTGCGGGCGTGTGTGGAGTCGGAACGGTTTGCCGAGCGGGTCCAACAGGGGCTGGAAGAGGGAACTCGCCTGGGCGTAAGCGGCACACCCACCTTCTTCGTCAACGGCAAAAAGTTGGTGGGCGCGCAGTCCATTGAGACGTTCGAGCAGCTTATTGCCCAGTTTGTCCAGGGTCAATAGCGTATGGTGCGCCGCTGGGAGCCGTTCGTTCTGCTGGGAAGCTGTCTCGTTCTGCTGGCGGCGTGTGGCCTGGTGGTCGGCGTCAGCTTGTTGGGATGGCTCCTCGTGGGGCCGCCGGACGTGCTCAGCAGGCTGCCGGGCCGTGCGGTTGCGGTAAACCGCTTGGTGGTACAGGGTGAGGACCACAACATCTACGTGGTGCGGCCCGACGGCAGCGGGCGCGTGGCCCTCACGGACGACGCCAGTTCCGTCAGGCGATACCGGCAACCCGTTTGGTCGCCCAAGGGGGACTTCATCGCGTGGGCGGAAGTATCCCCAGGTGGCGGCGGAATGTCCGGCGCGCTGATCGTCAGCCGCCCCGACGGCCAGGATCGCCTGCGCGTCGAGACAGCTTCGCCTCCCTTTTACATTGCCTGGAGTCCCGATGCTCGACGCCTCGTTTTTCTGCGCAGCCGGGGCCCCCGGCTGGCCCTCGATTTGGTGGACCTGACGGCCAGGCGCCCTGAAGCCAAGGAGTTGGACGGAGGGCGTTCTTACTACCTGGACTGGTCGCCCGACAGCCGCCGCCTGCTGGCCCACGTAGACCGGGATGAACTGTCACTTGTGGAGATGGACGGCCAGAAAACGGCCCTCGACGTGCAACTGGGCCGCTTTCCGGCTCCCCAGTGGACGCCGGACGGGAAAGCCCTCATTTACGCGGCCAGGGTGGACGGCCAACAGCGCCTCATCGTCGCCGATCTGGCAGGAAACGTTCGTCAGACGGTGGCCTCCGTTGAGGGCCAGGTGAGCTTCGTGCTGAGCCCAGACGGCCGGCGGCTGGCCTACGCGATTTCGCCAGAAGGAGTGAGGGCGGCGGCCTTCGGCTCGCTTCACGTGGCCGACCTGGACACGGGTGAAACTCAAGAGATCAGCGACGGTCCCGTGTTGGCTTTCTTCTGGAGTCCCAACAGCCAGCGCCTGCTCTTCGTTCAACTCGACGCTTCTCTGCCCTCGTTTCCCGACTCCCTGGTCGCGCGGCATGACCGCATCTGGTTCCGCTGGCGGGTGTGGGACGGCAAGCGCACGCGCTCCCTCAGCCGTTTCGTTCCCACGGAGACGTTCCTGGGCAGTTATCTGCTCTTCTTCGACCAGTATGCCCGCAGCATGACCCTCTGGTCGCCCGACAGCCGGGCCTTCGTCTACGCTGGGGTGCGCTCCAACGGCCAATCGGGCATTTGGGTGGAATCAGTCGAGGAAGAGCGTTCCCCGTCGTTCGTCATGCCAGGCGTTCTGGCGGCTTGGTCTCCTCGCTAACAGGAAACACGCTTGGAAGGTGTCCCCCAAAGGCTATCTTCCACTTGCGCGCGAAGCGCGCAAGTGGAAGATATATCCTCCTTCTTACGCCGATAAGCGACCACGCAGATTTTTGTGTAAATCGGCGTGGTCGAGTACTACTCTTCCAGCACGAAGGTGCCAATTTCCAGTGCCTCGTCCACCACCGGGAAGGCCGCCCCGGCCACGGACAGGCGCGTGGCCCGTGTCGTGTCGTACCAGCCCAGGCGCAGCCGGTAAGTGCCCGGCGGGGCATCGCGGGGCACGGTGATCTGGAAGCGCACCGGCACGTACTCGCCAGGTGACCACACCGAGGTGGGGTAGCGTCCTCCCAGGGGCGGGTGGTCGTCCTGGGCGCGGGGCGGCCGGCGGCAGGGGGCGTCCTCGCACGGGCCCACCAGGTGGAGAAAGGCGGTCCACTCGGCCGTGGGCCACTGTTCGACTCGCCAGACGGTCTCCACCGTGACGGTCTGGCCGGGGCGCAACGACTTGGGCCTCTCCAGCGCAACCAGCGTGATGGCTCCGCCCACCGTGCCCAAGGGTGTAACCCGCGACGGCGGGGTAAAATCCATTGGCACCTTCAACCCTCCCAGCAGAACCGGCGGCCCAGCCATTTGCAGGCTTCCATCGTCTTCCACGGTGTAGAGTCCCACCTTCAGGGCGTAGGCGCCCGGCCGGGCCTCGGCGGGCACTTGCAGGGGGTGCACATCGCGCACCAGGTCACCGGGACGCCAGCGGCTGGTGGGAGCGGTGCCCTCGCGGGGTGGCCCGTCGTGCTGGGAAAGGCCGCGGCCCTGCCAGTCCACCAGGTGGACGAAGGCTGTCAGGTCCTCGTCCGGCTCGCCCACCGCTTCCCAGAGCAGGTGGACCGTGAGGCGATCGCCGGGGCGAAAGGCGATGGGGCCGGCTGGAGCCAGCAGGCCGTTCACGGCCACGTCCCAGCGCGCCAGGCGCATGTCCTGGCCCACGGGGGTGCTGGCCGTTCGGTTCAAGGGGGTGGGCCTCAGCAGCAGCCAGCGACCAGCGCGGCCGGCCGGCGCGTAGCTGGCTTCCACAGCGTTCAACACTCGCTGGCTCCAGCGCCCCAGCTTCAGCCGATCCACCCGCGCTCCCGCTCGCTGGACGACGAGTGAAAATTCCCCCCGGCGGACCATGTCCAGCAATTCGGTGGGGTCGAAGACACCCTGGCGTTCGAGTTGCGTGTAAACGAAGGTGTGGAGCCAGACGGGGCGGCGGCTCTGGGCCAGCACGCCCATGTGCTCGCTGAGAACCGGATCGGGCACCTTGGCGACGGCCTCGGCCAGGGCGCGCTCCTCGGCTTCTCGCTCGGCCAGCCAGCGGAGCGTGGCGGCCGGCGTGCGGTGCTCGAAGCCGGGCAGGAAGAGCACCAACTGGACCAGCAGGAGCCAAGGGGCCAGGCTCCGAAACGGTGGCTGTGTCAGCACAGCGGCAGCCAGCACGGTGGCGCCGAAGAAGGCTTCCAGGAAGTAGTTTTCCCACGCGCCTGCCTTGCCCACGCTCAGCGTGACCGGCAGCGCCACCAGCCACCACAGGCCCACCAGGGGCAGGCGGTGTCGGCGCAGGGCCACAGCCGCCAGCAGGAGCATCACGGGAGCCAGGCGCACAAAGGCCCATTCGAAGCGCCACAGGCTGGCCGGGGAGAAGGGGTTGGCGTTGGCCACCAGAAGCGACTCCACCAGCGCTCCGCCCGTTGTCCACCAGAGCCCCAGCCCGACCACCAGACCAGGCACGACCAGGCTGGCCGCCAACACCGCTGCCGAGCGGCGATCGCGCCGCCACAGGTAGAAGAGGGCGGCCAGCGGGGCGGCCACGAAGCTCTGTTTGGTGAACACGCCCGCCAGCAGGGCCAACCCTCCCGGAACGAGCCATTGTGGGCGTCCACGCGCGCGCCCCACGAAGGCTATGCCCAGTGCGCTCCACCACAGAGCGAAGAGGTCTGGCCGGTAGAAGGTAGCCCAGCGGTTCAGGTAAGGGCTGCAAAGCCACATCACCGCGGCCACCACTCCGGCCCACCACGTGTCAGAGAGGGCGCGTGCCATCGTCACGGCCAGCACGGCCAGCCCCAGGGCGCTTGCCAGGGAAATCAGGCGGCCAGCCAGCCAGGGGGAAAAGCCAGCTTGCTCTGCCAGGGGCGTCAGCATGGCTGCGGCCAGCAAGTAGCCGGGCGTGTAAACGGAAAACGTCCAGGGAAGCGGCTGAATGGGCTTGTAGGGCCAGCGCCCGCTCAGCAGCGTGAGCGCCCAGTCCAGCACCGGCCCCTCGCCGTACTCCACCTGGTACGGGAAGAAGAGCACGAGCCAAGAGCGCACCGCCCACACGGTGAGCAAGGCGCCTGCGCCAAGGACTACAAGTACCCATCCCAGCTTCGCAAAGATGGAGATCGGACTTTCGATAGCCTGTGCCGGCTGCCTGGCGGATTTCATGGCTGTGATGATACCCAATAGCCGGAGTCCCTACAAGTCAACCGGCCACTCTGGTATTGTACCAATTGGGTCTACAAATGCCATGTATTCACCGGAATGGCCCGCGCCGCCGCCCCAGTGCTCCCCAATTTCTTTCCCCTTTTGGGTGGGCGGGATGGCGGCGCCGCACGACTTCTGTGAGCAGGTGACGTTACCAAACGCAATTGGTATTACCCGTCTGCCTTTGACAAAGCTGTCGGAAGAAGTAAGATGAGTTCCGCTTTTCACGTCGGAAGAGCGAAGAAGGGAGAGTTAAGGGTATCAACCAGTCAAGAAGAGGTGAAGGACTATGGCCAAGCCAATTGAAGTCACTGAAGCCACCTTTCGGCAGGAAGTGTTGGAATCCGACCTGCCTGTAGTGACCGATTTCTGGGCGGTGTGGTGCGGCCCGTGCCGCATGATTGCGCCCATTCTCGAGGAAATCGCCGACGAATACGAGGGCAAGCTGAAGGTCGCCAAAGTGGACGTGGACCAACATCCCTCTCTCGCCATGGAATATGGCGTGCAGAGCATCCCCACCCTGATTGTGTTCAAGGGGGGCAAGCCGGTGGAGCGTATCATCGGCTACATGCCCAAGGCTCGCTTGCTCCAGAAGATCACGCCCCATTTGAACGGTGGGTAGGGCTAAATCTCCGTGGCCATTTGCGCAATCTAGGGGGCCAAGCGGCAGACATCACACCGAGTAGCCCCCCCAGTTGCGGCATTTTCAGGGGGAGGTGTCCCACGGGAACACTTCCCCTTTGATTTTGCCAAACCCGCTTCTCGCGTTATACTAGTGTCAGGAACTCAAAACCCTGTGCACGGGGGGAGTATGGCCGAGAAGGACGAAATTCTAGCCCGTCTGCGCAGCATCGAGGGACACGTGCGCGGCGTGGCCCGCATGGTGGAAAACGACGCCTATTGCATTGACATCATCCAGCAGACGATGGCCATCAAGCGGGCCATTGACAAGGTGAACCAGCTCATCCTCAGCAACCACCTGCAAAGTTGCGTCACCACCGCCATTCGGGGAGATGACCCCATCGAGCGCGAGCGGGTGCTCTCCGAACTGCTCGATGTCTTCGAAGCTTCTAGCAAAATCTAAGGGAGGGAAAACGGTATGGTCACCGAAACGTACTATGTTCCAGCTATTTCTTGCGGTCACTGCGTCATGACCATCCAGCGCGAACTGAAGGAACTGGAGGGCGTGGCCGAAGTCAAGGCCGACGAGCAGACCAAGCGCGTCACTGTGACCTACGACGCGCCCGCCACTTCCGAGAAAATCGCGGCCTTGATGGACGAGATCGGGTACCCCATTGCCGAACGTGTCAACTGAAGTGGGAGCAAGCGGGTGGCGAGCCGGCCGATTATTACACAGAAAAGGACGCACAAGAGGCCATCCGCTGTGCGGAGGAAATCTTGCGGTTCTGTACGGATCACATTTCTCGATAGAGACCGCGCAGTGGAAGAAGTGCGCCAGGCCGCCCAAGCC
>WFWG01000094.1 GCA_015491235.1 Ardenticatenaceae bacterium
CCCCTGCCCAAGGCAACCGCGTAACTCCTGTAGGTGAGCACTCGACCGCAGTGGATTTTGAGAGGAACGGTGACGGAGAATATAATAAACAAGAGCTGCCCCTTTTGTTCGTGGAAATTGCGGAGAAAAAGAAATGAAAATGTGGCCCCTTTTCGCTTTTGTGATGCTGATGTTGGTCGGCGCTTGTTCAACTTCGGCCACTGCTCCCGCTCCGACTGAGGAGCCGACCCAAGTCAATGCTGCCGCCACGCCTACACCGGTGCCGCTAACGCCTACCTTGACGCCACCTTCCCCCACACCAGTGCCACCAACGCCGACATCTCAAGTCACGCTCCCCGCTGGTGAGGGCCCTTGCACCATAACGGCACAAGAGGACACGCCCGCCTACACGCGCCCGGATGAGCGGGCGGACCTTTTCGGCTTCCTGGGGGCTGGCCAGCAGGTGATGGCCGAGGTGCGCACCGCCGACGGGTGGCTGGGGTTCGACCCCGGCGTGGCTCAGGCCGGCAACGTGGGCCTTTTCCGGTACCGCTGGATTTTGCCGGACCCGGCCGTGACCGTGGAGGGGAATTGCGCCGGCTTGCCCGTCGTGGAGAAGTTGCCGGCCGAGGTTTGCTTTGCCGCAGCCTTCGACGAGACGCCGGTTCGCGCCGAACCGAGGGCCGACGCGGAGGTCGTCGCCACGCTCGTTTTCGAGCAGTATGTGGCTGTCACGGGACGCGCGCCGGACGGAAGCTGGGTTCAGGTGGACCTGGAAACGGGCAACGTTCGGCAGCCTGGAACCGGCTGGGTCGAGCTGAGCACCGTTAGCCTGAACGGCCCCTGTGAGTGACCGCCCAACAGGTTTAAAGGGGGGATTATGCGCGGCTCCCCGTATTGGGTCATCGTGTGTGACCTCTTCCACAGCCACGAACCTGATCACGAGACAGTCGTCGTGGGTTTCCCCACCAAGGAACTCGCCGTGGAGTACGCCCGCCGCCGCGTGTGGAGTTCCGTCGAGGAGATGAAAGCACCAGGCCGCTCCCCTGAACAAGTGCGGGAGCGGTGGCTGGCCTTTGGTGAGGACTGCCGGGTGGTGGGACCTGGTGGAGAGGTGGTCTACTTGGCTCGCTCCGAGTTGGAGACGTTCATTGCGCGCCCCATCCCGCCCGAACGGCGCGACTGGGTGGGCCTCTACAAGAGCCTGCTGCCCGAGGGCTTTCGCTTCGCCTACGAGTGGGCAGCCGCCGCAGTGCCGCCCCCCGGCCACTACGAGTACACGATAGAGGTGGGGCCGGGCGAGCGGGGCCACATCACGTTCTGGCCAGACTATCCCGGCCCCGATGTCCCCCGTTGGGAACAGGACTTCCTTCCCTCGTTGGGAGGGCGCATTGTGCTGGCGAACTGGCTGCGGGCCACCGGTTGGCTAGATAGCCCGCCACCTCAGCCTGCGGAGCCGCCCATCGGCGGCGAGACGGGCGTGCTGGACGTGACCGCTGGCGGAAGGCGGGCCCAAATCCGGCTCCACTGGCTGCCGGAGAGGGATCACCAGGAGCTCCACAGGGCCGTGCGGGCCGTGGTGCCCGATTATGTGTGGGAAAAGGTGGAGGCGTGGCGGCAAGAATACGTCCAGCGCATTTACGGTTCGGAGGAAATGTGAGATGGGAGCCTGGTCCGACAGAACCTACGTGCTCCTGAAAACGGCAACGCGCGCCGGACTCTGCTTCGAGTACCCGCCTTGGTGGGACGTGGAGGCCCTGTTCGCCAAACACGCCCGGTGGCAGGTGGCCCTCTCCGACGGTCGCCAAGCGCTGCTCCTCAGTTGGGCGCACCTGCTCACCTGGAGCAAACAGGAACAGGATTGGGTGGAGCAGGTTCCGCAGCGAGTTCCTCCTTCAGAAGGACGACCGCCGCAGAAAGCAGATGTGCTCCGCGCCTTGCAACAGGCCCAGTGGGTTATTTTCTGCGAAGGGCGCGTGTGGGTGGTTCCCAAGGAGGCGGGGAACGCCTGTGCGATCTTCAGGGGGCCGTGGTGGTGGGACCGGAATACCCTGGCACCGGAATACCTGGAACTGTACGCCGCGCGCTACATTGACACCAACAACCCCTTCTGGATGGACTCCGTGCGCCTCTTCTCGGGCGATGAAGCTCGCGCTATGGACAAGGTGGCCCGCGAGGGGTATCGGGCTTATTGCCGGGAATTCTTCGGCCGGGGCTTGCGCCGGCCCGAAATTCAGGAGATGGCCCGCTTCTCCCGGGCACTCAAGCGGGCGGAGTGGGTGGTGATTTACACCTACGAGTGGGAGTCGGGCTTGGATTGAAGGGGGCGGTTCGATGACCACGTTCGCGAACGTCGAGCGCACGTGTGCGGTCTGCGGCCACACGGACGAACACACCGTGCTCATGTCCACCAGTGTCTTTGGCGCTCCTGACCTGGACACCCGTCCGCCTCCGCTGGCCCGCCTGACGCTGCCCATGCAAATTCAATGTTGTCCGGTGTGTGGCTACTGCGCCCCCAACGTCAGCGAAGCCCTGCCGGAGGCGGCCGCCGAGGTGGCCCGCCCCGAATACCAGGCGCAGTTGCGCCACCCCGACTTCCCCTACCTGGCGAACCTCTTTCTCTGTTGGAGCCGGATTGCCGAGGCGGCCGGCCGCTATGCCGAAGCGGGCTGGGCCGCCGTCCGGGCCGCTTGGGCCTGTGACGACGAGGGGCCGGCGCGTGCTGGCGCGGCGGTGGCGTGCCGGGAGCGGGCCGTGGCCCTCTTCGAGTCGGCCCGGCAGCGCGGCCAAGCCTTCGCCCACGAGCCCGGCGCCGAGGAGGCCATCCTGGCTGACCTGCTGCGCCGCAGTGGGCGCTTCGCCGAAGCGGACGCCGTCGCCCAGGCGGGCCTGGCGCAAAACCCGCCCCCAACAATCGCGCGCGTGCTCCACTACCAGCGCCACCTCTGTCAGCGCCGCGACACCGAGGCACACACAGTAGACGAAGCCCCCGAGGCGTGACAGCCCTTAGCTACTCCTCGACCACGGCCACCATCTCGATTTCCACCCGCGCGTCGAGGGGCAGGCGCGCCACTTGAACGGTCGAGCGGGCCGGGGGCGCGCCGGTGAAGAAGCTGCCGTAGACCTCGTTGACCACGGCGAAGTCGTTCAGGTCGGCCACGAAGATGGTGGTCTTCACCACGTGCTCCAGGTTGCTGCCGGCCGCCTCCAGGATGGCCTTCAAGTTCTGCATAGCCTGGCGTGTCTGGGCAGCCGTGCCCTCCACCAGCTTGCCGGTAGCCGGGTCAATGCCCACTTGTCCGGCCGTGAAGACCAGGTTGCCGGCGCGAATGGCCTGGGAATAGGGGCCAATAGCCGCAGGCGCTTTTTCGGTTTGCACTACTTGGCGGGTTGTCATCGTCCACCACCTCCTCTGTCGGTTGCCAGCTTCTCATGCCGCTATTATAGCGCGTTGCGAACGTTTTGCGAACGCTTGGGTGATACGCTATGACAGGAACCCTTCTGTTGGGCAGGAGATCGGCGGGAGGCGTGTTGTCGGGTAGAGCAGAAAGGAGGTGTGTGGTGACATTCCTGTGGTAGCATCCCCGAAGAGATGGTCGTGTGAACGGGACGAAGCCGACTCGTCGAAATAAGCCAGGAGGAGAAGAGTATGTGGAATCCGCTTCACTTCGCACGAGCCAAAAGTTTGCGGCGGTTCATTGGAAGTCTGGTGGTGACCACCTTCTTGCTGTTCGTGGTTTTCTTCACACTTCGCACGATCGTTGCCGCTCAAGGGGCGACCGGTGTGTTCAAG
>WFWG01000095.1 GCA_015491235.1 Ardenticatenaceae bacterium
CGGTGAATACATGGCATCTGTAGACCCAATTGGTATCAGGCAGTATATCCTCCTATCTGCTCTTGACAACCCCAGCGAGGGCGTGTAAAGTTTGTGTGCCACATCAAGTCGAGCGGAAAGCACGGCAACCGGAGGCGGACTATGGCCGAAGTGGACCAACCAGCACCCCAGTTTGAATTGCGAGACCTGCGAGGACGCCTCTACCGCTTGCAAGACTACCGGGGCCGCATCGTCGTCGTCAACTTCTGGTCGGCGGAGTGTCCCATTTCGCGGGACTACGACCCCTACTTCAACGAGTTCGTGGACCGCTACGAGTCTCAAGGGGTGACGCTGCTGGCCATTGACTCCAACACCTACGAGGACGAGGCCATTTTCCGCGAGGCCCTCTCCCAGCGCTCCCTGAAGTTTCCCGTGCTGCGGGACCCCGGCAACGCGGTGGCCGACCTCTACGGCGCCGAGACCACGCCTCACGTCTTCGTGGTGGACCGGGAGGGCATCTTGCGCTACCGGGGCCACGTGGACGACCGCTCTTGGCGACAGAAACACCCCACGACGAACTACCTCGAACTCGTGGTGAGAGCCCTCCTGGCGGGTGAACCGCCTCCCGTGCGGGAGCGACCACCCTTCGGCTGCACGATCAACCGAGCGTGGGACCCGTAGAACGGCTATGTCACGCGGACACTGGATCACGCTGGCTTTGCTGGGCGTGTATGCCCTGAGTGCTCTCTACATCGCGGCGCGGCTGGTCGTGGCTCTGCCGTTCTTCTTCGTGTTGTTGCCCCTTTCCACGCTGGCTTTCTTCGGCTTCGCGTTCCTCCACGCCGGACTAACGCTGGGCTGGCCCCGCGCGTGGACGTTCTTGGGCGTGACTTGGGCCGTCACGACGGTGCTGGAGGGCGTCGGAGTTTCCACGGGCTGGGTGTACGGCCCCTACGCCTACACGGAACGCTTGGGGCCCAAGTTGCTGGGCTTGGTGCCGGTTTACATCCCGCTGGCCTGGTTTATGATGGGGTACACCGCCTACACGCTGGTTGCCCCACTTGCCACAGCCCTCGGCCTGCGGGCGGGGTGGAAGGCGGACGTGTGGACCGCCGCCACCGGCGCCCTGGCGATGGCCGCCTGGGATTTGACGATGGACCCCATCATGGTCTCTGGAAACCACTGGGTGTGGCAGGTGCAGGGGGCCTACTTCGGCATTCCCATTCACAACTACGCGGGCTGGCTTTTCACAGCCTTCACGTTTTACCTGCTCTACCAGCGGCTGGTCCGCCGCGTGCGGGCAGCACGCCCACAAGCGCCCGTCCACTGGTGGCCCTCACTGCCCCTGGTGGCCTACGTGATCGCGGGGACGGTCAACTTTGCCACCCTCGCCGTTCGCGGAATACCAGGCCCCATTGTAGCCGGCTTCTTCGGCATGGCGCCGTTCGTGCTGGTGGGCCTGGCGCTGTGGGGGCGAAAGGTCACTTAGAATTCGCCTCCTTTTCCAACAACTCCGCGGAGAGTGCCCGCACCCGCGTGGTGTACCGCTCCAAGTCCGCGCGCAGGGCGCTCACGTCGCGCCCATACCCCAGGCGTCGGGCCAGATAGGCGAACTCCTCGCTCCCCTCGGGGGGTACGGTGAGGTCCTCGGCGTTGCCCCGCACGATGCGCAGCGCCTCGATAAGCTGGCGCAGGAAGATGTACGCCTCGCGCAGGTGGGCATACTGCTCGCGGGTGATGATCTCCAAGTCGGCCAGGGCAGCCAGCGCCGCGCGGGTGTTGGGCGTCCGCAGCGCCAGGTGCTCGTGGCCGTAGGTCACCTGCAAGCCCTGAACGAGATACTCCAGGTCCACCAGTCCACCCGGGCTGAACTTGGCGTTGAACGTTCCCCCCTTCACCAGGTGGCGCACCTGGCGCTCGCGCATGGCCCGCATGGCCGCCACGTCGAAGGGCGCGCCGGTGTAGACAAAGGCGTCGCGCCGTTGCACCACCCGCGCTCCCAGTTCCACGTCGCCCGCGAAGGGGCGCAGCTTCACCAGCGCTTGCCGCTCGAAAGGCCAAGCTGGCCCGTCGGGCGCAAAGTAGCGCTCGAAGAGGGTGAGGGGGACCGCCAGGCTTCCCGCCCGCCCGTAGGGGCGCAGTCGCAGGTCCACCTCGAAAATGCCCTCGCGGCGCGCCCGCAGCGCCCGCACGAAGGCCGCCACCAACTTCTCGTAGAACTCGGAGACGGTGATCACGTCGGGCCCGGTGGTCTCGCCGCTGCCGTCGAAGATGAACATCAACTCGATGTCCGAGGCCACCCCCAACTCCCGCCCGCCGCACTTGCCCAACGCACAGACGACCAGCGGGCACCACGTCCCGTCCGGCCGCACGGGAATGCCGTGCTGCGCCTCCAGTTCGGCCTCGCAGAGGCGGTAGGTCGCCTCGACGATCACCTCGGCCAGGTCGGTCAACTCCTGGGAAAACTGGTGGAAGGCTGGGGTGTACCCCAGGATGTAGCGCATGTCAATGCGGAACATCTCGCGGTCCTTGAAGGCGTTGAGGACGGCCCGGCGGGCCTCCGCGTCGGGTGCCCGCTCCAGCTCCTCCGCCAGCTCGCGGGCCATCTGGCGGCGGGACTTGCCCGTCGCCAGGCGCTCCACGTCCCGCATCACGGGAAAAAGGTTGTCGTGTTGCAGGCGCAGGAAGTCCTCCCAGAGAAACTCGCTCACGCCCAGCAGGCGGGCCAGCGCCTGGAGTACCTCCGACTGTTCCAGCGTGGCAATCTGGTCGGGCCAGTCGGGGCGCTGGAAGAAGTCGTCCAGGAACTCGCGAAACTGTTGCAGGGCCGCCCGCGGGTTGGGCGAACGGGGCAACAGGTGAGTGAAATGCTTGACGAGCACCGTGGCCGCGCGCAAGCGGCGCTGGGCTTCCGGGTCGGTAATCTTGCGGCCGTGCTCGTCCGTGACGTAGAGGGTGTCCCGCACCCGGTTTCCGGCCGAGGCGATCTCCACGCGGGCGATGTAAACCCGGTTGAGGGCCAAAGCGTTGGTGAACTCGTACAAAAACCCGATGGTGTCGGGGGCGTCTATGTGCAGAATGGTGTACCGGTCCGACGTCTCATTGTCAATCTCGATCGTGATTGGGTAGAGGGTGCCTGCCTCGTCCGGCTCGAGAGCCACCCGTTCGGCCACCAGGCGGGCCAACTCGCCACGCGCTTCGCGCCGCCGCCCCGCGTGCAACAAGCGGAAGAAGGCGGCCAAGTCCCGCGCGTACCGGTCCCACACCTCCTGGTTCACCGGTTCCTTGGCCTGAACGGTGAACACGTCCACGATTTTGCGCCGCCCGTTGGCGCCGTTGGGCGCTCCGACCCCGTCCAACTCGTAGGTGAAGACCTGGCCGTCGAGGATGTTGAACCCATAGGCGAAGAAGAGACCACAGATGACCGAGAGGGCGCCCAGGTAGTCGTACCCCACCACAGTGATCCGCCACACGTTCCGGACGTGTCCAGCCTCGTGGGGAACAGGGTGAACCTCCACCCAGACCAGGTGCTCGTCGTTCAGGCGGGCGGCCAAGGCCGCGTGCCGCTCGATCTCCTCCTCCGAGAAGGCCTCGCGGTACGAGGGCGCCATGCGGGAAACGTGGCGCCAGAGGGCCGAAGGCTCGCCTCGCGCCTCGCGGTCTCCGTTGGCGTGGTCCTCTTCCCCTTCCAAGTAGGCGCGGTAAATCCGGCGAATGGCCTGACTGTGCTCCTGGTAGCGGGCCAGGAACGCCTCGCCCGCCCGGTCGCCCTCGAAGCCCAGGCGGCGAGCAAGCTGGGACAACTCCTCCGCGCCCTCGGGCAATTGGTGAGTCTGCTGGTTGTGCATCAACTGCAAGTAGTGTTCCACCGTGCGCAGGAAGATGTACCCGTCGGTCAAGGCGCGGTGTTGGTCGGACGGGATGAGCCGGGCGGCCGCCAAGCGGTCGAGGGCGTCCAGCGTGTTGGGCGAGCGCACCTGGGGGTGGGTGCCGCCGTGGACCAATTGCAGGTACTGCACCACGAACTCGACATCCCGAATGGAGCCCTCGCCCGACTTCACCTCGCCCCACGCCTGGCCGCGCTGGCGCAACTCGCGCTCGATGCGCGCTTTCATCTCGCGAATGTCGTGGCGCACCGCCTCCGGGGGCGCGCTGAAAATCAGGGGTTGAACCTCCCGCAGGAAGGTGTGGCCCAGTTCCAGGTTGCCGGCCACCACCCGCGCCTTCAGCAAGGCTTGCTTCTCCCACAGCCGGGCGTGGCGTTTCACGTATTGTCGGTAGCCCGCGGGCGTGGAAACCAGCGGCCCGGAACGCCCCCACGGGCGCAGGCGCATGTCCACGCGGTAGAGGAACCCCTCGCCCGTGACGCGAGTCAGTCCGTCTATGAGCACCTGAGCCGTGCGCTGGTAGTCAGCGGCTGCTTCAGAGAGGAACACCAGGTCAATGTCGGAACTGTAGTTCAACTCCTGGCCGCCCAGCTTGCCGAAGGCCAGGACGGCCAGCCCGTCAACGGGAAGGCCCGTCCGGCTGGCCGCGATGACCAACACGTGGTGGACGAGCGCGTCGGCCAGGTAGGAGAGTTGGGTCGTCACCGTGGGCGTGTCCATCAGGCCGAAGAAGTCACAGGCGCCGATGCGCAGCAGCTCCCACCGCTGGTAGCGCCGCAAGGCATCGAGCTTCTCCTCGGGGCTCTCCGCTTCCTGTGAGGCGGCCTCCGCCGCTAGGTAAAAGTATTCGGGGCTGTGGGGAACGGCCAGGTGGCGAGCCCGCACCAGCCACTCCAGGTAGTGGGGATACCGGATGAGAATCTCGGTGAGAAAGCGGCTCCCGGCAAAGATGGTGACCAACATTTCCAGCGCGCGCGGGTTCTGGGCCAAGAAGCGCGCCAGCGTGGCGGGCCCTTGCGCCGCCGTCAGAAAGCGCTCCAGGTAGACGAAGGCTTCGTCGGGGTGAGGGCTAGCGCCCAGTGCGCGCAACAGGTGAGGAAGCAACTCGGCTACGGTCAGGTCACTTCCCACTACCTCCGTCAGGCGCTGGATGCGGCGCAGGGCTCCCTCTGCGTCGCGAAATCCGCTCTCAATAAGCTGTTGTGTGGAAGGAGAAACGGTATTGCTCATCGCTCACCTGTGTTGTCAAAGCGGCAAGCTTCCAACCCCAACCAAGCCGACAGGCGGTGCCTGTAACGCGCAATGAGGCGATACCCCGGCTCGAAAAGCCAGGCCGCAGGAGACAGGGTTCGCCCCACCCATCCCCAAAAGCCGGGAAGCTGAGCCAGGGCGCCAAAGATCGCCCGTGCGCCGGCGCGGCGCTGCCCGTTTGGCGCCACAAGTTGGACCGCCCGCTCGCACTCGTGGCGCGGCACGCCCGGGGCCAGGGCCGCCAAGTCGGGAGCTTGGCAGGGAACGGCCACCAGCCGGCCAACTCGATCACGCCGCTTCAACCAGCGGACAGCGGCCTGGCAGAAGCCACAGTCATCATCATAGACCAGCACGAGCGAGGAGCGAGCCATCGGATTCACCTTTCGGAACCAGCAGGGCGTATCGCCTGGCAGTAGGGCGCCTGTGCCACCACGACAAACTCCTTGCCGGGCGTGCGGCTGGAAACCACCCACGCACACGCGCCCGGCCAGAGGTCCAGCAGAGCCTCCCGGTGGGCTCCATCGCGCGGGTTGAGGATCACCGCGCGCGGCTCGGGTCGCTTGCTGGCAATTTCCGAAACCTGAAAGAGCACACTGTTCCAGTCGGGCTCTCCCATGTTGAAGGCCACGTTGCGCGTGTCCACCCAGTGGGGGTAGCTGAAGATGTAGACGTGGCCGGTGCCTCCCACAGCGGGCGCAATGCGCCGGATTTCGGCGGCAATTTCGGTGGAGTTCCAGGCGCTGCGGGCATAGGTCTGAGGGTAAACCCGGAAGTAGGTGTGCCAGTTCATGGCCAGCGCCGCTCCCAGCAGAACCGCCAGCGCGCCCTTGGCGAGGAGCGACCACCGGTCCCTCCCCCGGTCCAGGTATCGCCACAGGGCATCCAAGCCCAAGGCTGTAATCGTCATCACCACGGGAATAGCCCCGCTCGTGCGCACCACGCTGGGATTCTCGTTGGGCCAGGCGAGGGCCAGAATGCTGGGCAAAAGCAGGATGGGCAACGCGGCCAGCAGTACCCCGTCCACACACGAGGGCCGCCGCCAGAGGCGGTAGGCCAGGTAGACCAGGCCCACGGCGAAGAAGATGCCCGTCACGCGGTCCAGCACGGGGTCGTAGGGCACGGTGTTCACCCACACCACATCGCCCCGCACGTGGAACATGAGGGCCGCGTTCTTCACGTTGAGCAGGAAAGTGGCCAGCCCCGGCTCCGCCATCCCCTCGGCCAAACGGGAGGCGCTACGGTACCAGAAGAGCTCCGGGTGCTCCAGGCTGAAGCGCAGCAGTGGCACGAAGGCCACCAGCGCCGAAAGGGCCACCAGCACGCCGTTCTGGAGTGCTTGGGCCGCGCGCTCAATGACGTGCGCGCTAGCGCCCCGCCACGCCGGCTCGAGCGCCCACAGGCCCAGTGCCACCACCAGCACGAGGGGCACAATGCGCGTGGCCGTGTAGCCGTACAACCCCAGGCCAGCCGCTATGCCGGTCAGCACCCAATACCTGCGCCGGGAAGTGCGCAGCGCCCGCAGCAGAAACCCCAGCGTCATGGCCACGGCCAGGGGCGTGTAGGGGAAGCGCAGCCCCACGCGGGTGATCTCCACGTGCCACTTGCTCACGGCCAGGAAGAAGCCCGTTAGGAGCGCCACCCGCCGCGAGTAGCCGCCCCCCCAGCGCACAGCCCAAATGGTGAGGGGTACTGTCAGCCACCCCACCAGCGCCGTGCCCACCTTGAGGGCCATGTGGCTCAGCCCGAAGCCCAGCGGTCCGGCCAGTACGGCCGTTAGGTAAAACTGAGCGGGCTCCCGCCCGGTGTTGCGTGGGAAGAAGATGGGACGCAGCCCATTGAGCACGTCCCGCACGTCCAGCAGCTTCTCGGCGTGGTCGCTGGTCATCTCGGGTGGAATTTCGGCCAGCCGGTAGAAGCGGAAGAGGCCGGCCACCAGGAGCACCAGCACGGCTGGCAACAGAAAGCGGAGCACATCGGCACGACGGGCAGGCCACAGGTGAGGGCGCTCACCGTCCCACCAAGCCACCACCCAGCAGGCGATAGCAGCCAGCCAGGCGGCCACGCCCAGTGGGCGGAAGGTGTTGTCCGCCGCCTGGCCCCAGGCCCCCCCCGCCAGCACGACCGCCGCCGAGGCCAGGATGAGGGACCGAGCGTACACTGGCCGCGCGGCCTGGGCGGCGCGCGGGAGGGGTGGAGCGTCCTGTTTGTTCCAACGGGCCGTGCGGTTGCTCATTGTCACGATATTATACCACGGGGGTTTTGTCATAGTGAACAGTCACGGGCTGGTGCCCTCGATCTTCTCCAGCCCCCAGGCGGCGGCTCCGCGCACCAGCGGGTCCTCGTCCCGCAGAGCCTCCCGCAGGTCATCCACGGCCCGCGTGTCGCCGATCTTCCCCAGCGCCCAGGCAGCGGCCACGCGCACGCCCGCGTTCTTGTCCTGCAGGGCCTCCAGCAGGCCATCCACAGCCCCCGCGTCGCCGATCTCCACCAGCGCCTCGGCAGCGGCCCAGCGCACTCGCCGGTCCTCGTCCCGCAGGGATTTCAGCAGGCTATCCACGGCCCGCGTGTCGCTGATCTTCCCCAGCACCCAGGCGGCAACCAGGCGCACTTCCCATTTCTCGTCCTCCAGGGCCTTCAGCAGGCCATTCACAGCCCGCGCGTCGCCGATGACTCCCAGCACCCCGACGGCGGCTACGCGCGCCTGCCACTCTTCAGCCTGCAAGGCCCCCAGCAGGCCCTCCACGGCTCGTGCGCCCCCAATGCGGCCCAGGGCGCGTGCCGCCTCAGCACGCTCACCAGGGGTTCCACTTTGGAGCTTTTCAAGGAGCTCTTGAATGCGTTCTTCGGTTCCAGGTTTCTGGTCCATGGCTCACCCCGATATGGATCGCCGTTTCAAGCAATTGTAAGCGGTTTCCGGTGAAAGCCAAGCACAATGAAGACAACTTAAGAGCAACTTAAAAGCAATTGGTATTACACGCGCCCGCTGGTCCGAAACTTCAACTCCGTGCGGCCCACGCGAATGATGTCGCCGGGGTCGAGGAGCAGCAGGAACGCCGTGATCACTATCAGCAAGAGGGAGCGAGTATCCACGCCGGCCCGATTTCGAATACCCTCATAAAAGCGGTTGTTAGCACTATGGTACCAGACAAAAAATTATCGTAGAATTACTCTACCGTTTGACCCAAATAGGTAGTATACTTATTGAAAACCCCGTTGCAAAAACCCTCGTCAGCAGGTGACAGTGGAAGTGCACTTCCACTTCGGTGCCAGGAGGTGAAGAAATGCAAAGGGGAACGTTCTTGTGGTCGTTCATCGGTATCCTTTGAGATTCCTGAGGGCATTGCCCGGCCGGTGTATCCGGTTCACCTCCCTCTGATCCTGCGCGCACATTGAGGCGGGCGGGGGAGAGGTGGTGGAAGGAGATAAAAAGAGCAAAGGAGGAGTCAACCGATGAAAGCACGCGCCTTGCAACTGTTCGTTCTCACTGTGGGCCTGGTTCTGGTGCTGGGCGTATCGGGTGTCCTGGCCGAGAAAACGGCACCAAGGGGAGCGAGGGGCCCGGCGGCCCTTCAGCGGCCGGCCGAGAATGTGGAATTGGTAGGCCAAATCGGCGGCTCAACCTATGCCGTGGCCGTGCAGGGCAATTATGCCTACGTTGGCGAGGGACTGAAACTCACCATCCTTGATATTTCCAACCCGGCTTCCCCGACCGTGGTGGGCAAGACCGACCTCTTGCCCGATGTCGTAAAAGGCGTGGCCGTGGCCGGAAGCTACGCCTACGTCGCCGACGGGGATGGAGGCCTGCGGGTGGTGGACGTCTCCGACCCGGCCAACCCCGCCGAGGTCGGTTCTTACGACACGCCTGGGTATGCCAACGGCGTGGCCGTGGCCGGAAACTACGCCTACGTCGCCGACGGGGATGGAGGCCTGCGGGTGGTGGACGTCTCCGACCCGGCCAACCCCACCGAGGTCGGTTCTTAC
>WFWG01000096.1 GCA_015491235.1 Ardenticatenaceae bacterium
CTACGAAGGGGGAAGGGAAGTGGGGGTGTCCCCCCACTTCCCTTCCCCTTCGTAGTCGGCACAAGATTCAACCGCGTACACCCTATAAGCAACAGAAATGCCATGCACATTGGTATTGTCCACTACGCCGCGCCTCCCGTAGTTGGAGGCGTCGAATTGACCATCTACCACCACGCCCGCGTGTTGCTGGCCGAGGGCCACCAGGTCACCGTGGTAGCCGGGCGCGGCAAGGCCGTGCTGCCCGACATGACGTTTTACCTGGAGCCGCTGGTGGGCTCGCGCCACGAGTCTATCCTGGCTTTGCAGCGCGAATTGGCCGCTGGCCGGGTGCCGGCCACCTTCGAGGCCACCGTCGAACGCATTCGGGAGGCGCTGTTGCGCGACCTGAGCGCCTGCGACGTGGTCATCGGCCATAACTTCTTCACACTCCACAAGAACTTGGCCCTCACGGCGGCTGTCTACCGCCTGGTGAGGGCCGGCGAAGGCCCACCGTGGGTGGCCTGGCACCACGACTTCGCCTGGCTACGCCCACAATACCTGCCAGAACTGCACGAGGGTGAACCGTGGGACCTGCTGCGCCGCCCGTGGCCAGGTGTGCGCCACGTAACCGTCTCGTCAGCCCAGCGGGACGACCTGGCGCGCCTCTACGGCATCGCACCCCACGAGATTGCTGTCATTCCGCCGGGCGTGGAACCGCTCCACTTCTTCCGCTGCGACGAGACGGTGGGGCAACTCATCGAGCAGTGGGGCCTTCTCGAGGCTGACTGCGTTTTCCTGCTGCCGGCCCGCATCACGCGGCGCAAGAATATCGAGTTGGGCCTGCGCTGGCTGGCGGCCGTGCGTCGTCTCTCCGGCTGGGACGCCCGACTGGTGGTGACCGGGCCGCCTGGCCCCCACAACCCGGCCAACGCCGCCTACCTGGAAGAGTTGCTCCAACTGCGCCGCTCGCTGGGCCTGGAGCAATCGGCCCACTTCGCCTACCAGGCCACGCCGAAGGCCCCCCTTTTGCTTGACGACGACCAAATCGCCATGCTCTACCAGGTGGCCGACGCGCTGCTCTTTCCCAGCCGCCAGGAGGGCTTTGGCATTCCAGTGCTCGAAGCCGGGTTGGGGCGCTTGCCCATCTTCGCCACCGACCTCCCGCCGTTTCGGGAAAGCGCCGGCGAGTTCGCCGTGCTCTTCCCACCTGACACGCCCCCCGACGACGTGGGACGTGCCATCGTGCGCGCCCTGGAAGGCGACCGGGCCTTTCGGCTCCGGCGCCGCGTTCTGGCCCACTTCACCTGGCGCACCATTCTGCGAACGCGCATTCTCCCCCTGCTCCGCGACGTTGCCATCCGCCAGCGCCGTCTCCCCGAGGACTAACACCAGCGACGCCGGCAGGTATCCTTCACACCCTCCCGCGAGCAGGGGAGTTGTCCGCTGCGGGCAAGGATAGACACGTCAGTCTTGGCGATTTTGAGAGACATCCTGATGTGACTCGCGAACGCTGTCTCGTGGTGCAGCACGCCGCAGAAACAAACAGGAGAGGAGGGAACGCGAATGACCCAACACGATCTCGAACCTGAAGAGACCGTCGAACAGGTAGAAGCGCCAACCACACCGCCGACCCGGTACACCATAGTGGTCCCTATCTTCGACCGCGTGGAATCGGAATGGCACGTACAGATAGCCCTTTCCCTGGCCAAAGGCCGGCAGGGGCGTGTGGTCCTGGTGGGCGTGGTGCGCGTGCCCGAGGGCCGATCTCTCAGCGAAGGGGCTGCCCTGGCGCCAGCCTGCCGCAGCCGATTGGACCGCCTGCGCGACCAACTGAAGGACGAGCCCGTCTACGTCAAGCCACGCATTCGCGTCGAACACCAGCCGTGGCGGGCCATTGCTGAAGTCGTGCAGGAAGAAGAGGGCAACCTGGTCGTCCTGCCCTGGCAGGAGGGCACCACAGAGGCTTTTCTGGGCGCTGACATGGACACCTTGCTCAGCCGCCTGCCCTGTCACGTGCTGGTGGTGCGGGGAATGCCTACAAGGCCCATTCACCGCATTCTGTTGCCCATCCGCGGAACCACCGAGATGCCCCTCATGCTGGAGGTGGCCCTCTCCCTGGCCCGCGCGTACAACGCCCGCATCACCTTGTTGCACGCCGTGCGCGGCTCAGAAGATGCCAGCAGTCGTCGCCTCTACAACGAGTTGATCCGCCTGAGCCACCGCAATCCGTGGATCGAGCAGGAGCTGCGCGTGGACGAGGAAGTCGTCCCGGCAATCCTGGAACGCGCCGGGGATTACGACCTCATCGTCATGGGCGCGGCTGAAGCGGAGTGGGGAAGTGAACTGCGAACGGTGGGGTCCATCGCCCGTAGCGTTCGTCGGGGCAGCACCGTGCCGCTCATCGTGGTGAAAACCCATCGCCCCTTCTCCCTGCAAGTCCTGCGCTACCTGGACGGTGACCGGCGCTTGCCAGCCACGCCCATCTCCGTGCTGGTGGACAAGTGGTTCGCCGAAAACACCTTCAGCAGCGACGAGTTCGAGGACATCGCCCGCCTGGTGGAGATGAAAGAGGCCCAAGGGCTGACCATTAGCTTGGGCCTGCCGGCCCTCAACGAAGAGGAGACCATCGGCAATATCATCCAAACGGTACGCGGGACACTTATGGAGGAATTCCCTCTGTTGGACGAAATCGTGCTCATTGACTCCGGTTCCACCGACTACACGGTGGAAATCGCCCGCGATCTGGGCATACCGGTCTACTTGCACAGCGAAATTCTGCCCCAGTACGGCAGCTACCGGGGGAAAGGGGAGGCACTCTGGAAGAGCCTCTACGTGCTCAAGGGAGACATCGTGGCCTGGATTGACACTGACATCGTGAACATTCACCCCCGCTTCGTCTACGGCATTGTGGGACCACTGTTGCGAAACCCCCACATCCAGTACGTCAAGGGCTTCTACCGCCGTCCCCTGAAGGTGGGCGACACGATCCAAGCGGGCGGCGGCGGGCGCGTGACCGAGTTGGTGGCCCGCCCGCTCATCAACCTCTTCTATCCCGAGCTTTCCGGCCTGGTGCAACCGCTGGCGGGCGAGTATGCTGGCCGGCGCTCGGCTCTGGAGCGGGCCCCCTTCTACACCGGCTACGGCGTCGAGACGGGGCTTCTTCTCGACTTGGTGGAGCGCTACGGCATCAGCGGCATCGCCCAGGTGGACCTACGCCAACGCATTCACCACAACCAGCCCCTCACCGCCCTCAGCCGCATGGCCTTTGCCATCATCCAGGTCTTCATTGACCACTTGGAGCGGCGGCAGCGCGTGGAGTTGCTGAGCGAGATCAACCGCACGATGAAAATCATCCGTTACGAGTCGGGCCACTACTACCTGGAAGAGGTGGCCATCTCGGACCAGCGCCGGCCGCCCATCATCACGCTGCCTGAGTACCGCCAGCGCTTCGGCATCACCGACTGGGAGGACGATGAGGAGCTAGAAGGGACCGACTTTGCCGGTGGGGAGGTGACCGCGTGACCACCATCTACGCTGTGCGACACGGTGAAACTCCCTGGAACGTGGAGGGACGCTACCAGGGCCAACTTGATCCGCCCCTGAATGAGCGGGGCCACCAGCAGGCCGAAGCCACGGCCCGCGCCCTAGCCCCGCTGGGCATCGAGGCCATCTACAGCAGCGACCTGAAACGGGCGGCCCAAACAGCCGAAGCGCTGGCCCGTCTCACCGGCCTGCCGATCGTTTTTGACCCTCGCCTGCGGGAGATTCACCAGGGAGAGTGGCAGGGCGTGCTGGTGGAGGAGATTCAGCGCCGGTGGCCGGAAGTGTTCGAGGGTTGGCGCCGCGACCCGTGGCACTACCGACCACCGGGCGGTGAAACCCTCCAGGCCTTGCGGGAGCGCGTGTTGGCTGCCATTTGGGACATCGTCCGGCGCCATCCGGAGGGCACAGTGGCCGTCTTCACGCACAAGCTGCCCATTGCGCTGCTCAAAATCGAATTCAAGGGCGCCCCGCCTGACCAGTTGTGGGAACTCTTGCCGAAAAACGGCGCCTGGGAGGTGTTCGAGGTGAGGCCGGAAAAGTGAAGAAGGAGGGGAGAATAATTCCCCTCCTTTCGCTTTTCAGTTTGACCGATTTTCACAATACACCGGCCGCCTGGAGGGCTTCTTGCCAACCGGAAGCACGCCCATTTTGGAGAAGGACGACCTTCAACCCTTCGGCTTCTCTTAGGGCTCCCTGCGTTGTTGCTCTTCCCGCTGCTACAGGTACGGCTGGCCAGCCAGCTTTGCGCAGTAAAGCTGCCCGTTCGTGGGCTCTCTCCACGTCAGTCCGGTCCACTGTTGCAGAGACCTCGAGGGCTATCCAGATTTCTTTCCCTGTATCCTGCCAGATCCCTTGGATGATGGCGTCCAAATCTGCTACCTTGCCATACTCATCAGGGGTGAGGGAAGCCCGCAACTGCCCTTCGAGCTTCGACCACTCCACCACTCGCACATTGCGCAACCATCGCCCAAAGAAGGAATGGGCACGCCGACGGTAGTGGTCTTCCAAGACAATACCTTCAAGAGAGCCCAACTTATCTCGGATTTGTTTCAGTTCTGCTGTGTGCTCGTTCTGCACTTCCTCCAGCCGCTTCAAGCGGCGGTTGTGCTCCCTTTGTGCCTCCTCCAGCCGCTTCAAGCGGCGGTTGTGCTCCCTTTGTGCCTCCTCCAGCCGTTCCAGGCGGCGGTTGTGTTCCCTTTGCGCCTCCTCCAGCCCCTCCAAGCGGCGGTTGTGCTCCTCTTGTACTTTTACCAACTGGCGCGTCGTTTCCACCAACTGGGCGACCGTCTCTTCCAAGCGGGTCAGGCGCTCGTTGTGCTCCTCTTGCACCTGCACCAGCCGGGCAGTGATTTCCTCCAACCGCTCCAGACGGCGGTTGTGTTCCTTTTGCTCTTCGACAAGGCGGGCAGTCGTTTCCACTAACCCGGCGACGGTTTGCTCTAAGCGTGTCAACCGATTGTCGTGTGCCTCCAAGCGGGCCTCGAAACGCTTTTGTGTTTCAATGAACGCCCGCACATCTTCCCGCCGGATGGCAAATTGCTCCTGAAGCTCCTCTTTGAGGGCTTCAAGAGCTTCCAGCACAGGCAGTCGCCACTCTTCAGGAAGACGTTGGAGAATTTTGGCGTAACTCATGGCTCCCTTTTCTACCCACGGGAAGTGGAGGTGATTTGAATAAAGTATACATCGGCTCGTCCGTTCTGCCAAACGGTGTTTGATGCCAAAGAATGAAGCCCATTGCGAAATATGTGGTTGAGACAAGTTTCGTTTCCTCTACGGTTTTACAGAAGTCTGTGTGATTGCGCAATTGACCTTTTCGCTTTGCCAATTGTCAAGGCGGAATGTATAATCTCTTCAAGCTCAATACTAGGCTTCAAACCCATGCGACTCATCGGACTGACCGGCAACATTGCCAGCGGCAAGAGCACCGTCATGGCCCTGCTGCGCGAGTTGGGAGCCGTCACCGTGGACGCCGACAAACTCGTGCACCAGCTTATGGAGCCGGACACGCCCGTGACGCGGGCCATCGCCGAAGTCTTCGGCCCCGAGGTGTTGGACGAGCGCGGCGCTGTGAACCGCAAGGCCCTAGCAGCCATCGTTTTCCGCGATCCGGCGGCCCTGCGACGCCTGGAAGCCATCGTCCACCCGGCCGTCAGGCGAGCCATTCGCGAGGAGATTGCGCGGTGGCGCGCGGCCCCCAACCCGCCTCCAGCCCTGGTGGTGGAGGCTGTCAAGCTTGTCGAGGGGGGGCAACACGAAATGTACGACTCCCTGTGGGTGGTTGTGGCTGATCCAGAGGTGCAGCGCCAGCGCCTTGTCGAACGGCGCGGGCTCTCCCCAGAGGAGGCCGAGGCCCGGCTGGCCGTCCAACCTCCCCTGGAACCCAAGCTAAAGCTGGCCGACGTAATTATTGTCAACAACGGCTCACTTGAAGAACTACGCCGCCAAGTGGTGGATGCCTGGCAGAAGACCCTGGCAAAAGCACAGGAGGAAACGGCGGATGCGTGAACTCTGGGAGCGTCACCCCTACCTGGTCAGTTGGGGCGTGCTCGCCGTTGGCATGGTGGCCATCCTGTTGTGGGCCTCTTGGGACGTGCCGTTGGAACCCATGCAACGGTTCTGGTTGATTGTGGCCACCGTTGTGCTGGCGGGCCTGTGCGTCTGGATTCTCTCCTGGGAAGACGAGGCGCCCGATGGTCAGTCGGACCCTCACACATCCGAATAGCCGCGGCGGCTTGCGCCGCATGGACCCCGCCCGGGACCTGGGCCGCATCGCCGACCTGCTGGAGATCGCGTTCGCGGAAGAATTGGCTGGAGGCGGTCAGGCCATCCTGCGTGACCTGCACGTGCTCGGTTACATGGGGCCACTGCTGTGGGTGATCAGCCGCTCGGCCCCCTTCCTGGGGGACCTTCTCTCCGGTTTCGTGTGGGAGGAAGACGGCCACATCGTCGGCAATGCCACCGTCTCGCGAGCACGCAACCGCTCAGCCTGGATCATCAGCAACGTGGCCGTGCTGCCGGCCTATCGCGGGCGCGGCATTGGCCGCCGCCTGATGGAGGCGGCCATCGAACACGCTCGGTCGCACGGCGGACGCCAGGTTGTGCTCCAGGTGCGCCGTGACAATGAGCCCGCCAAACGCCTCTACCAGTCGTTGGGATTCCACACCGTGGGCGTGGTCCACGAACTGCACGTGGCTTCGGCGCAGGAGCGCCCCTGGTTCTCACCTCCGGGCGTGGCCGTGAGGCTCCCTGATCCCAACCACTGGCGCGCAGCCCGCCGCTTGGCGCTCGAAGCCGTTCCCCAGGCCGTGCAAATCTTTCAGCCAGTCCGTTCAGCCGAGTTCCGCACTCCGCCCTTGCCCGGCCTGGCCGAGTGGGCCCGCTACTTCCTGCTGGGCTACCGGCGCCAACAGTGGTGGGCTGAATACCAGGGGCACCTGGTGGGCCTCCTGACGGCCGAACGTCACCGGGGGACTCATCCCAGCACCTTCGAGATTATCCTCCCACCCGAAGGGCGCACGCTGGTGGAAGCCAGTCTGCTGCGCCGTGCCCTGCGCTTCCTGCGAGGGCGCGCGGTACGCGTTCAGGTGCTGGACGAGTACCACGCGGCCATTCGACTGCTGCGCGAGGCCGGCTTCACGGAGCGCCGCGTGCTCGACACCATGCTTCTGGAACTGTAGCGAGAGCCATGTCGCACCAAACCGTCGCCATTCTTGATTACGGGTCACAGTACAGCCAGCTCATTGCTAGGCGAGTCCGCGAGGCTCGCGTCTACTGTGAACTGCTTCCCTGGAACGTGAGCCGGGAGCGCCTGGACGCACTCGGTCCCGTGGGCATCATCCTCAGCGGCGGCCCGGCCAGCGTCTACGACGAGAATGCCCCCACCCTGCCGGACCACATCCTGGAGCGTGGTGTGCCCGTCCTGGGAATCTGTTACGGAATGCAGTTGCTGGCCCACACCCTGGGCGGACAAGTGGAACCGTCGCCCGTGCGGGAGTACGGGCCGGCCGAGTTGACCTGGATAGCCCCTGACTCTCCCATCTTCGCCGGCCTGCGCGCCCCCATGAAAGTCTGGATGAGCCACGGAGACGTTATCACCGCGCTGCCGGAGGGGTTCGTCTGCCTGGCCAGCACGCCCACCACCCGCTACGCCGCCATGGGACACCCGGAGCGTCACATCTACGGCCTCCAGTTCCACCCGGAAGTAGCCCACACCCCCAACGGCGTGCAGATTCTGGAAAACTTTCTCTACACCATCTGCGGCTGCCGGGGCGACTGGACGCCAGCCAACTTTATTGAGGAGACGATCGAACGCATTCGAGCCCAGGTGGGAGATGGGCGCGCCATCTGCGCCCTCAGCGGAGGTGTGGACAGCACCGTCACGGCCATGCTCATCGCCCGCGCCATCGGCGACCGGCTCACCTGTGTCTTCGTGGACCACGGCCTGCTGCGCCTGAACGAGGCCGAGCAGGTCATGCAAATGTTCAAACGCTTCCTGCCGGCCCGCGTGGTAAAAGTGGACGCTCAGGAGCGCTTCCTGCGTGCCTTGCGGGGGGTGACCGACCCGGAGGAGAAGCGCCGTCGCATCGGCCACGAGTTCATCCGCGTCTTCGAGGAAACGTCGCGCGCCCTGGGGCCGTTTCAGTTCCTTGGCCAGGGCACCCTCTACCCGGACGTGATCGAGTCCGCCGGGCCGGGAAGCACCGGCCACGGCATCGCCGCCAAAATCAAAACCCACCACAACGTGGGCGGGCTGCCGGAAGATTTGCAGTTCGAGCTCATCGAGCCGCTGCGCTACCTCTTCAAGGACGAAGTGCGGGAAGTGGGGCTTGCCCTCGGCCTCCCGGCCGAGGTGGTCTACCGCCAGCCCTTCCCTGGGCCGGGGCTGGCCGTGCGCATCCTGGGCGAAGTCACGCCGGAGCGGCTCCACACACTGCGGCTGGCCGACGCCATCGTGCGCGAGGAAATCGAGAGCGCGGGGCTGGGGCGCGACGTGTGGCAATACTTCGCCGTGTTAACGCCCCTGCGCACCGTAGGGGTCATGGGCGATTACCGCACCTACGGCCACGTGGTGGCCGTGCGGGCCGTGACCAGCGAGGACGGCATGACGGCCGACTGGGCCCACTTGCCCTACGAGGTGCTGGCCCGCATCAGCACGCGCATCGTCAACGAGGTGCCGGGTGTCAACCGCGTGGTCTTCGACATCACCAGTAAACCGCCCGGAACCATCGAGTGGGAGTAGCACTTCACTGTGCCGTCAGTTGCTGTAACATGTACTGTGGCCGAACTGTAACGGTTGCCTAAACGAGAGGAAGGGAGGACACCATGCCAGAGGCCACACAGCCCAACGAGCGGTCGAACGGGGAGCCGGCCGTCCCTCGTGTCGTCAAGCCGGTTCCGTGGGAAGAGGAGCCCATGCCTCCCCCCCTGAGAGAGGCGGCTCAGGTCGTGGACGAGGCCTTCCCGTGGCCACGGGGTGCCGAGGAAGAGGAGCCTATGCCCACCCTGCCGGAAGAGCCGGAAACCGCTTTGCCCGAGGAAAGCCCCTTGCCGGAGCCGGAAGCCTCGGAAACGCCCACGTCCACAACCATTTCGGCACCTTCGTGGAGCACTGTCGAGACTGAAGCTGTCGCAACCGGTCCCGCCCAGCCGGCGTTGGAAGCAGAGGCTCCAGCGGCTCCCGCCGAGGAGGCGGAGCAGGAAGTGGAAAGCCTCTCGCCCCGCCGGCGCCTGATGACACCTACCGAACTGGCTCGCGTCACCGCCGGCATTGAAGTCACGGAGGTGCCGGAGATTTTTGACCGCCCGGAAGGGCCGGAAACCCTCACGCCGGTGCCCACCGACGAGGAAATGCGCATTCGCATTGCCCAGCAAATCACGGCTGAAGACTTGAGCTACCTGGACGCGGAAATCTCTCGCCTCTTCCGAAAAGTGGAGGAGCGCTTGAGCCGCGTGCCCGAACTCGCCAACCGCGCCCTCCAAAAACTCAACGAGGCCCGCACCATCTTGCTCGGTGACCCAGGCCGCTTCCCCGAGGCCGAGGTGCGCGTCGAGGAAGTGCGCGTGTTGCTCAAACAGGTGGAAAGCAGCGAGCGAGATGCGGCCATCTACGCCCGCCGCTTTTTCGCCTACAACGTTGCCATGCTGGTGCTCTTTCTCGGCCTGGCCGTCTTCGACCGTGCTATTGCTACTTGGCTGGTGAACCGCGGAATCACGCCTCCCTTTGCCCTTCCGCTGAAGACGGCCACAGGCCAGGAGATCCCACTTACCATGGCCATGTACTTTGCCCCCTGGTACTGCATGATCTGGGGCGGCATCGGCGGAGCTATCGGCTCACTCTACGTGTTGCGCACCTACGTCTCGCGGCGTGAGTTCGACCGCGAGTACAACATCCACTATTGGGCTCACCCTATCATGGGCGCCGTTCTGGGGGCTATCGTTTACTTCCTCTTCGTGGGCGGCTTCTTCGTGGTGGGTGCCATCAGTCAGACGGAGACTTTGCCCAACCCGGCTCAGCAAGTGCTGACCGCCACCAGTCCGCTGCTTATCCTCATTGCGTTGGCCTTCGGGCTTGTGCAGCAAGAGGCCTACAAGATGCTCTACCGCATTTTGATGGCGGTGACGGGCTCTGCTAAAAAAGAAGAGCATAAGGCTTAGCGATGAAACCTATGCGCCCGGAAGATCGCATCCTCGACCACCTGCGCTTCCTGTACGGCTCCGAACAGGGCCAGGAGACGTGGAAAGCGCTTCAGGCCATCTTGGACGACTTTCGCCAACGCAACCCGCACTTGGCCGAACACGTTCCTCCGCCGGAGGAGCGGTTAACCGAACGGGACAGCTTCCTCATCACCTACGCCGACCAGGTGCGGGAACCGGGCCAGCGCCCTCTCCGCACCTTGGGCGATTTTCTGGCAACCCACGTGGCCGAGGTGGTGCACGGCGTCCACTTGCTGCCCTTCTTTCCCTACTCGTCCGACGACGGGTTCTCGGTGATTGACTACTACCAGGTCAACCCCGACTTCGGCACGTGGGACGATGTGGCCGCCATCGGGCAGCACGTTCGCCTGATGTTCGACGCCGTCATCAACCACATTTCGCGCCAGAGTGCCTGGTTTCAGGCTTTCCTGCGCGGCGAGTCCCCCTACACGGACTTCTTCATCGTGGTGGACCCTTCGACCGACCTCTCGCAGGTCGTGCGGCCACGGGCCACCCCCCTGTTAACGCCTGTGGAAACCGCCGAGGGCGTGAAGTATGTCTGGACGACCTTCAGCAGCGACCAGGTTGACCTGAACTACAAGAACCCGGCAGTTTTGCTGGAAATTCTCAAGGTGTTGCTCTTTTACGTGGAAAAGGGCGCCGACGTCATTCGCTTGGACGCCATTGCCTACCTCTGGAAGGAGATCGGCACGCCTTGCATTCATCTCCCCCAAACCCACCGGGTGGTGAAGCTCTTCCGGGCTGTGCTGGACGCCGTGGCCCCTGGCGTCATTCTCATTACTGAGACCAACGTGCCTCACGAGGAGAACATCAGCTACTTCGGCGACGGCACCGACGAGGCCCAGATGGTCTATAACTTCGCCCTGCCCCCGCTGGTGCTCCACACCTTCAGGACGGGCAACGCCGAACGGCTGACGCGCTGGGCCCAGACGCTCAGCACGCCCTCTCCCTTGACAACCTTCTTCAACTTCATTGCCTCGCACGATGGGATTGGGGTCATGCCGGCGCGGGGGCTGCTCTCGGAGGCGGAAATTCAGGCGCTCGTGGACCAGACACTGGCTCACGGCGGACGGGTCTCCTACAAGGCCAATCCAGATGGCTCCAAGAGCGTGTACGAACTGAACATCACCCTTTACGATGCCCTGAACGACCCGCACGACCCGGATCCAGAGCGCGACGTGGCACGCTTCATGGCCTCACAGGTCATTATGCTCTCCTTAGCTGGCGTGCCAGGAATTTACGTCCACAGCCTGTTCGGCTCGCGCAACTGTTACCGGTGCCTGGAGGAGACCGGCCACCCGCGCTCCATCAACCGCGAGAAATTCGACCGCGCCACGCTGGAAGCGGAGTTGGCCGACCCAACCTCGCTGCCTCATCGGGTTTTCGAGGCCTACCGCCACCTGCTGGCCGAGCGGCAGGGCCAGCCCGCCTTTCACCCCAACGGGCCCCAGCGCGTTCTGGCGCTGAACCCGGCTTTCTTCACCGTGGTGCGCACACCCCCGCCGGACCGGCACCAGGGTAGAGGAGCCGAGGCGGTGTTGTGTCTGGTCAACGTGACGCCGGACTCCCACCGCCTTAACCTTTCCCTCGGTGAGCTGGAGTTGCCGCCCGCCCCGCGTTGGCACGACCTCATCGGCGGCGGACACTTCACCGCCGAGGATGGCCGGCTCCGGCTGAGCGTCTCGCCCTACCAGGCACTGTGGCTGGTCCCCCAACCCAACACAGCCGGTTCGTGAACCGGCGAGCGCGGAGGCTGAACGATGAGCGGCATTATCGTTGTGGGCCTGGGGCCCGGCACTCCAGAGCTGTTGACCGCCGAAGCCCACGCTGTCCTGAACGAAGCGCGCGAAATCTGGGTGCGGGCGCGCAGTCACCCGGTCCTGGACGCCCTTCCACCCCACCTGACCGTCCACACCTTCGACGACGCCTCCAAGGCCGAGGCCGACACCGACCCCGGCGCCCGCTACCGCGAAATTGCGGAGCGCGTAGTGCGGCTGGGGCAACGCCCCGAGGGCGTCCTCTACGGCGTGCCGGGCAGCCCCTGGCTGGGCGAGGTCACGGTGCGCCACATCGTGGAGGGGGCACGGGCGCGCGGGGTTCCGGTACGCCTCGTGCAGGGCGTCAGCTTTGTCGAGCCGATGCTGGCTGCCCTGGAACTCACAACCCCGGCAGCGCTTCAGGTCGCCGATGCGACCGCCGTGGCGGGGCGCTATTTCCCCCCGCTCGAGGCCGACCGCCCGGCCATCGTGGCCCAACTCGACAGCCACGCCCTGGCCGTTCGCGTTCAGGCGATTTTGCTGGAACTCTACCCGGACGACCACCCCGTGGTGCTGGTGGAGGCCGCTGGCACTCCCCACCAGCGGGTGATCCCGCTTGCCCTCGGCGCGCTCGGCCGCCACGCCGAGTGGCGCTGGCTCACCGCTCTCTACATTCCGCCCCGGCAGGAGCCGGCCTCCCTCTCCGCCTTTATGGACATCATCTTTCACCTGCGCTCCCCCGAGGGGTGCCCGTGGGACCGAGAGCAGACGCACCTCTCGCTGCGTCCCTTCCTGCTGGAGGAAGCCTACGAGGTTCTGCACGCCCTGGACCACGAGGACATGGACGCCCTGCGGGAGGAGTTGGGCGACTTGTGGCTCCAGATAGCCCTCCACGCCCAGATGGCAACCGAGGAAGGCCACTTCACCGTGGCAGACGTACTGGCGACTGTGGGCCAGAAGATGATTCGCCGCCACCCTCACGTCTTCGGGGACGTGCAGGTGGAGAGCGCCCAGGACGTCCTGCGCAACTGGGAGCAACTCAAGCGGGAGGAAAAGGGGGAGCGCGAAAAGGGCCAGGACCCCTTTGCTGGCATTCCACCGGCCCTGCCGGCCCTTGCCTTCGCCCAGAAGGTGACCAAGCGAGCCGCGAAGCTGGGATGGTCCTTACCGCCCCTGGACGAACTGTGGAATGCCTGGCGGCGCGATCCTTCTGCTTCCACGCTGGGCGCGCTGCTGCTCGGTCTGGCTGAGGCGGCCCGCCAGGTGGACATTGACGCGGAGAGCGCCCTGCGCGAGGCGGCCAGCCGCTTGACCGAGCGGAAGAAAAATGGATAAGCCGAGCCGTTTGTTTTGAAAAATGTGGATAACCTTGTGAATTCTGTGGATAACTGTGCACTGTTGGGGATAACTTCACCGTCAAGCTATTCTCCTCAACCACAAGATATAGCGCTGTGCCGTTGAACTACCACTACATCTTGTGGTCACCGTAACGTTATGCCTCATCTGCCGTGAACATGCTCTTTCGCTCACTTTCCCCTCCTCTCCACAACATAATCCCCGTCTGTGGAAAATTTTGCCCCGGACATCACCACTACATGTTGTAGGAACTTCGGTTCTGCGCTACAATCTGTGGGTCTCATGGCAAGAGGGTCCAAGGATGTCCACATTTCCCCAGGCTCTACTACGACTATCAACAGCATTATAATTGTCTATGTCGAGAAAATTGTGTACAGAAGCAAAGGCAGAACAACCATGATCGTTCTGGGAATCGAAACGTCCTGTGATGAAACGAGTGTGGCATTTGTACGCGACGGCCGGGACATCCTCTCCAACGTGGTGGCCTCTCAAGCTGAGCTACACCGCCAGTACGGGGGCGTCTTTCCGGAAGTGGCCGCTCGCCAGCACGTGTTGACCATTGTGCCTGTTCTTCAGGAGGCGATGGCCAAAGCTGCTGTGAAGTGGGAAGATATTTCCGCCGTAGCGGTTACTTATGGTCCTGGTTTGGTGGGTTCCCTTGTGGTGGGGTTGAACCTGGCCAAGGCGTTAGCCATCGCCCGAAGGCTGCCTTTCATTGGCATCAATCACCTAGAGGGCCATGTGTACAGCGCCTGGCTGCGCTTTTCGCCCGATGAGCCTGCACTCGAGCCTACCTTTCCGGTGCTGGTGCTCATTGTAAGCGGTGGGCACACAGAACTGGTGCTCATGCGGGGCCACGGTGACTACGTTCTCCTGGGCCACACGTTGGACGACGCTGCTGGTGAGGCGTTCGATAAGGTTGCTCGGCTGTTGGGGCTGCCATACCCCGGTGGGCCACACATCGAGCAGGTGGCTAGGGAGGGAAACCCCCGCGCGTTCAACTTTCCCCGTGCCTGGCTGCCGGGCACATATCACTTTAGCTTCAGTGGGTTGAAGACGGCTGTGTTGCGCGAGGTGGAAAAATATCACAAAGAACCTGAGCCGGCCGGCAAAGAGCGCCGTGCTCCCTTCATGCCTGTCGTTCTGCGGGAGTTGCCCGTGCCTGACTTGGCAGCTAGCTTCCAACAGGCCGTTGTGGACGTGCTGGTGGGGAAAACCACCCAAGCCGCCAGAGCATTCGGGGTAAAGGAAGTCATCCTGGCTGGGGGGGTGGCGGCCAATCGCGTGTTGCGCGAGCAGATGGCCGCCACGCTGGAGCCGCTGGGCGTCACACTGCGGGTGGCGCCGTTGCCCCTTTGCACCGACAACGCGGCCATGATCGCCGGAGCCGCTTACTGGCGACTTCGGCGAGGGGAGCGCTCGCCGCTGGACTTAGACGCGGTGCCCAACCTCCCGCTGGCACCTTCGCCTGCTGAGGCCGAGGAAAATCTCAAAGGAAACGAGCCAAGGTGAGATTGACGCGGTTACCGGTCAGGCTGTCCAAAGGTTTGCGCGCGGCGAAGCGCCTCGACTTCCTCGTCCGCAAGTGGGTAGGGGGACTGGCCGTTCTCGACGGGTTTGGCGTAAATACGAGTGCCATCCCGGCTGAAGAGGCTCGTGATGACCACGCCGTTGCCTTCGTCGTCGAGAAGCGCAACAGAAAAGCTCTGGTCACCCCCTGTTTCGTGGAAGGGGTTGAACCGCACAACGCCGATTCGACCAGCCTTGCGGGCTGACGCTGCCTGCAAAGCCTCCAAAGCGCGTTCCAGCGCCGCAACACGTTCGCTGTTTTGCTGAACTTGACGCCGAAGGCCGGTGAGCAGCGTGCTCTGCCGGGGGGCATCTTTCATCCCATCTGCTGAGACAGGTTGCCGTCGCCGACGAAAATTCTGAACGGCAACCCCTATCAAAGCGAGCGTGGACAAGAACAACGCCAACGCTGTAAGTTCGGCTCCGTAAACCTGGTAGAGTTGGCGAAACGTTTCCATTGCCTCACCTGTAACCTGGAAGAACGCGCTGTCACAAGCGAACCCAAGGTGTATCACACTATATCAACGAGAGGAGAACAGTGCAAATTTTCGTGGCCACTCGAAACCCTGGAAAGCGCCGTGAATACCAGGCCCTTCTGAGCGACCTTGGCGTGGAAATTCTTACCCCCGAGGGAATAAACCTTCAACTGGAGGTGGAAGAAGTAGGGAAAACTTTTGAGGAAAATGCCCTCCTGAAAGCACACGCCTACGTGGCTGCAGCCGGCATCCCTACTCTGGCCGACGACAGCGGCCTGGAGGTGGACGCCCTGGGCGGGCTTCCTGGCATTTTGAGTTCGCGGTGGGCTGGCCCCACGGATGCCGACCGCATTCGCAAGTTGCTAACCCACCTGAAGGACGTGCCCTGGTCACGTCGCAGCGGGCGTTTTGTGTGTGTGGCAGCGCTTGCACTGCCCAACGGAGAAGTCGTAACGGCCCGAGGAACCGTTGAAGGGCGCATCCTGTTTGCACCGCGCGGCACGGGGGGATTCGGCTACGACCCGATTTTTTACGTCACTGAAGCCGGGTGCAGCATGGCTGAGCTTTCGCCTGCCGAGAAGAATCGCTTAAGCCACAGGGGGCGTGCCCTTCGTGCCCTGCGCCCTCGGATTAAGGCCTTGCTTGACGAATGGGGCGACACTCCCCGCTTGTCTACTTGACGATGAGCACTGGAACAGGGGATTGCTGGATGAGCTTGTGGCCGACGCTCCCCAAGGCCAAGGCAGCGATTTCGCCCAGCCCACGGGAGCCGATGACCACCAGATCAGCTTCATGCGCCCGAACGACATTCAAGATCGCCTGAGCTGCTGGCCCCTCCAGCACCTCTTGTTCAACGTCCATCCCTTCGGTCAACTTGGCGATCGTCGTCTCCAGAACTTCTTCGCCGTGGGCAATGGCCTGGGCAACAGCTTCTTCGTAAATCTCAGTGCCAAAGTAGCGGGGAACCGGGTCATACGCGTACACCAAAATCAAGCGGGCGTTGTACTTTTGCGCGATGTCGGCCGCCACAACGGCAGCCTTCTCACTGCGTTCTGTTCCGTCCACCCCAACGACAATGGTTTTAAACATAAAGCACCTCCACGTTCAGGACGTTGCCAACAAGGGCGTAAACCGCGAGAGACAACCAGACACTCCAAGTATACCGAGTAAGGAACAAGGCAGCAAGACAAAGGCGGGAAGTGAGATTGGCGGGCCACAAGGTGAAGCTCACGGCGCAACACGCCAGCTTGCCGGGAGCCGTAGGCTCGTTTATACTACCTATAGCAGCAGAGAACGCGGAATAAGGAAAGGGAGAAGATCGGGCACAAAAATGGCCCCAGAGGAACATCCGGAAACCTCGTCCTTTCCGGAACGGGAAGAAGATACCAGTCTGCCTGACTGGTTAAAAGATATCAGTGTGGAATCCTCGCCTGAAGCTGAGGACGACCTGGTGTGGACAGCGGACGTTGACTTCAGCGACCTGCCGGGTTGGCTTGTCCCTGAAGCGGCTGGGGGCGTGGAGAAAGCGCTTCTGGAGGAAAGCAGGGAAGGGGAGGAAGAAGGGAAAGGGCTTCTGGCTGGCGTGCGGGGACCGATCCCAGTGGAGCCGATTATTCTGCTCGATCACGACGTCCCCCCATTTCCGGGGAGTCTGCCGCGCAAAGCAGACAGTCAAGTGGCGCCCCCCCCGTTTTTTCCCGCCCAGGCGGAAGTGCACACGCCGCCGAAATCCCCCAGCAGAGTCCGCGCTTTGTTTCGCGCATTTGTGGTTGTTCTCATCTTCGTGGCATTCATTCTGGCAGCCTTTACCGTGATGTTCGTCTTCCTGAACGTCTTGTGAGAGGGCGGGGAAGGCTGCCAGGAAACAGGAGCAAGATCGTTCAATGGTGCTTGAGCAGGAGGCTGTTGAAGAAACCAGAGTTGCCGAGTCGGTTTTGTGTGCCGACGTAGGAAGTCTGTGGACGCGGGCTGCGCTGATTGACCAGGTTGATGGCCTGTATCGCTTCGTGGCTTGTGGGGAGGCCCGCACAACCATTGAGCAGCCCACCTCCAACGTGATGGTGGGAATTCGGGAAGCTGTCCAGGACATCCAGTTGGCCAGCGACCGCGCGTTGGTCAGCGCCACCGACGACGGAGAGATACGGATACTCGTCCCTGAAGACGAGAGTGGCGAAGGAGTTGACGTTTTCCTGGCGACGACCAGCGCTTTTTCTCCCCTCAAAGTGATCGTCTTCGGCGAGCGCCCTGCTGATGTCTCTGTAGCACTCCTGGCCGTTCAGTCCACATACGCTCGCGTTGTGGGCACCTTTGTTGACGGACGAGATGATCGGTGGGGCGATGTCGGCATGGCCGACGTAATCCAGGTCGTTGACCGCGAACGTCCCGATGTGCTCTTTTTCGTGTCCACGGAAGCGTTGGACCTCACATCGGCCGCACAGAGCTTCCTGAACACCTTGCAGCTTGCCAACACACTCTACGACGTTCGGGAGCGTCCGACAGTTGTGTTGGTGGGGCAAAACTCCCTCCTTGGCCATCTATTTCCCGCCGTAGAGGAAACGAATGCTGTTCAAAAGGTCCTCCTGGCACCTGAGGAAGGCGGCGGCGGGCTTGTGCGGCGCCTCTTTGATGCGTTCAACGAGTTGCTCCACGAGCGGCGTGTGGCGAGAATTCCCGGCTTCGGAGCCTTACAGGCCTGGTCCCAAGCACAGGTGCAGCCAACAGCTACCGCTCAGGCTCAGGCTGTCGAGTGGTTGGCCAAGCAGGTGGGGCGACGCATCGTGCTCGTTGATATCGGCGCTGAGAACAGTCAGATCGTAGCGACAGATGCCCACTTCTTCCGCTCCATTGTGCGTCCTGGCGAAGGTTTGGGGTTCAGTTTGCCGCGCGTGCTTGAGAAAGTGGGCCTGGAAGCTGTGTATCGCTGGATGCCGGGACTCATGCCGGAGCGAGATCTTCACAGCTTGTTGGTCCACCGAAGCTGGTATCCTCACCTTCGACCGGCTACACGTGACGCCCTGTGGCTGGAACAAGCTGTCGCGCGAGTCGTGGCACAGCGGCTGGTCACGGCCCTGAGTCCCTCTTTGCCGGAAACTTTTCTCGACAACTCCGGAAACCTGGTATGTGACTACTTGATTGGCACAGGAGCGGTCATTCGACACGCGCCACAGCCGGCCCAAGCACTTCTCTTGCTCCTCGACGCCTTTCAGCCGAGCGGGGTGGTGCACCTGATGCGAGACCGACTGGGACTTCTGCCAGCGCTGGGAATGCTGAGCCAGAACGAGCCCGTTGCCGTAGGAGATTTGCTGGCCCACAACGTTTTGGAAAGTTTGGGGACGGCCGTGGTGTTGAGCGGACCAATGAAACCTGGCAAGGAGGTTTTGCACTTCCGCATGAGGTACCCTGACGGGGGAACGTACACGGTCACGGTGGAGGCCGGACGCCTCTATCGCGAATATCTGCCCCCCGGAGTCCGACTAGAGCTGGAACTGCGGCCCGTGCGGAAGGTGGACGTGGGACTCGGGCCGGGCCACGCCGCGCGCGTTCAAGTCACAGGAGGAACAGTAGGCCTGGTGATTGACGCGCGAGGGCGTCCTTTGCCGTCACAGGAGACATTGGTCGAACAGCGCCGACAGGTTCACGAGTGGTTGCTCTATGTGGGTGGATAACACACGTCAGTACATACCGGACGAAGTCGCTGTTTTTCCCCGTGTGCGTGTGCAACACGAACGCCTGCTGAAGACACCGGGGCAAGTGTTGGCCCGGATTGGACAGTTCGTGCAACCGCACGATGTGGTGGCCCAAGCACCGGGCCGTCTCAGGGTTCACGTGGTAGATGTGGCCAAAGAGCTAGACGTCAAGCCTAAAGCAGCATTGAAGGCCATCACGGTTGAGCCAGGCCAGACGGTGAAGGAGAACGACTTGCTGGCCCAGCAAAGTGGGCTATTTCGCCGGCGGAAGGTGGTGGCCCCGGTAGGCGGACGGGTGTTGCAGGTGGACAACCAAGGGCGGGTCTTGCTCCAGACAATGGCAGAGGGCGAAACCCTGCGCGCAGGGCTGAGGGGGAAAGTCATCAACCTCATGCCACGCTTTGGAGTGGTCATCGAATCAACAGGCGCGTTTGTACAAGGGGTGTGGGGGAACGGCCAAAATCGCGTGGGAGTCCTGCGCGTCTTGGCTTCGAGCCCGAACGGAACCGTTTCTCCGGAGCAATTCGACGTCTCGGTTCGGGGAAACGTCGTGGTGGCCGGGCGCACAGTAAGCCCAGAGGTGTTGGAGGCCGCCACACAAGCGCGAGTGCAAGGCTTGATCGTGGCCTCACTACGACCGGAACTCCTGGAACTCGCTCGGAAACAGGAGTATGCGGTCGTCGTTACCGACGGGGTTCACAATGAAGGCATGGCACCTCCCATTTTCGAGATTTTGCGCCGTTGTGACGGACAAGAGGTAGTTGTCAACGCGATTTTCAACCCCGGGCGTCCCCGCCTGCGCCCCGAAATCCTCATTCCTGAGCCTTCGACAGAGGGGGTGCCTGTCTTCCGCCCCGGGCGTCCGTTGCAGGTTGGCGACGTGGTTCGCATAGTTGCCCCTCCCCTTCTTGGCCGGGTGGGCGTGGTGCGAACGCCTTGGGCCGGGCGAGGGATTCTGGAAAGCGGCCTGGAAGTCAACGGGTGCGAGGTAACGTTGCCCGATGGCAGTGTGCACTTCGTTGCACTTCACGCTGTAGAGCGCCTCACCGGAGCCAAATTGGTGACTTCTCAGGCTTCGTGATAAGTGCCGGCCGAATCAAACGTAGAGGTACTTCGTCCACACGTTCGGCACGCTTTTCTCCTTGAGCAAAGCCAACGCCAGGTAGCGCGGTCGGTATGGCTTGCGCCGCAAACGAAGCCCCGCCTCGTGGGGCAGGCGGTTTCCCTTGCGGCGATTGCAGGGAGCACACGCGGTCACCAGGTTCTCCCAACTGTGCTCTCCACCTCGAGACCGTGGCACCACGTGATCCACCGTCAGATGTTCCTTTCCTGGCTGGGCGCCGCAGTACTGGCACGTGTAATTGTCGCGCAGCAGGATGTTCCGTCGTGTAAGGGGAAGCGAGAGACGGTTGGGAATTTTGACGTACACGACGAGCCGAATGACCAGCGGAACTGGCAGCGTTAGGTTTTCGGAACGAATTGTGGTTTCTGCCGCCTCGATGAGCTCAGCCTTCTCCTTGAGAAGCAGCACGATGGCTCGCCTAACGGAAACAATGTTGAGTGGCTCATAGGAGGCGTTCAGCACCAAGACACTGCCCATCATTTTGTCCTTCTGTACTACTTTGCGTTTTCCGGTTTAGAACGCTGGCTGTTGCCTAGCCAGAACAAATGGTACTTCAACTCCACAACTTCTGTCAAACAAAAAGTGCCCGATGTTCGGGCACCGTACAAGGTGTTTCTCGTTTTACGACAAAAGGGGAGGAAATCGCCGAACGCCTGCTACAATGGGGGTACAGCCTGTATCTCATGACGGTATCGCCAGTTCCTCCTCTGGCTGTGAAACGGGTTCTGAGACCGACGCGTTCAAAAAGGCCCGAATCTCCTCCTGGGCCTGCTTGTACCGGCGGAGCAGTGCCTTGTCCGAGCCACTGAAGCTCGTGATTGTCCGGGAAGCACACGTCTTGCACCCCAAGGAAAGCTTATATCCGCCCGGCTGGCACGTTAAGCACCCGCACAACCGTATCATCATGAGCTGGAATGCCAGGGCGTCCTCGTGAGTTTCGTCGAGACTCGCCACATACGTGACCAACTCCTTCCACCGGCGGCCGCGCAAGTCAGCCAATGCTTTTGTAATGCTCTGAGGGTACAAGAGTTCGTTGTTCCGGAACATACACCCTGACTCCGCTCTCCTTTGATGGCTGGCCGGCGGCCTGCGCTCGCCGACCAGCGCAACAAATAAAAAGCTCGGGGGCCAGGACTCGAACCTGGATTGGCGGATCCAAAGTCCGCTGTCTTGCCGATTAGACGACCCCCGATCGAACACACAAGCGGGCGATGGGATTCGAACCCACGACCTTCTCCTTGGCAAGGAGGTGTTCTACCGCTGAACTACGCCCGCTTGAGAGGCAGGGGGGACAGGACTCGAACCTGCAGCCTGCGGTTTTGGAGACCGCTGCTCTGCCAATTGAGCTACCCCCCTGCAACGTGCCACACAAATGATACATTGTTCACGGCGGTTTGTCAAGAATTGAACTTGGCGGTGGCGCCGTTCGCTCCAGCCAGACCAACGCCACCAGCGCGGCCAGGCCCACACAGGCGGCGATGGCGTAAGCTGCTCGCACTGTAGCCACGCTGACAAAAATGGCCACGCCGCCCAGCGCGCATCCCACCAGGTAGAGCAACAACACCGCTTCCCGCCGGGTCCACCCCAGTTGCACCAGCCGGTGGGAGACGTGGTCCTTGCCCGGCGTGGTCAGGGGATTTTTGCCCCGCCGCAGGCGCGAGACGAACACCAACGTGGTGTCGAAGATGGGAACGCCCAACACCAGGATGGGCACCATCCAGGTTACCCAGGGCACGTTGGTGGGGAAGCGCAGCTTGATGCCCAGCACGGCCATCAAAAAGCCCAGGAAGAGGCTGCCGGCGTCCCCCATGAAAATGCGCGCCGGGTTGAAGTTGTAAACCCAGAATCCCAGCGAAGCGCCCAGAAGGGCGGCCGCGAACGAACCAACCAGGTACTGCCCACTCAGGGCGGCCAGTAGCAAGAAATAGGCCGCGGCGACTGCTGCCACGCCGCTGGAGAGCCCGTCCATGTTGTCCAGCAGGTTAAAGGCGTTGGTGATCCCCACCACCCACGTAACGGTGAGGAGCAGGTTCAACCAGGCTGGCACCGGCAACTTGACCTGGATGCCGCTGGCGATCAGGATGGCTGCTGCCACGACTTGGGCCAGCAATTTGGCCGAAGCGCCCAGGCCACTACGATCGTCCCACACGCCGGTCAGGGAGACCCAGGTAGCTCCCACCACAATGCCCGCCACTTGGACGATCTCCTGCCGGTCGTGGTAGAAAATCAGAGCGGCCATCACGCCCGCGTAGATGGCGATCCCCCCGAGCAGGGGTACCGGTGTTGTGTGGACTTTCCGTGCTGTGGGCTGGTCGAGCACGCCAGCGCGCAGTGCCACCCGCCGCATCAGCGGCGTGCCCACGGCTGCCACCGTCAGCGCCATAGCGAAAATGAGCAGCCAGTTTCCCGTCGCCACGTTTATCCTCCGCCTTTGCTCCCCGAAGCCAATTGTTGCAACTCGGAGACGAAGGCCTGCATGGCGGGCCGTTCGCTCTCGGGGGCTACTTCCAGCGCTCGGTAGGCGTGGACGAGCGCGTTGTTCAGGTCGCCGATGTCCCGGTAAAGGAGCGCCAAGTTCCGATGGGTGACGAAGTCATTGGGGGCCACGTTCAGCGCTTGTAGGTTGGCCTCAATAGCGGCCTGAACGTCGCCCAGTTGTACGTAGGTGTAGGCCAACCCACTCCACGCCTGCACATTGCCGGGTGCCAGTTCTGTAGCTTTCTGATAGGCCTCGCGCGCCTTTTCCCATTCGCCCTGCCGAACGTAATAATCCGCCAGCATGAGGTACGTGCCCTCGAACGCAGGGTCAATTTCGAGCGCTTGGTTCAAGTACTCCAGTGCCTGCTCGTCCTTGCCAAGCTGGAACATCAGCGAGGCCCAGTCGTTCCAGAGCGTTACATTGTTGGGGCTCAACTCCGTGGCCCGCTTATAGTAGCGGTCTGCTTCTTCCAGGTGTTGGCGCTGCTCCTCGGGGTCGCTTACAAGGGCAGCCCAAGCGCGGTGAAAGCTGGCCAAATTGCGCCAGTGGTCCACGTTGAGCGGGTTGGTGTCGCGCGCCTGCTCCAGCACAGCGAGCCCTTCTTGCAAGAGCGCCTCACGTTGGGCCGGGTCGTCGCGCGTTGCCTGGATTTTGTTGAGGTAAGCACGCCCCAGGTTGAGGAAGTAGCGGTCCTGTTTGGGCTGCAACTCCAGCGCCTTGCGGTAGAGCATGATGGCCACGTCCCACTGCTGGGAGGCTTCGTAGGCTTGGGCTTGCTTGCTGAAAATGTCAGCCCTGGCAATGTTCAAGTTGGTGTTGACGGTCAGCACAGCCGCCACCATCAGCAAGATCGGATAGAGAGCCGCCGCCCAACCGGCGGCTGTGAGGCGACGGGGCAGGGGGTGCGGGTCCCTCACGAAGAGCAAGATGGCGCTCAGGCCGATGAGGACAAAGGTCCATATGTAGAAGAGCGTCATCACGTTTGCCAGCCGCCTCACCAGTTGCATGAGCTGGTCAGCCGAGATGCTGCCTCCGGGAACGCTGGCCGAGCGCAGCCAGTTCGTGTGCAAAATCAGGTAGAGGCCCGCCAGCGCCACCGTGATGGCCACGTACACCCCCCACCGCTTCAGCCAACCGTCCTGCCGGTCCTGTTCGTAGGCCGATTCGGCGGTAACGGCCAGGCCGCCGAAAATCCACATGCCGGTGAACATCCACGGGATGGCGATCGTCTGGCGGGAGACGCGGAAGTCCAGCGTGATGAAATCGAACACCATCACCGAGAGGACGAGGGCGGTCATCACGCTGAGCGCCAGCAGCGTGGGCGTGACCACCGACGGAGTGAGATCGGCAACCGACCGCTTGCGGCGCTTTCGCCGGTTGCGCCGCCCGGCCCGTTGAGGCGCCTGCGCTGTCACGGTGGCCGTCCGGCGCACAAGTGGCATGCCAACCACCACCGCCAGGGCAGCATACGTCCAGAAATACAAGCGCGTGGCCACAATCGCAATGCCAAAGTGAATTTCCACGAAATGGGCCATCACTCCTGAGAGCAAGGCCACCAGCAGCAGCGCGTAGGGGTGCTCCACCGGCTCGGCGCGCAAGTGGGTGAGAGCGAACCCCATCATGTAGAGTACCATGCCGACAGCAATGCCGGCCGGCAGCCCCACGCCGGACAGGGTAAAGTTGCCCATCAAGGCATAGGGCAGGAACCATCCCACCGTGCCCCCAACCAGCCAGAGGCCCAGGTACACGTTTCGGTGGCGCCGAGTGCGAATCAGGCCCAGCCAGCGCAGCACGTAGTAGAAGAAGGCGCCGAAAAGGAGCAACTGCACGCCAAAGCCGAGCACCCCTCGCATGGCCAGGGCGTCGAACGTCTCATTGTGAGAGCGGTCTGGCGAGGCGTTGCGCGCCTCCAGGTGACCAAGTTCCGGCGGGTAGTACGGGGGATAAACGAGATACAACGTCTCCGGGCCGTAGCCGGTCAAGGTGCGAACGGGGTTCGAGGCCAGAAGGTCGGTCACGCCGTCCCAGATGAGCACACGCACTCGTCCCGTGCCGCTCTCCAACTCGAAGATGCGCCCCATGCGCCCAATGTAGGGCGCGTCGCGCAGGGGGGCAAGCGGACTGTTGGGCAAGTTGAAGACGATCAGGAACAGGATGCCAGCAGCAGCCAAGGCCACACTGCTAACGGCCAGCCACGACCGACGCCGTTGCAGCGCGAAGACGACCAGGAAGAAGAAGAGGCCCGCTCCCAGTCCGAGGAAGGGGCCACGGCTCTGGCTGTACACGATCGTCAGGAGTTGCACGATGAGGAGAAAAAGATACGCCCCGGCCAACAGGGAGGGCGGCAGGTAGTTGGGTTCCGGCTGGCCTTCTTCGGGATCCTTCATCAGACGCCCGAAGTGCTCGATCACCCTGGCCAGCGTAAGCGGAACCACCATGATGAGGTAGGCTGCGATGAAGATGGGGTTGCCGGCCACGCTGCTCACGCGCCGCTGCACGTCGCCCCCCCACGGCAGTGGGTCCAGCCCAAAGTGTTGCACCACCCCGTAGAGGGCCGCTGGCAAGCTGGCCAACAAGATGACTGTTACCAGGCGATTCACCTGCTCCGGCGAGCGCAGGAGCAGCACGATGAGGATGAAAAGCAGCATGTAACTCAAGTTCGTGTAGGTACCTTGGCGGCGAATGTATGCCCCCCAGAACGAAATTCCCGGGGCCACGCTCCACAGCGTGGTCAACACGTAGACGGCCACCATCAGCGCCCAAGGAACCACCAACGGCAGGCGCCAAAAGGGGCGATCGTCCGTGTGGAGCGCGCGTCGGCCGCGTTCGATTAGCCAGATCAGCCCAGCGACCGCCAAAAAGAGGGCGATGGAACGCAGCAGAGGGGCCTTGTCTTCCTCGAACACGCGCTCGTCGTAGACGTTGAAAAGGAGAGGGACCACAATGAGGGCGGCCAGCCAACCGCTTTCGACGATTTTTTCAACCAATCGGCTGACACGTGTTTCAACCATCACGGACCTCACACACAAGTTTGCTACAGCGTTCACTCGTTTCAGGTTGGTATATGGTAGCGCATGAGGGGAAGCAAGACAAATATACTTTCTAGTCCATCTCTCCTATTTTCGTTTTCCGCACTCTGCGCTACACTAAAAAGAGCGTTTTACCACCACAACCGAGGTCCGAACATGGCCTGGTGGCACCATTTGCGTGGCAGGCCTTTTTATTATCTTTTCTCGAAAGACCATCCGGCGGCATGGGTCTTTGCGCTACGATACATCATGACACGCCCACGACGCACACCGACAATGGCCGAAGCTGAACTGGCGCTCCGAGAGTGGTCACTGGTTAGGCGCGTGTTGCAGGAAATGCACCCAGACGGCTGGTGGGGGCAGCCTGACGCCCTGTGGACGCCACGCTACACCAGCACCCTTTGGCGCCTGCGCCTGTTGGCCGAATTGGGAGTGCGCGGCGACGACGAGCGCATTGCCACGGCAACCGATCGGCTTCTTGAGCTGACCACCCCTACCATCGTGGACGAACTGGTGCAGTCCGACACCGAGGACGCGCCGGTCAACCTGGACGCCATCATCACGCATATTCCACTGGCCTTCGGGTACACTCAGGACGACCGGGTGCAGCGGCGCGTGCGAGCTCTCCAAATGACGCTCTTGCGCGGCCGGTTCCTCCCCGCCCTCCCACAGCGGGCGGACTGGCTGGCACAAGCAGCGGCCACGCTGGCCCTGGTGCCGCGTCCCAATCCGGCGGCTGTTCAGGCGTTGGCCAACGCCCTGCTGGAGATGCCACTCGACGCGCTGCCCGACCGTTGGTTCCGCTTTGGCGCGCCCACGTTCGACCAGCCAGACCTGCTCTTCGCCACGCGCGCTCTCGTTCAACTTGGGATTCGGGATCGCCGGTTGCAACCCTGGGTTGACTACATCGTCTCCAAACAACACCCAGGCGAACAGGGGGGGATCGTCCTGGAGCGCAGTCTCTACGAAGCGGCCGATTTTCCGGCTGAGAGCGCCGGCCGGTTCAGCCGCTGGCTCACGGCCCAAGCCCTCTTCATCATGTCCGAATGGTACGGCGATGCCCCAAAGAGTTTGCCCCAGTCGGCCCGGTAATGCGAATTCTTCATGTTTACAAGGATTACACTCCCGTCCTGGGGGGCATCGAGAATCATGTTCGTCTGCTCGCTGAAGGACAGGTTCGGCGCGGCCACCGCGTTACCGTGCTGGTGACCAACCCCGCTCCGCGCGGCTGGCGCACCCATGAGGAGACGATAAACGGCGTGCGGGTCGTGCGCGCCGGCCGCTTGGCAACGGTGGCCTCGACCCCCCTGAGCCTCAGCCTGTTCCGCGAAGTGCGCCGTCTCTCCTGTGATGTGATTCACCTCCACTTTCCCTATCCCGTGGGGGAGGTGGCCCAGTGGCTCTTTGGCCCCCGGACGGCCCGCCGTGTGCTCACGTATCACAGCGACGTGGTGCGTCAGAAAATCCTGCTGCGACTCTACGCACCACTCATGAGGCGGGTGCTGGCCGGAGTGGACGTGATTCTCGCCACCAGCCAACCCTATGCGGAAAGCAGTCCCGTCTTGCGCCGCTTTTGGAATCGCGTGCGTGTGGTGCCGCTGGGCATCGAGACGGCACGCTTCTGCACGGCTCCGCCTGAGCGCACCGCAGCCTGGCGAACGCGCCTGGCCCCCGAGGGTGAACCCCTGCTGCTCTTCGTGGGCCGCCTGCGCTACTACAAAGGGCTCGACGTGCTCCTGCAAGCCATGCCGCTGGTGCCGAGAGCCCACTTGGTCGTAGCGGGCGATGGTCCCATGCGTGCGAACTGGCAGCGCCTGGCGAATCACCTGGCCCTGAGCGAGCGCGTGGTCTTTCTCGGCGACGTGCCCGACGAGGAATTGCCAGCCCTCTATCACGCGGCCGACCTCTTCGTGCTGCCGGCCACTGCACGCAGTGAGGCGTTCGGCACCGTGTTGATAGAGGCAATGGCTGCTGGCCTTCCCCTGGTCACTACCGACGTGGGCACCGGCACTTCGTGGGTCAACCAGCACGGTGAAACGGGCCTCGTCGTTCCCCCTCGCGCCCCGGCAGCCCTGGCCGCTGCCATCACACAACTTCTCGAGAACCCTGACCTCCGGCGCGTCATGGGACGTGCCGGTCAACAGCGCGCATTGGCCGAGTTCGACGTGGAGCGCATGGTCGAGCGGGTGCTGGAGGTGTACCGCGAAGTGGCTTCCTTTGGCCCCTCCCCCGCTGACGAGTACAATGTAACCTGAGAATGTTCGCTTTCCTCAGCGGCTTGGGGAACCTTTGTGCCGCCTGCGCCGTCCTGTTGTGGGGAAGTGATGGACGAGCGCTTGAATGCCCGACAACCTGGAGCGAACTCGGCCCGCTGGTTGGTTATCGGCGGCTTGGTGGTCCTGGTGGCCGCTGTGTGGGGCTTTGTGCTGCTTCTGCTCGTTCAGACTCGTCCCGCCGTGCGTCTCCCCACGGCCACCCCGTCGCCGCCTGCCGTCGCCCGACAGGCAATCCTCAACGTGATCCAACTGGATGCCGACACCTTCGTCGTCACAGGCGAAGGGTGGTCGCCCTACGCGCCGGTCGAACTCTACCTGCTGGCCCCAGACCAACCCGACTACTGGCTGGGGACTGTTTACGCCAATGGAGTTGGCGCCTTTCAGGTCGAGTTTGTCTTTCAGCCCGGGCAGCCCACGGGCGCACAAGTGTGGCTGGAGGCGCGCGCTGGCAGCCAAACGGTGCGTGTGCCGTTCGTGTTCGTCGCGCCGCCGCCCACGGCCACGCCACTTCCCACGGCCACAGCCACGCCCTCACCTGTTCCCACGCCGACGCCCACACCGCCGCCAGCGGGCGCGGCCGGCCCCGTGTGCCGCGTCACGATTGGAAGCGCCAACGGTCGCCGCGCGCCCGCCCCCGACGCCGAGGTGCTCTTCACTCTCCCGCGCGGCGCGGAAGTGGACCCGCTGGTCCGCGACGTGACCGGCACGTGGATCCAGGTGTACACCGAGGACGGGCGCACCGGCTGGGTTTCGGTTGACGCCCTGGCGTGTACGGTTTCCGTCCTGGACTTACCAATCGTGGAGCCCACGCCGACGCCCACACCGTCACCCACTCCCACGCCGACGCCTACACCCGTCTTCCTGAACTGGCGCGGCGAGTACTTTGACAACGCTGGCCTGGTTGGTGATCCTGTACTGGTGCGGGACGACGAAACTATCCTGTTCGACTGGGGCGAAGGACAACCGGCGCCCAACCTCCCAGCCGACAACTTCAGCGTCCGCTGGACGCGCGCCTGGCGCTTCAGCGCGGGCACGTACCGCTTCGTGGTGCGCGTTGACGACGGCGCACGGCTCTACGTGAATGGCCGCCTGGTGCTGGAAGATTGGCGCGTGGCGGCTGAGCGCGCCCTGACGGCCGACGTGACACTCACCGAGGGCGAACACACGCTGCAACTCGAGTACTTCGAGGCCGGTGGGCGGGCCAGCGTAGTGCTCTGGTGGGAACCCAAGCCAGACGCCTTCGCGGGGTGGCGCGGCGAGTACTTCGACACGCCCGAGCCCGGCGACCGCCCGCTGCTGGTGCGGGACGATGCAGCCATAGATTTCGACTGGGCGTTGGGCTCGCCCGCGCCCGTCATCCCGCCCAACAACTTCAGTGCTCGCTGGACGCGGGAGGTCTTCTTCGACGCGGGCCTCTATCGCTTCACCGTGGTGGCCGACGACGGCGTGCGCCTGTGGCTGGACGGCTCCCTCATCCTGGACCGCTGGACCGTGGCCAAGGCCACCTACACCGTGGATGTCAACGTGGCGCGCGGGCCTCACACGCTGCGCCTGGAGTACTTCGAGGCTACTGGTGACGCCGAGGTAAGTTTGCGCTGGGACCGGGTGGACCAGACTTTCCGGCACTGGAAGGGCGAGTACTTCGACAACCCGAACCTGGCCGGCCCGCCAGTGCTGCTGCGGGACGACCCGGTCGTTGACTTCAACTGGGGGATGGGGAGCCCCCATCCGGCCATCCCGCCCGACAACTTCAGTGCTCGCTGGACCGGTCGGCCCACCTTCGAGCCGGGGGTCTACCGCTTCACCGTCACGGCCGACGACGGCGTGCGGCTCTACGTGAACGGCGCCCTCGTGTTGGACCGCTGGGGGCCAGGCGTGGGCCAGTACAGCGTGGAGGTGGCCGTCCCCGGTGGCCCCACCGACGTGCAACTCGACTACTTCGAGTGGGTGGGCGGGGCGCGCGTGCGGCTGGAGTGGGAGCGCCTGCCGCCCACACCCACACTGACAGCAACCCCCACGCCGTCGCCGACACCCACGCCCACCAATACGCCCACCACAACGCCCACGCCCACAGCGACTGCCCCGCCGACGCCCACAC
>WFWG01000097.1 GCA_015491235.1 Ardenticatenaceae bacterium
CCCTGCACCCCCGGAATGAGGTGGTGCGGCGCCGCACCTGTTCATGTGCTCGCCTCTGAGGTCTCCGAAGGAGTACGCGACCTCATGCCATTTCCACGCCCAATTGGTATTATCACAGAAGTCCGCGTGGTCGAGCGCCACAATTGCCGAGGAAAGCGTTCTCTGATACTATACCCCGGCTGGGCGAGATGACAAGTGCCGCCCATCGCCCAACTGTTCCGCATACCGTCACTGGAGACTGCACTATGGTGTTTCTGCTGCACGACCGGCTGGCAACGACGATGATCTGGTTCGCCCTCTTCATGGGCATCTGGGGGATGTGGCGATATGTCCGTGGGTTTGGGCTGGACGCCAACTTCCTCGGCGCTGTGGTGATTGGAGAGGTGCTCATTCTGGTTCAAGGGGCGCTGGGCGTGGTGCTCTTCCTGGAAGGCATGCGTCCCGACCGCATGGTGCACATCCTGTACGGCATCGCTGCGGCCATCGCTTTTCCGGCCACCTACGCCTACACTCACGGGGACACCGACCGCCGGGTCATGCTCATCTGGGGGCTGGTCTCGTTTTTCGTCTTCGGGTCTGCCGTGCGAGCCACTATGGTAGCGGGTGGGTTTTAACACGGCTTCACACCTACGGCTCCCGTGCCACGGCAACCCGGCCCGTGCTCCACGAGGCCACTCCCAGCCCCTCGCCCTGCAACCGGTCGCCCCCATACGTCCCCCAGAGGGGCGGCTGTACGGCCGGCTGCCAGCTTTGGCCGTCCCAGCGCCAGACCTGGCCGTAATCCAGGGCGCTCCCCGACTCAGGCCCCAGAAATCGGCCACCGAAGCGGTTGCTCACCTGGGAGCCGCCGCTCCTCAACGTGCGACGGGCAGAGCCGACAATCAGCCAAGGGGTTCGGCCCACGCAGGCCAACTCGCCGTAAGCGTAGGCATCTTCGCCGGCTGACACCTCCTTCCACGACCACTCGTGGCCCTCCCACCGCCAGATGCGCAAGCGTCCCCGCGCTGCTGGGTCATCTGGTTCCCACGATTGGGCGTTGTGAACGAACCACAAGCTGTCGCCACAGCGCACCACCCGTTGTTCGCTTCCCAGGCCGGCGAAATCGAGCACAAAGGGATCTGGCGTCGGCGGGAACGGGTCGGTAGCCTGCCAGGTGTGGCCGTCCCAAACGTAGAACACATCTCCGGCCAAGGCCACGCCATCCCGCAGGAAGCGCGCTTCCGCATGGGGCCGCTCGATGAGATGCCAGGCTTGGCCGTCCCACCGCGCAGCATGTCGTCTTATGAACCAGATGTCGTCCGGCGCGCGCACGTTCGAGCGCACAAGATAAGTTGGCGGAACGGGCACGCGAAAGTCTGTGCGTTGCCATGCCACACCATCCCACCGCTCAAGGGGGCGTAAGGCATACCACAGCACCTCTGCGAGGCCATCGGTGCGCACCAGCAACAGCGCGGTCGCGGCGTGGGCGGGGAGGGATTCGTCCGTGGTAAGCGTGTAGGTCTGGCCGTTGTCCAGGTTGAAGAAGCGGGCACGGCGGCCTTCAATGGAGAGCAACAGACCACCGTATTCGCCTACGGGGAGCGCGGGATCGAGGTCTTTCACTTCGAGCCACGCCCGGTCTCGCTTTCCTTCCACCGCTCGCCAAAGCTCTCCTCCCACATCTACGAACAGCGCCTCCCTGGCGTCCGGTTCGTTCAAGCTGGGAATGGACCACACCTGCCACGGGTGCTGCTCGACAGCCGTCACCTTGACGGCGTCAACGGCCCTGGAGCGGCCTTCTTCAACGATGAGGCGCAATTCATGTTCTCCGGGGGATAAGGTCACGGGAATGGTGCCCGGATTCCAGGGAAGCTCCTCGCCTTTCTGGCGAGACCAGGTGAAAACAGTGCGCCCGTCCACCTCCAGTCGGATGCCTTCGGGAGGGTGGGTGCTGTAGGACCAGCCACTGTCGAACTGCAGGAATGCCCAGCCACGACGGTAGGCCCACACGTGCACGTCCACCTGACCGGCCGCCACGCGCGTTCCAGGGGGCGGATAGGCGATGTACCCCACGGTGAGCGGAGGAGCACTACAGCCGACGAACATCAACAGGAACAAGAGAAGCACGAGCACGGCCCCGCCCGCTCCAACGGCACAGGCGCCCACCAGCGGCAGGCCCACCAGCAGAAGGGCGCATCCCCGGCGAAGGTCCGAACTGGATGACCGTTGCGACATTTCCTCTCCTCCACGCGGCGTCGCAGTAGACTACGCGCTTTCCTGGCAGCCTGTTGCACGCCGCAGAAAGAGCTCCGCCAGGAGCTGGAGAAGACACGGACCCAGGTGGCGCTAGAAATCGAGAAGTTGCGCACCGACCTGACGGAGAAGAGGGTAAGCGAGGATACCACGCGCTTATCCCGACCGACACCTAGCTCCCTTGCGCCGCAAGCGGTTCAGGCGGTGGGCCAGGGCCTCGCGCTGTTGCGCCGAAAGAGAGAGACGGCCAGCGCGCGCTTCCCGCAAGGCGGCCAGAACAAAAGCAGCCGCGCGGTCCACGTCGCGGGCGCGATGTTCGTAGAACTTGGCCAACTCCTCGTAGGGGAAAAGCTCTCCTTGACCCAGCATTCGTTCCCACAGGACCACGGCCTCGGCCCACCGCCCCTGACGCTTCAGGAGCAGGGAAAGGCGCCGTTGGGCGTCCCGGCGCACCCAGGGCGAGATTGGCCGGTCCAACGCCCGACGATAGCAAACTTCCGCCCGCTCCCATTGTCCGGCCTGCTCGTGAAGGCGAGCCATGCTGTACCAGTCCGCCCCGGTGACGTTGCTCTCCTGCGGCGCCCGGTAGACGCTGACCATGTGAACGCTCAAGGCGGCCAACGCCAGCACGTCCTGCCGGTTGTGTTCCAAGATGCCCCGCAGCAGGTGGGTGTTTCCTGTGCGCAGGTACTCGCCGTAATAGTGCGGAACAAGCCAACTTGGAACCTCGTCGCGGCGCTCAGCGGCCAGCAAACAGTGCTCCAAGGTGTTCAGGTCGCAGCGCGCCAGCCGCAGGCGCCACAGGCGGCGGGCGGCGTGCAACAGGTCGAAGTGGGGGCGAGAGCGCAAGTCAACCGGGCGGCGGGCCAGAATCAGGCGCGTTTCGATGAGGGGCACGTCGAAGGCCTTGCCGTTGAAGGTCACAAAGGCCCGAAAGCGCTCCAGGAGCGAGTGCAGGGCGGCCAGCAGCGCTGGCTCTTCCCCCGGGTGGCGCAGGAAGAACTGGCGCACGCAGAGGTGCTCCTCCTCCAGATATCCCACGCCCACCAGGAAAGCAAACGTGCCTGTCCCGCCCGCCAACCCGTTGGTTTCCGTGTCCAAAAAGAGGGCAGAACGGGCATCGAATCCCCGCAGGGCCGGGTCACGCCCTAGAACCGCCACGACCTCGCCGGTCACCTCGGGCAGGCGGACCAACGAGACGTTCCCGTAGCGCACGCCCAGGGGATAGCGGGTTTCACGCACGAAGCACACCCCGGCCTCCGTCTCCAGGGGCCGCAGGCCCAGGGTCTCCACCGTGGCCGACTCCCCGGCAGGCGACACTTGCGGCGCTGCCTCGCGCCGGGCGCGCATGGCCTCCAGTCTGGCCCGCAGGGTCTCGATGTCCAGCATTCCGGCCCCTACTGCTTCTTGAACAACTCCCGCACGATGATGTTGCGCTGGATTTCGCTGGTGCCCTCGTAAATCTGGAAGACCTTGCAGTCGCGCATCAGCTTCTCGACGGGATACTCCCGCATGTACCCGTACCCGCCGAAAACCTGCACGGCGTCGGTGGTTACCTTCATGGCCATGTCAGCGGCAAAGGCCTTGGCGAAGGAGGCGAACATGGTGTTGGGACGTCCCTGATCAATCAGCCAGGCCGCACGCCAGGCCAGCAGGCGGGCTGCCTCGATGTTCATGGCCATTTCGGCAATCTTGTGGCCCACAGCCTGGAACTTGTAGATGGGCTGGCCGAAGGCCTCCCGCTCAGCCGCGTACTTGATGGCCTCCTCCATGGCCCGGCGCGCCAGGCCCACGGCAGCAGCCGCCACGCCCGGCCGGCTGAAGTCGAACACCCGCATGGCAATCAGGAAGCCAGCGCCTTCCGGTCCAATGCGGTTCTCCTCCGGCACCACCACCTCGTTGAAGTTGATTTCGGCCGTGTCGCTGGCCCGCTGGCCCATTTTGTCGAACTTCTTGCTCACCGTGAAGCCCTCACGGTCCCGCTCGACCACGAAGCAACTCATGCCCATGTAGCGCTGCGACTTGTCGGTGTAGGCAAAGACCACACAGAAGTCGCACACGCTGGCATTGGAGATGAACGTCTTGGTCCCATTGATGACGTACTCGTTGCCCACCTTGCGGGCGGTGGTCTGAATGCTGGCCACATCGGAGCCGGCTCCCGGCTCGGTAACAGCGTAGCTGGCCAGGGCGCCATCCACCATCGCCCCAAGCCACTTGCGCTTCTGTTCGTCGCTGCCGGCCACGATGATGGGGATAGCAGCCAGATTGTTGATCAGCAGGGAGGTGCTGATGCCCGTGCACCCCCAAGCCAACTCCTCGCCGATGAGAAGTTCGTCCAGGGCGTTCAGGCCACCGCCCCCGTACTCGGCCGGAATGTTGGTGTTGATGAGGCCCACTTCGCGGGCCTTGTTGATGATATCCCACGGAAACTCGCCCGTCTCGTCGTAGTGGGCAGCTACGGGCACAATCTCGTTGGCGGCAAAGTCGTGGGCCACCTCCCGCAACATGCGCTGTTCTTCGGTCAGCTCGAAGCTAATCATGCGTCCACCTCCGTAGATTTTGTTGACCTGCTTTCGTTCGCTCATTTCAACGGGGTTATTGTGGCGACGGCTCGTGTGGCCGAACTTCTCCTGCGCACTCGCCAGCCAACAACCCGTGTAGAACCACGTCGCCAAAGATGGCTCCGATTTCCTCAGCCGAGAGCCCACCGTCGGGCGAATACCACTGGTAGACCCAGTTGACCATGCCCAGCAGGGCGAAAGTGACCATGCGCTCGTTCACCGGCCGGAAGGTGCCCCACGCGATTCCCTCGGCAATGACGCGGCGAACCAGGTTTTCGTACTCCTTGCGGTAGGCCAAAATCTGCTCACGGCGCGGCGGCGAGAGGGACTTGAGCTCGTGGAGGAAGACGGCCATGAAGTCGGGATACTGGGCGATGGTCACCGTGTGCTGGCGGATAAGGCGAGTCAGCTTCTCGTCGGGGGGCAAGTCCGACTCCACAATAGGGCGCACCTGCTCCAGCAGTGTGCGCACGCCCAATTCCATGAGCTCGTAGAGCAAGCCTTCCTTGCTCTCAATGTAGTGGTAAAGGCTTCCACGCAGGATGTTCAGTTCGTCGGCGATGTCCTGCATCGAGGTGGCGTGGTACCCCTTGCGGCTGAAGAGGCGGGCCGCTGCCACGAGAAGCTCTTTGCGCCTGGTGGTCTCGTTCGCCATAGCCGTTTACCAATCAAACGGTTGTTTGGTGGAGGGAGTGTAACACACTTCCGGCACAGGAGCAAATTGGCTGGGCGCTGGCATTTGCCAGGAGCCGAAGCCGGTGTTACCATTTTTCAAGAGGAGTTGCACCGTGGGGCTGGGAGACACACTCCCGCCAGGCAACCTCCGGGGAGGGCGGGAGTGCCCCTCCCAACTGCCTCACCCTCGCGGTTGGTGAGACAAGCGACCGTGTAACTCCTGCTCTCGAATCAAATGGAGCCTGGGAAGAAGATGCGCGTTCTGGTAACTGGTGGGAGTGGGCAGGTCGGGCGGGCCCTTCAAGCTGTTCTCCAGGAGCACGAGGTGCTGGCCCCGCCTCGCGCTGAACTGGACGTGACCGACCGGAATGCCGTGCTGACACTTGCCGCATGGCGACCTGACGTCATCATCCACGCGGCCGCCATGACGAACGTGGACGGGTGCGAACAGGACGCCGAGGCCGCCTACCGGGTGAACGCGCTGGGAACGCAGAACGTGGTGTTGCTGGCTCAGCGCTGCGGGGCTGAACTCTGTTACATCAGCACCGACTACGTGTTCGACGGCGAGAAAGGCGCTCCGTACTGGGAATGGGACCCGCCCAACCCGCTGAACGTCTACGGGGCCAGCAAGCTGGCCGGCGAGTGGTTTGTGCAGACGCTACTCGATCGCTTCTACATTGCCCGAACGGCGTGGGTGTACGGCCCCGGCGGGCGCAACTTCCCGCGCAAGGTGCTCGAACTGGCCGCCCAGCACCCCTCGCTCAGCATGGTAACCACCGAGGCCGGCCACCCCACCTACGCGCCCCACCTGGCCCGAGCGCTGGTGCAACTGGTTCAGACGGGGGCATACGGCATCTACCACGTGGTGAACAAAGGGTGTACGACCCGCTACGAGCTCGCGCGGGCCGTTCTGGACGCGGCCGGCCGGCGCGATTATCCCCTGGAGCCCATCACTTCCTATCCTCGTCCGGCGCGTGTTCCCCGGCGTGTGGAGCTTCGCACTTCGACACTTCGCGCTGTGGGCATCGAGCTTCCCCACTGGTCGCAGGGCGTCGCCGAATGGGTGAAGGCTGAAGGGTGGGCCACCTGATTCGGGTCCAAGGCGAAAAGCGTGCAATGTGCCTTTGCGACGTTGCTGTGTGCCTGAATCAACGTGTAGAGGCGAGGAGCGGACGATGCGAAGGCTTGAGGACTGGGTGGACGAGGAAATTTTCGCCCGCTGTCCGGAATACATTCGGGCCGTTGTGGTGGCCTGCGGCCTCGACAACACCAACGCCGACTTGGAGATTGAGGTACGGCTCTCGGAAGCTGTGCTGCAAGCGCAGCAGGTCATCGCCGCGCAGGGGCTAACGACGCACCCGCACATCGCCGCCTGGCGCCAGGCTTACAAGGCTTTCGGCATGTGGGACGGCAGCAGCTACTCGTCTATCGAGGCGCTGGCGCGCCGCGCCCGCAACGGGAAGGCTCCCCGGCGCATCAATCCCCTCGTGGACTTGATGAACATGTTCTCGCTGGTGCACTTCGTGCCCGTAGGCGGCGATGACATCGAGCGAGTTCACGGCAACCTGGTGTTGCGGCGGGCCACAGGAAGTGAGGTGTTCGTGCCCTTCAACAGAGACACTCCCGAACATCCGCCGGCCGGCGAAGTAATTTACGTGGATGAGGCCAATCAGGTATTGTGTCGCAAGTGGAACTGGCGACAAGGGAAGGCGACCGCTATCACGCCCCACACGCGCGCCGCGCTGTGCAACATTGACATCCTGCCGCCCCTCTCACACGAGGACGCCAAACGCCTGGTGGACGAACTGGCCGAGTGGATAGACGTGTTCTTGGGCGGCCAAGTCACTACGGCCCTGTTGACAGCCTCAAATCCCTGCGCAGAAATCACATGCACCCTGTAACGCCAGCACAACCCCCACTCGTGAGCGTCGTCATTCCCACCTGGAACGGGCGCCACCACCTGGAAGTGTGCCTGCCCGCTCTCTTCCGCCAAACGTACACCCCTTTCGAGGTCATCGTGGTGGACAACGGCAGCCAGGACGGCACGCTGGCCTGGTTGGCGCGCCAGTGGCCGTCGGTGCGCGTTGTGGCCCTGCACCGCAACTACGGGGTGGCGCGTGCCTTCAACGAGGGCGTGAAAGCCGCACGGGGCGCCTTCGTGGCCCTGCTGAACAACGACACAGAGCCGGAGCCGAACTGGCTGGCGGCTCTGGTCGAGGTGTTCAACCGCCACCCGGAGGCGGGCATGGCCGCCAGCAAGATCAGGCTGTGGGACGACCGCTGTCGCCTCCACGCGGCCGGCGACTACTACACGCGAAGCGGGCGCCCCGGAAACCGGGGCGTCTGGGAGGTGGACGAGGGCCAGTACGACGTGGAGGCCGACGTGTTCGGCCCCTGCGGCGCGGCCGCCATGTACCGCCGGGAACTGTTCGACGACGTGGGCCTGTTCGACGAACGCTTCGGCTCCTACTTGGAGGACGTTGACCTGGCTTGGCGGGCCCAGCGAGCCGGGTGGCGGTGCGTCTACACTCCGGGCGCGGTGGTGTACCACAAGATCAGCGCGACCGGAGGTGGCCCGCTGGCTAGCTTCTACACGGGGCGCAACTGGATTTACGTGCTCGCCAAGGACTATCCGGCTCCCCTCTTACGGCGGTACTGGCGGCAGATTTTGCACGAGCAGTGGAACGTCACCCGCGAAGCACTGCGGGCGTGGCGGGGGGCAGCCGCGCGCGCGCGGCTGCGGGGGCAAGTGATGGGCTTGCTGGGGATTCCTCGGATGCTCCTGGCACGGCGGGAAGTGACGGCCCGCACGCGGGTGAGCGTAGCCCGGCTGGATTCCCTGCTGGCCGCCCCGTCTGAGCAGTAAAAACGGAACGTCACTGTTTCGAGGAAGCTGCGGACATAATGGCCGTCGCAAAGTCCTCGGGCGTTACGCCGGGAGACTGAACGTTCATGCTCCGGTACACATCGCGCAACCGCGCGGCCAGCGCCTCGCGCGTGGTTCGCAAGCCCCGCACCGCCTGTTCCATGGCCGCCACAGCAAAGGCCGGCAGCACCGTAAAGTCCCCCGAGATGCTAATATCGTCAATGTGACCCTCTCGCAGGCGAGCCACCACACGGATCAAACCGCCGGGCACCTTGTAAGCCGCTTCGACCACGTAAACGTCCTCGTGTATCTTCACCACTGGGGGCCGCAAGCGGCCTTTCTGGAAGAGCCACTCCTCGGAGGTGAAGCGCTCGTCCAGTTCGCGCGCCATGGCCTCTTCGGCCTCCGTCCACTCTCCAGGCACGACCTTTACCCCCAAGGCCTCCTCACACTTGCGAATGTAAAGGGACTTCACCTCCTCACGGTCCGGAACAGAGCCCAGTTGCTCTTCCATCGTGGTCATGTACTGTTCCAGGCTCTGGTAAATCTTGTCCCGCATTTTCTCCGAAGGCACCTTGAGCACGCGGGCCATGGTCTTCTTGTCGAAGGTGAACATGAGGCTTCCTACCACTACCTCGGCTATGCCCATCTGGGCGGCGCCGGTCCCACCGATCTTCTTCCCGGCCACGTGAATGTCGTTGATGGGCCGCAGGTACGCCTCAATGCCCAGCGCGCGGTACGTCTCTACGAGCGGGCGAATGTAAAGCTCGAAGCGCTTCTCCAGCGAGGCGGGCAAATGGCCCCGGTGGAAGATCCACTGGGTGAAGAGTTGACCGCTGTCCAAGTAAACCGCCCCGCCCCCCACTTCACGGCGATACACGGGAAGGTTGTGCGCCCGACAGTAGTCCAGGTCTACCTCGCGCTCCAAATCCTGGTGATACCCGATGCACACGTAGGGCGCGTTGGGCGAGACCAACAGGATCGTGTCCGGCGTATTGGCCGTCATGGCGTAGGCAACGGCGTGAAAGACCGTCTGCGACCGCAGGGGGGAGACAAATCCCAGGTCGAGCAACCGTACTGTTCGCATTGGGCGCTCTCCTTCCTTTATCCAGCATCTAATCGGCACAACGGAAGCACTTGATGTCGAGGGCTTCGATGCGCTCCCTGTAGCGCCGGGTGGCCTCCTCACCAGTCACCAGGTGCCCCCCCTCTGCCTCCAGGTCAAGGGGGCGCACTTTGAACAACCACCCCTCGCCGTAGGGGTCCTTGTTGGCAAGGAGGATGTCCCGCGCGAAGGCTTCCTCGTTGGTGGCCACAATTTCACACGTAAAGGGCGCCGGAAAGGGGCCGACCCACTTGCCGCTTTCAATCGTAGCCAGCGCCTTCCCCTGCTTGACGACTTTGCCCGGCCGCTTAAAGCGAATGGCGACCAGCTTGCCACACCGTGTCTGGGCCGGGTCGGTCATGCCCAGCACGGCCACCCCGTCTTCAAAGCGAATCCACACGTCCCGCTCCACATCGTAATACAGGTCTTCGGGTATATCGCAGCCGTAGTAAATCATAGCTCCCCGGTGTATCTACCCCTCGCACGAAATTCCTTCCTGCTCCAGAAACCGGCTGTACGCCTCCACGCCTTCCGGCCCGGTCACCATCTCGGCGCGCTCGGCCTCCCAATCGGCGGGGCGGATGCGGGCGAACCACCCCTTGCCGTAGGGGTCCTCGTTGATCAACTTGGGCGTGGCGACGGCCTCCTCATTGACGGCCACAATTTCACCCGTGACAGGGGAGATGACCGGACCAACCCATTTGCCGCTTTCCAAGGTGCCCACACTGCGGCCGCGCTTGACCTTCTTGCCCACCGCCTTGGGGGTGGCGTTGATGATGCCTTTCGCCATGTGTTGGGCGACGTCTGTGATGCCAATGGTCACCGTGCCGTCGTCCTCCGGCCTGGCCCACACGTGCTTTTCGGGCCAATAATAGAGGTCCTCGGGGATGTGACAACCTCGAACTTGCGCCATGATGCCCTCCCTACACTTGGTTGTCGCTTACGCTTTCACGACACGTGAACCCCAGAGCAACTACGTCAGGGGTGGGCCGATGCCGTGCTCTCCCTGCAGGTGATACAGGAGCAAGTCGAAGACGACCATGTAAATCTGCTCCCGGTACTCTTCGATGAACTGGGGGTCCCCCCGGGCCCGAGGGAGCACCTGGTCGTGGCTGGCGCCGCAGATAGGGCACGTTACGACGCAATAGGTGTACCCCAGCTTCTCGTTGACACGCCACTCCAACTCGTCCCCGTGAGCTTCCACCAGGTGCGCGTGTACGTCCATGCGCCTCCCGATGAAGTCGCAGTACGGGCACGGGAAGGCCGCCGGCCCCCCTTGAGCTACGTGACCTCCGGTAGCCATGCCTGGATTGCCTCCCTGAGCGCCTCCTGGAGGTTCTCCACCAGTTCCACCACTCCGCCTGTCACCGGGGTGGCGCGCACGTCGTCGCTTTCCAATTCCTGCACGGCCAACCCCGCCTGCATGAGCGCGTTCACCCTTTCGTGCAGCGGCACCCGTCCCAACCCGGTGACTTCCATAAGCGCGCGCATGGAGACGCTGTTCTCCCGGTGCAGGCGCTGAAGAATCAGGAAATTTAGCGGGTCGGTGGCTGTCCGCAGGGCGCGCAGCGTCATGTCCAGGGCGATTTCGTCAACTTCGTCCCCGTTCTCCTGAAGACGCTCCAGCCAGCCCACAAAATCGTGGGCCGTTTCCAGGCGATCCTGGCGGTGCAGGGCTAGAGCCAAGGACTTGAAGCGCGAAAACAGACCCAGCACAACGGCATCCACGAATTCACGCTGGCTGCGGTTGTTCATGCGCCTCCCTCTCAACCGCCCTCGCCACCAGTTGGGCGATGTCCACCACCTCGATCTTGCCCTCGTATCCCGCCGTCTTCACGGCGTCGCTGTACATGGCCATGTCCTTCGGGCAGGCCACCACGAAATACTTCAGGTCATCGCCCAAACTCGCCGCCTCCTTGATGCGCTGTTCACTGGGCCGCTCTCCCGTGGCCGTGTCCATCCAAATGCGGCCACCGCCCGCGCCACAGCAGAAGGTGTTCACCCCGTGGCGCGGCATCTCCCGGAAGTCCACCCCCAGTGCCCGCAAAATGCGCCGTGGCGCTTCGGTCACGCGGTTGTACCGCCCCAGATAACAGGGGTCGTGGTAGGTGGCAACCAGGTTGGAAAGCCGACCGTTCACCTTCAGGCGGCCAGACTCGATCAGGTCGGCCAGCACTTCGGTGTAGTGGTACACGGGCACGTCCAGGCCATAGGCCCTATATTCGTTCTTCAGCGCGTTGTACGTGTGCGGGTCTGTAGTGACGATAGCCTTGAACTGGGCCTTGCCCAACTCCTTCATGTTGTGCTCAACCAGCATTTCGAAGAGCCCCTCCTCTCCAACCCGGCGCACATCGTTTCCGGAATTGCGCTCCCCCTCGTACAAGAGGCCAAAGTCCAGGCCAGCCTGGTGGAAGAGTTGCGCCACCGTCTTGGTGTTCTCCTGCATTCGCGGGTCGTAAGAGGCAAAGTCGCCCACGAACCAGAGGTATTCCACCGGCTCCTTGCGCGCGTCCTTGATGGGGAAGTCCAGCTTCTTGGCCCAGCGAGCACGGCGGCGTGCTGGTTTGTTGAAGGAATTCCCCTGCCGCATGAGGCTTTCCAGGGCATCCTGGAGGTTGGGGTCGAGTTCGTCGCCGGCGTAGACGAGATGGCGCCGGATGTCAACAATGTCAACCATGGGCCGGTTGCCCGTGGGGCAAATGTCCACACACGCGCCACAGGTGGTACACGCCCACACGGCCTCCTTGGAGATCGCCATCTCGAGCAGGGGGGGCGGGTTGAGCGTCCCAGCGGCAAACTCGCCCAGGTGCTCGTTGAGGAAGTAACGCTTGTTGATCTCCAGCGCCGCCGGGCTGAGGGGCTGGGCTGTGTTGTGAGCCGGGCACACGTCCTGACAGCGCAGGCACATGATACAGGCATACGTGTCCAGAAGCTGGAACCACCGCAACTCGTGCAGGTGAGCGGCTCCCTCGCCATTCTTCGTGGGCGGGTCCAACTGTCCCAGCGGCTTTTCGGGATCGCGCAAGATCCAGTTGAGGGGCGCAATCATAAGGTGAATGTGCTTGGAGTAGGGGAAGTAGGGCAAAAAGAGCAGGATCAGCCCGAGAGCCAGCCACCAGGTGGCGTGTTCGCCAAAAGTCAGGGCCCCCTCGCTCAATCCCGCCAGGGCCATGGAAACGACGCTCGCCGTGGGCTGAGACCAGTCCGGCTGGCCGCTCGCGGCGATGCGAAAGGCCTGCCCAAGCCAGCGCGACCCCACGTGGAGCAGGATGAAGACGCCCACGATGAGGGAGTCGCGCGGGATACCTTCGGGCACGTGGGGGTTGAGGAATACGTTGTCATTGAAGCGGAAGGGCTTGAGGCCAAACCGGCGAATGAGCAGTGCGGCCATGCCGACGAGCCCTGCCACACTGATGAGGTCGGCGATCAGGTTGTAGAGGGCCCACAGCCCGCCCCTGTGCAGGGTAGTGAACCCCACGAATCCCTCTGCCAGGTCGAAAATGTTCACCAAGGTGTAGAACGTGAAGGCGAAGAAGACAAAAGCGTGGAACACACTCACCACAGGGCGAGCCTTCATGACGGGTTTCTGGACGAGGATTTCGATGCTTACCGGAACGACACGGCGCGCGAAGAGGTGGAACGGTATCGAGCCTTCTCCTCGCGTGATCGCGCGATAAATGCGGTAAAAACCGCGCGCCGCTATGGCAACGCAAACGACTGCCAACAGGACAAACGCTATCCGCTCCGGTAGGGTCAGCATAGACGTTCTCCACCTCTAGGGATATATCTTTCCATCGTGTTTCCATCGTGCGCTTCGCGCGCGAATGATGAGCACAGGTTTTCAATCTTCCAGTCTCTCCAACAATGCCTCCGCCACGTCGAACAGGTCAGCCACCACGCCGTAGTGGGCCACGTCGAAAATAGGGGCGTTGGGGTCAGTGTTGACGGCGATAATGAGTTCGGAATCCTTCATGCCCTCCACGTGCTCGGGCGCGCCGCTTATGCCCAACGCCAGGTAGAGTTTGGGTTTGACCTTCTGGCCAGACTTGCCCACCTGTCTCATGCGCGGGAGCCATCCGGCGTCCACAATGGGACGCGATGCGGCCACCACACCGCCCAGCGCCTGGGCCAACTCCTCGGCGAGCTCGAGGTTGTCCTCGCTCTGGATACCACGGCCCACGGCCACAATGACGTCCGCCTTGGTGATGTCCACATCTTCGGCCTCGGGCTCGTGCAACTCCTCGAAGCGCGTGCGGAGGCCGTCGAGGCTGACGGAGACGGTTTCCACTCTCGGGGCGTCGCCCGCTTGGCCAGCCTCAGCCGGGAACGCGCCGGCCAACACCGTCACCATTCCCGGCCCCTCGGGCAACCGGCATTCGGCGAACACCTTGCCGCCGTAAATCTGGCTCGTGGTCACAATGGCGCCGTCTTCAGCGCGCAGGCCGTTGCAATAGGCAATCAGCGGCCAATTCAGGCGTGCCGCCAAATAGGCGGCCAAGTCCATGCCGATGGCCGTGTTCTGGAAGAGGGTCAGCCGTGGCTGGTGCTCCTGCAACAGAGGTTCCAGGGCGGCGTTGTACGCCTCAGGGGTGAAGTGCTCCAGCGCGGGATGGTCAGCGACCAACACTCGGTCGGCGGCCGCCAGTTGGCCAGCCATGTCCTGGACTCCGTGGCCCAAGAGCACGCCCACAACCTCGCCCCCTGTGGCGTCGGCCAAGGCCCGTGCCGCACCCAATGTCTCGAAGGTGGTCTCGGTCAACGCTCCCTGTAGGTGCTCGGCAATTACGAAGTAGGTGCTCATAGGTGCCTCCCTATACCAGCCCTCGTTCCTTCAAAATTTCCACAATCTTCCCGGCAACGGCTTCTTCGTCACCCTCCAGCATCTCCGCGCGTCCGGTCGCCTCGGGGATAAACATGCGACAGACAGAGGCGTCCGGTGCTTCGGGCAGGTCGTCCACCTCGATCTCCTCGATGGTGGCCTCCTTCATGGCCTGACGCACGCGGCTTACCGGGGCATAACGGGGTGCCTGACGGGCAGCCTGAATGCCCAACACCGCCGGGGTTTCAACGAGCACATCGGCCGTAATACCGCCCCAGAACTCCTTGTGGACTTTTACGGCGCCGTCCGCCTTCTCGACGCCCACAACGACCCCCACATGAGGAAGGCCCAAGAGGGCGGCCAGCATGGGCGCCACCTGTCCGTCCAGGTCGTCAGCAGCCTGGACGCCGACGAAGACCAAGTCGTAGTCCATCTCGCGAATGGCGTCCGCCAGGAGGCGAGCCATAATAGGGGTAGGCATACGCTCGCCCTCCTCGAAATCCCCCACGATCTTGACGGCCTTGTCGGCGCCCTTGGCAATGGCCGTGTAGAGGGCCTGGTCGAGTTCCCCCGTCGTGTCCACGCCGACGACGGTGACCGTCGCGCCCGCCTCCTCCTTCAGGAGCAGCGCTTCTTCCAGGGCGTGGTCGTCAAACTCGTTCAGCACGAAGCTGAGCACATCTGGGTCCAGTCCCGTTCCCTCCTCGTTGATTTCCAGCTCCTCTATCAAATCCGGCACCTGCTTGACCGCGACGACGATGTTCATGGGTCACCCTCCGAAATCAGCGGTCTTGATATTGGCTCCAAGCGCTCATGCGCCCATGGCCTCAACGATCAACTCCACCACATCCCGCACTTCGAGCTTCCCCTCGTTGCCCGTGGACTTGACCGCGTCCTCAAAGCGGGAGACTTCATAGGGGCAGACGACAACGAGCGTGTCCGCGCCGGTGGCAATGGCCTCCAGGACCCGCTGTTCCGAGAGGCGGCGGTTCTGGTAATTGACCACGTACCCGTCGAGCCACATGCCACCACCACCGCCGCCGCAGCAGTAGCCGTTCTCCCGGCAGCGCCACATTTCAACGAACTCCACGCCAGGCAAGGCCTGAATGAGCTGGCGGGGGGCCTCGTACTCACCGTTGTGACGCCCCAGATAACACGGGTCGTGGAAGGTTACCTTGCGGTTCAACGGTTTGGTCATGAGTTCCTTCAGTTTGCCCAGATGTTGCGCCAGGAGTTGGGTGTAGTGCCACACCTCGTACTCCCCGCCATACTTGGGGTAGTGCTTGCGGAAGGCGTTCAAGGCGTGGGGGTCGGTGACCACGATGCGCTGGAACTCGTACTTGCTCAGCGTGGCGATGTTTTGTTCGGCCAGCATCTCGAAGAGGCCGCGCTCCCCGGCCAGGCGCTGGGAATCCCCCGCGCACTTCTCCTCGCGCCCCAAAATAGCGAAGTCCACCTCCAGGGCATTGAAGATTTTGGCCAGTGCAATGCTGGCATCAATTCCGCGGGGGTGATAGGAAGGATAACACTCCACCCACCAGAGCCACTCCACGGGGCGCTTTTCCTTGGGGAGCAAGGGGACCGGCACGCCCGCCTTCTTCACCCACGCCTCCCGCTTGCGCGCGGGCTGCCCCAGCGGGTTGCCGTAGCGGAAAGTGTTCTCCAGCGCCTCCTGAAGCTCTGCGGGCACGTTGTTGCCAGCCAGCAACGCCTGCTCCCGCACTGCCGGCATGATCTGCACCATGTCCACTTCCTTCGGGCAGACGCGCAAGCAGTTCGCACACGTGGTACACAGCCACAAGTCGGGGCCCTGGGTCCAATCAATGCCCGCCTGTGCCTTGCGGTACAACTTGCGAGGCCCGTAGTCCCCCACGATGTCCACGGGGCAGACGGGCACGCACTTGGCACACTGATAGCACCAGGCAAAAGACTCAGCGCCTTCCACGCCAGCAATATTTTCGATAATCTCCGGCGTATACTCCCAGATGACCCGCTGCTCGAACATGCGGTTCCAGGGGCCGGAGATGTCCATTCCCTCGACGATGGCCGTCTCTTTCTGCCAAACACCTTCGACCTTGTCCAGTCCGGCGTCCATAAGCACACTCCTTTGTCACAGGTATCAGGTAACAGAATCAAACACGGGGCAGAGCGCTTCACCTACGTCCGGATTCCCAACAGCCTCCTGGCCAGTTTAGGCAGCGGCGGCAGCAGCCGGTGAAACTCCCGGCTCAACCGCCAGCTTGTAATGCCGTACAGGTAGATGCAATACGCGCAGGCCAGGAAGGCGTCGGCGGCAAAATGGCGCCTCTGGGGATGTTCGAGGAGCTCCGGCGTCAGCAGGCCAGTCCCCTCCGCAAAGCGCATACTCATGGCCGTCACACTTCCCACGTTGACGTACCCCTGCGCCACATCGTTCGCCACCAAGTTGCGCACACTCCCCGCCAGCAAGGGCAGAATTCCGGTGTGCGTCTTCACGTCCCACAGCCAGCGCGTCCACAACCAGTGGTTCTCGGGCTGCGTGTAGTGCAACAACCCTGTTGCCAACTCCAGTGCCAGGCGCCGATCCTGAATTTCCACCTCCGCCACAAAGTTCGCCACCCGCTCAGCGACCGGACGCTGCCCAAAGAGGAGGCTCCGCACGGCAGGGCGCACATCTCGCTCCCGCAAATGGGCCTTGAGCGCCTCCCCGTGTCGCCTGGCGGACGTGACATGGGTGGCAATCCAGGCCCAGTCCTCCTCTCCCAAACCCTCCACCTGCTCGGGCGACCCAAGTCGTTCCCGAAACTGCTCGTGCTTGTGGATCAACCCGTCTGCAATCACGAGCACGTCCTCTGCGGCAATCTGTTCCAACCCCTCTTCCAGGGTTGTCTGGAGTTCCGGATCGTCCGGCCCGGTGAGGGGCTTGATGATGTGACTCATCCAACCAGGTGGTGTCGAGTTCATGGCCGCTCCTCTGTCGCGGGCATTTCGTTCGCAGGGGATCAGACTGCCTTTGCCAGGTTGAGCCGCCGGATCGCGGAAATAGCCCGCACGGCTGCCAACCCTGCCATGGAGAAGGTGTCGTCCAGGTCTGCGGGGCCGGCGGCCGCGCCAGCAACGAAGATGCCGTGCCGGGAAGTGGCTACCGGGTCTACGCCCGTGGGGCCGCCAGCTTCAATGTACCCGTACTTGTTCTGCTTGATGTCCAGGATTTTGGCCACCTTGCGGGTACCCTCGCTGGGCTCCATGCCCACGGAGAGTACCACCAGGTCCACCGTCACCTCCATGGGCCGCCCCATGGTGGTGTCCTCCCCGCGAATGAGGAGCCGATCCCCCTTGGGAAGAACTTCGCTCACAATGCCCTTCACGTAGTTCACCTTGTATTCTTCCTGGGCCGGCCAGTACAGGTCGGGCTCCCAGTAGCCGTACATGCGCATGTCAATGTAGAAGATGAAGACCCGCGCGTCGGGCAACTGTTGTTTCACCTCGATAGCCTGCTTGGTGGCAACCCCACAGCACACTTTGGAGCAGAATTCGTTTCCGATCTGCCGGTCACGGGAGCCCACACACTGAATGAAGGCCACTCGCTCCGGCGTCTGGCCGTTGGAGGGGCGCACAACTTGATGAGCCTTGAGCATTCCTTCCAGGTCAGCGAGGGTAATGACGTCGGGGAAGGTGTAGTAGTTGTACATCTGGGTTTCCCGGCCTGGGTCGAAGTGCTGGAAACCCGTAGCCACAATAATAGCCCCCACTTCCACGTCCTCCGTGGAGGCTCCGTTGCGGACTTTCACCCGAAAATTGCCGGCTTCCCCCTCACACCCCACCACCTCGCTACTCGTCATAATCGTCACGTTGGGATTGCTCGTGACGGCGTCCAGAAGTTCCTGGATCATCTCCTCCGCGTCGCGGAAGTGGTGGGTGAGCTTGGCATAGTGTTCCTCGTCGGGCCGCCCGCCCAGCCGGTCCCGCTTCTCCACCAGGAGAGCAGGATATCCAAGTTCAGCAACCGAACGGGCTGCCTCCATCCCAGCAGGACCGCCACCAATGATGAGAACCGTTTCATTTGCCATTGCTTCCTCCTACACAATTTGGATGTGTGAACACGTGAACCTCACACGCAACGGGTGGCGCGCGAAACGGGCGCCGCGTGTCCCGCTCACACGCCACCCCATCGTGTGCTTATGCCACGGTGACGATAGGCTGGTCGGCGTCCTCCCACGTGAGGCCAGGCTTCTCGCCACGGCGAATCGCGTCCAGATCCTCCTGGAACTCTTCCCAATACCGTTGCCAGTCAATGCCCAACTTCTCCATGAGCGGCCGCCAATCCGTGGAGTGCCAGTGCAATTGGAGGACGCGGAAGGGGTGTGCACCCATGGCCATGGCGGCCACCTGGGCGTCGGAGAGCACAGGTACCCCCACCTTGCGATTGTGCGCCTTGGCCGCAAACTGGCTCTTGTCCAACGTGGTCACACACCCGGTGTCGTGGGTGACAACCATGTCGGGGTCCACTTCGTTCTTCATCACCTCGATTTTGCGCAACACCGCGAAGGAGCGCGTGAAATCGCGCTGAACGAGGACGTGGCGGAAGCCGAAGCCGCAGCAGTCGAACCAGGTGGAGTAGTCCGCCACGTTGATGTCCAAGGCGGTCAGCAACCCGGTTACAGTCGCCGTGCGCTGGGCGCCGTAGATGTCCGGGTCATAGATGGCATCCTCGACCACGATCTTGTAGTAGTGACAAGCAGGATGGACGCACGCTGTCAGGTGGCTCATGTCAATCACCTTCCGCTCCGCGATGCGGTGGCGCATGACGTGTACCCACTCGCTGTAGTGCACGATCTCCTCGGGCACAACCAGGGGCTTGCCTAGCTTGTCCAAAATGCGCCGCACCTCGTCGCGCATCTCCTTGTGGTGGATCAGTTGCTCGCGCGCCTCCTTGTAGTGACCGTAGCTGGTGCCACAGTGAATCAGGGGGAAATAGCCGGTCTCGTAAGCCGCGGCGAAGTTCCGGGACATCACCGCCAACTGGGCGACGGCGTTGGACGTGGCCGAGGCGTAGTAGTTCCATCCCGTGCAGGAGGTCTGGTCCGTGGGATCGAGGAAGTCCAAGCCAAACTGGCGGTGCAGCCAGAAAATGGAAGCCGAATACCCGGGAATGTGCCCACACTGCCCACAGGACTTGTGGTGCCAGGTGTGCTCGATGGGAATCTTCTTCTTGCGCCCAAACTTGGTCGTCACTTCCACGTAGGGTTCGGGCACGCGCATGACGATCAACTCGCCCTTCGCCTCCAGCTCGAACAACTCCTCACGCAGGTCGTGCGTGGGGGCCTCCCTGGGATCGCGAAGCACAGGCCGCGACTTGCGATCCAAGATCTCTTCGACGGGAACAAATCCTGCACTCATTATGCCACCTCCTCCTCTTCGAGCACCTCTTCCATGACATCCAACAGCAGTTCGTACAGCCCCTCATCCACTTCGCGCACGATGTCAATGTTGTTGGTCTCGAACCAAATCGTGTAGAGCTCGCGCAGGGTCTTCTCGTCCGTGCGCCAGGCGGCGTCGGTCACCCCGCGCATGGTGTCCGCCGGAATGGCCTGGCGCCAAACGTCCATGTTGGCGCTGAACTCGCGCACCCAGGGACCCCAATCGGGGAAGAAGTCCGGCTGGAGCATGTCGGGGGAAACCTGGTTGCCCTTCAGCATCACCTTGTAAATCACCCGGCTGTAGCCCTGAAGGACATCGCGGGCCTCTTTCAGGCCGTTGCGCACCGCCACTTCCCGGATCAAGGTGACGAGCCCGCCCGGGTTGTTCTGGCGCGGGCAGCGCACACAGGAGAAACACTGGGCACAGTTCCAGATGTCCTCCACCATGATCTCGTAGAAGCGGTCAACGTCCTCGCGGGCCATGGTTTGGGCGATGACTCGTGGGCTGTAATCGTAAAAGCGGGCCGAAGGACAGGCGGACACACAGATTCCACACTCATAACAGCCGTACAGGTAATCCTCGTAGCGTGGATCGTTCTTCACCTCCAAGAAGAGGCGAAGCTTCTCCTCATAGGGCACATCCGCGTATTTCGTCGCCTTGGTAGACACCCAATCCATAAGACGCCTCCTTATTCGTCACTCATCTTCGCCCCGAGCGGCTTAGGCAAGCCGCTCACGCATCCCCGTTGCGCTCCCGCTCAACCGCCGCCACCAGCGCCTCCCACTCCGGCACACCCACAAAGCGCGTCTTCCCCACGATAATGGTGGGCACCGAGAGGATGCCTTCCTGTTTGGCCTCTTCCCGCCCCTTCTGGCTGCCCAAGCTGACGACGCGCAATTCCAACCCGGGATACACGTCCACCAGCCGCTGGGCCAGACGAATCGCCATCGGGCACGTTACACAAACCGGATGCGTGAACACGCGCACAAGCATCTTCTCGACTTCTCTCGGCATAAGGCGAACGCTTCTTTCTCTCCACGTGCGGGATTAAGGCATTTCGTAGCCCTCACAGTGGACACAATCGTCCAACCCCTTCTCTTCCATCAGGGCCTCGTAGGCCCGGACGGCTTCCTCGCCGGTGAGGAGGTCGGCAAGGTCTCGTTCCAAGTTCTCGGGGCGCAGCCTGACCAACCACCCCCGCCGGTACGGGCTCCGGTTGATAAGGCCAGCATCCTTCTGCACGGCCGGATTCACGGCCACGAGCGTGCCCGCCACGGGCGTTCGCAGGGCCCCCAACCACTTGGAACTTTCCACGACGGCCACCACCTTGCCCCTGGCGTAGAACCTGTTGATCGGGCGGAAGGTCACGTGCAACATGCCGCCGGCTGTCGTCTGTGCCACATCGGTGTACCCCAAAATCACCTCTCGGTCCTCCACCACTCGCGCCCAAATGTGATCTTCCACCTTGTAGTACAGGTCCAGGGGCAACACACAGTTGCGCACGACGGCAAAGGCGTCCATCCCCTGCAACCCCCTAAAAGGCGACGACAGCATCCGCCTCGAGGGCCAGGAAGTTGAACGCGGCACCCCCAATCATCTTCACGCCGTCAATCAAGTCGTCCATTGTCAGGCCGTGCAGGTCCAAGGAGGGTTGACAGACCAGCAACTCCACTCCCATGTCCATAGCCTGTTGGATGAAGTAGGAGAGAGGAGCCCCGCCTCCCCCTGCCTTGGGGACGATGAGGTCCTCGGCAACACCCTTCTTCAACAAAGTAGCGCCGTTCATGGTGAAATAGATGGCCGCCTCCACGTCCATAGCCGCCGCGGCGGCTGCCAGGAAGAAGGGCGTTGCCAGCCGCCGCTTGTCGTCGTCCACGCCGTAGGTTTGCACGTAGATGATCTTCTTTCCCTCAACGTCCATGGAAGCCTCCTGGCCACACTCGATTTCAACACACGCGAAATTGTCTGCCGCGTTCGACGATCGTGTTTCCCGCACGCACGGGGAAACATCTCCTCTTCTGGACCGAGCAGGAGTTGGGCGCCGTCAAATAAACAAGTTCACGTCCGCCGTGGCAGCAAACTCCAGGAAGGTCGCTGCGCCACCTACCTCGACTTCGGGGATGAAGTCCTCTTTCGTCAGTCCAAAGACGTCCATGGTCATCTGGCAGCCAATCAACTTGACCCCCAGGTCAATGCACATCTGGCGCAACTCTTCAATGGTGGGCACGTTTTTGTTTTCAAAGGTCTTCTTCATCAGCGTGGTGGCCATGGCCTGAAACCCCGGAAAAGCCATCACGGCCACCGGGATGGGCCACTCCACGTTCTGAAAACCGTTGGGGCCAAAGGGCATCTTCATGGGCATGGCCGGATTGCCCAAGGGGGAAACGGCTGCCTTGTAGTCAGGCTTCAGCAGAAGCAGCCCATAAAACGTGAAGAAGATCTGGACTTCCCACCCCAACGCTGCAGCCGTGCTGCCCAGAATGAAAGGAGGATACGCCCAATCGAGTGTTCCTTTGCTCGCAATGAGTGCCAACCGCCGCTTTTCCTCAGTCATTGTGCCACCTCCTTATTTGGTACGCCGAATGTAAAACACGAACTTCCCGTCTTCCTGTTCACTGGCCAAGAGTTCGTGCCCCGTCTGCTTGGCCCAAGCCTCCATGTCCGATGGGGCGCCCGGGTCGGTGGCAATCATCTTGAGGACTTGCCCCACCGCGATCTCTTGAATGGCCTTCGTGGTCTTGATGACGGGGAGTGGGCACAGAAGTCCACTGCAGTCCAACACCTTGTCCGCGTTCATGGTGCTCATTTTCTCATCTCCTTCACCCGTGGAAGCTGTTGCTGAAAGCCTACTGTTCTTTTCTTCATCTTATCGGAGTTTTAGGGTCTCTGTCATCCCCCCTAGGGGGGAAAATGGTCTCCCCCCTAGTAAGGAATTTCGCCTCCCCCACTCCTCTTTTTTTCCGTTGGCACAACACCCGACTACGTAATACCAATTGCGTTTGGTAACGTCTCCTGCTCACAGAAGG